>JAFTXE010000064.1 GCA_017461745.1 Clostridia bacterium | reverse complement strand
TGCGGCAACAACCAACTTAGATGGGTAATCTCTTGTGCTTCAAGAAATCTCCCAATAACTATGTCGTTAGTTGCTCCTTACGTCGCAAAGATTCTTCGCACTGTTTATTAGATACACCCTCTAAGTCTCATCTGCTCAGAATGACACGGAGAGAGTGCGAATATAGTGCTAAAAATGTGCTTACGTGCGTTTTAAAGTGACACTATCGCAGAGATTGCCGCAGTTGCCCCTACCGCTTTGAGAGGTATCCGCTCCGCACCTTTAAATAAAAAAGAAACCCGTCAAACGCGCAGCAGCGTTTGACGCGGTTTCCACCTTAGAAAATACCGTGCTCCAAATTACGCACAGCACAATATTCCAACAATCCTAATATCTATTTTTTCACAAGTTCTTTGAAGGTGTCGGAAACTTTCTTTTAAGAAAGTTTCTGACGAAAACTCCAATCAAAAACTCCAATCAAAAACTAACTTTAATTATTTTTCGCGTAAAGTCTGACGACGTGGCGTCCGAGGAGCTCGTCGGGGGTAACGGGGGACAGCTGGTCGCCCGATTTTCTTGAGACGTACCATTCGGACACGGCGGTATCCGTATAAAGCTCGATAGCTTGATTGGGGTAAAAGACGTCGGTATGTACGAGCTCAGCGCCTTTATAATAATAGATAGCCACCGCTCTTTCGTTGAGAGCCGCGCCCGTCGGGCGCTCACATTCGTAATTACCGAAGGTCAAGCGGAGCGCTTGCTCGGAGCGGTGAATATACAGGCTACCGTCAGCGCTCAGAAGCGTCCATTGGCAGACGGAGAGTGAGCCGTCGTCGTTTGTGGAATACGAATATACTCTTTTTATGCTTTGGATAGACTCGGAGAGCACCTCTTTATTGCCCGCAAATATGCGTGTCTCGCCCTCTCCCGTGACCGCGTAATAGCCGTTGTCACCGAGGGGAGTAAGGAGAGAGTATTCAAAATCTATTACCGTCTTTACGTCCTCGGCTCTTGCGTGTACGACGCCGTAAGCGCCACGCATAGCAACGATGAAGTTCGCGTTCTCGGCGTAGGTTATTGCGGTATAATACGGAGCGAGGACGGCTTCGGACTCGGTATTGTAAACGCCCTTCATACCGCTGTCGGTCTCTACGACGAAGTATTTTTTATTCCCGTCGGCGCGGTCGGTCAGAATATTGGTTACGGTATACGGCAGAGTTGCTACGGAAAACAGCTCTCCGTCGTCGTCAAGAGAAAAGACGCACGAGCCTGACGAGGTGTGAGTGACGAGATAGTTTTCAGAGCAGAATACCGTATAAGGCGAGTCTATTCTCAGCTCTGCTCCCAGCTCAAAGGCTTTGAGCGGAGCCGTGACAAAGGCGTCGCTTTCAAACGGAGCGGTGCGGTAGAGAGCAAAGCGCTTGGTGCTGCCCTTTACTCCGTCGCTCTCGTACTTTGACAGAGCGATTATTACAATATGGGTTACCGACTCTCTGTCAAGGTGGTCCGTGGCGAGCGCTACGTTGTCCTCGTGCACGAACTCGTATTTTGCGAGGTCTTCTCCCGAGCAGCTGAAGCTGCTTATAACTTTTGACGAAAACGGGTCTACGACGTCGTATATTCCTTTTGAATAATTGACGCCGAGCAGCCACGATATTCCGTTGTGGCAGTAGGGCGTGAGCGCGTCGTAATACGCGCTGAGCTTAACGGTAGAGAAGGGAGAGAGAGCGGCGTGCCGTATTTTTCCGTCCGTCTCCTTCGTAAGTATAAAGGACGCGGTTGCGTCGTCCGTAAATGCGCGTGTGACGGAAATACCCGTGACGTCAAGGGAATAAAGGTCAGCTCCCGCCGCCGCAAAGTGAAGCGCGGTCACGCCTTCCTTAGCGTCGTACGAGGGGCTTGAAAATACGGTGCATTTATCATTTGAAAGCGCTGTAACGGGTATCATGTCTCCGTATTCGCCCTTCATCAGCTCAAAGCCGTTTTCATCGAGGTAAAAATACCTTCCGTCAGCGGTCTTTGCGGTAAGCGCAACTCCGTTTGTCTCTACGGAGAGGAAGGTCCCCGTTATCGTGCCCGAAACGTTCACGACGTCGAAGTCGCTATTGTCGCTTCTTTGTATTACCACGCAATTCCCGAAATCCCAAAGCGTGTCTACGAGATAATTTTCCGAGGAGAGCGAAAAGCTGCCCTTGGGGGTAAATACGGTGGCGTATTCGGTCTCTGTCTGCTCGTGGTAGCAGAGCGCGTATCTCCAATCGGTATAGCCGTCCCTGAGTATCTCACGAACGTCCGAGGCTATAAGTGAGCCTGTCAGCGAGAACAGCTTGCCCGCGTCGGCATCGAAAAAGAAGGGATAGACCGAGCCCTCGTCCTTTTCGTCGTAAAGCTCCATTATGCGCACGTCCGTTCCCGCGCATATCTTTATTCCGTCGAAGCCGAAATAGCCGTTTCCGTTTTCCTCGGTCGCGCTCTCGGCGATAAGGTAGTTATAGAGCGCCGACTCCGACGAGGTCTTGTACGGAGTTATGCTTTTGAAGGGGCGCAGCGTCAGCTCGTTGCCCGATTTATAGGAAATATCCGAGTCGAGCCTATGGAGAGATATCGCCGCCTTGAGCCCGTTTGCGTTGTTTGTGAAAATAAGGTAAGGCAGTCGCGTGCTTTCAACGTCGAGAGAATAGCTCTCTCCGAGAACGGTAAATCTCTCGCCCTCGGAATTTATAAGGTAATAGCAAGCGCTGTCGCCGTCCTTGGCGATATAGTAATCAAACAGCTTCGCGGAAATGCCGTTCTCCGTAAGCTCCTTTAGGTCGTCGGTGTAATAGTCGTTGACGCTCTGTAAGGACGCAAAGCCGTCGCTTATTCTTTTTCCGTCCTTGCAGAGATAAAACAGACCTTCGTCTCCGACTATCTCAACGCCGTTGTAAACGTTGGAATCGAAATGGTCGTAGGGTAGCTTTTTTATAAACTTGGTGTCAAGCGCTATAGCGACGGCTATTATTATAGCTATCAGAATAACTATGCACGCCACGGGAATGATTATGCGTCTTTTTTTCATAGCGTTTACCTCCGCTTTATTACGAAGCATTCTTTAACGCCGTAATACTCAAAGCAACGGACGGCGTCGGGGGTTATTTTTTCGCCGCATATAACTATTGGAACGGCGGGCGGACAGCTGACGGACGGCTCTGACAATACTCTGCCCACGCATTCGTTCACGGGCAAGCGGCAGGACGGAGAAAGATACGCGTCTCTTACCGAGGTTACCGCCTCGCATTTCGGTATTGGCGGCGCGGGCTCGGATATGGGCGGTCTCTTTGGAATTGCGCAAAGCGCGTCCGTCAAGCGCTCTGCCTGCTCGGTGCTTATCTCGGGAGTTATCATCATAACGACGTAGTCCCTGTCGGCAAACTCGCAGACCATACCGACGTTTAATAAAATCTCGGCAAGCTCCGTGCCCTCGTAGCCGTATTCCTTGGGGCTTAGCGTGAGCTTCAGCGGCTCGTTGCCGACGAGAGTGTATCCCGCCTCCGAAAGCCTTTGGCGGCAGACGTCAAGCGTCCTGACGGTTGCGGCAAGGTCCTCCGTATATCCGCATGACAGGCGCGCGTTCAGCGCGTCGAGCGATTGGAGTATAAGATATGAAGGACTCGTAGAGCCGAAGGTCAGCAATGCGTTTTTAGCGCCCTCGGAAAAGACGGCGGGCGCGCTTTTTGATACGTGCAGATAAGCCGCTCCCGTCAGAGCGCAGAGCGTTTTGTGAGCAGAGTCACAGCAAGCGTCAGCGCCGAGGTCAATGGGGTGGAGAGAGGGCGTCAGAAATTTCAGATACGCTCCGTGAGCGTTATCTACTAAAAGAAGCACCCCGTGCTTGTGGCACACCTTTGATATTCCCTCAACGTCCGCAACGTTGCCAAGGTAATCGGGGCTCGTGATATAAAGCGCCACGGGCTTTTGCGCCGCCTCCGAAAGAGCGCGGTCAAGACGGTCGGGGTCGGGTAGACAGCAAAGATAGCCGTCCTCGCCGTCCGCCCAAAGCCATTCGACCTCAAGGTCAAGCAGGGCTACCGCGCTCATGAAGGCGCGGTGGATATTCCTCGCCGCTAAAATAAGCGGCCTTCTGCCTTGTTCTCTCGCGTATCTTACCGTCAGCAGAAGCATTGCGCGGATACAGAGCGACGAGCCCTCGGCGGAATAGAAGGTATGCGCTCCGAAAAGCTCACCCGCGTTTCTCTCACTCTCGGCAATTATTCCGTCGGCGGTGTAAAGGCAGTCAGCGCCTTGTATCTCGGTTATATCCAGGCTTTCCATACCGAGCGCGGACACGCCCTTGTGACCGGGCATATGAAGTCTCACAGAGCCGCTTTCCGCATATTTGCGAACGAAGTCGCAGATGGGCGTCGTCATGACTGTTTTCCCGAAAGCCGTCTTGCAACGGCTACCATAATGGCGCATTCCATACGCTTCTTGAAAAGCTCACAGCCGTATTTGTAAACGCCTCTGACGCTGCCCGTCGAGTGATAAGCGTTTGCGGCGCAGCCGCCCGAGCAGTAAAGTCTTGCCCAGCAGCTGCGACATTCCTCTCTCGCGTACACGTTGCACGATGCGAAATCGCATTGCGCCTCGGTGTTGGTAACTCCGTCCCAGACGTTGCCGAGCAGGAATTTTTCCTCGCCGACGAATTGATGGCAGGGGTAGAGGTCGCCCCAAGGGGTAACCGCCATGTATTCCGTACCCGAGCCACAGCCCGAAATACGCTTGTATATGCAAGGACCGCCCGTGAGGTCTATCATGTAGTGGTAGAAGGTGAAGGGTCTGCCCTCGCGGTCGCGCTCGAGCATAAGCTCCGCAAGCTTTTCATACTGCTCGAAAATAACGGGCATATCCTCCTCGGTAAGCTCCCCTTCGTCCCCGGGGGCGCTTACGACGGGCTCCATGCTGAGCTCGGTAAAGCCGAGGTCAAGCATCTGCTTTATGTCCTCAAGGAAATCGGGATTGGCGTGCGTGAACGTGCCTCTCATGTAATAATTCTTGCCGCCCCTCGCCTCAACGAGCTTCTGGAACTTGGGAACTATTCGCTCCCAGCTTCCGTTGCCCGCATAGTCAACGCGGTAGCGGTCGTGAACGTCCTTTCTTCCGTCAAGGCTGAGCACGACGTTGCTCATCTCACGGTTGGCAAAGTCGATAACGTCGTCGTCGATAAGAAGTCCGTTTGTGGTAAGAGTAAAGCGGAAGTTCTTGCCCTTCTCTTTTTCAACGCTTCTCGCGTATTCAACGAGCTGCTTTACCACCTCAAAGTTCATAAGCGGCTCGCCGCCAAAGAAGTCTACCTCAAGGTTGCGGCGAGTGCCCGAGTTTTCAATAAGGAAATCAAGCGCTCTCTTTCCGACCTCAAAGCTCATGACCGCTCTGTCGCCGTGGTATTTTCCCTGACTTGCAAAGCAATAGGAGCAGTTGAGGTTGCAGGTGTGGGCAATGTGCAAGCATAGCGCCTTGACCACTCCCGAGGTCTTTTCCTTAAGATGACCCGCCATGCCCTCAAAGGTGTCGGGCGCAAAAAGCTTGCCGCTCTCCTTTAAGGACTTGACCTGCTCTATACACTCCTCAATTTCGGCGTCAGTTACGGCGTCGCCGTGCAGCTGCTTTATTTTTTCAATGATTTGCGGCTCGGTGCTGTCCTCAAACATGGATATTACGTCGTAAGCCACCTCGTCAACAACGTGAAGCGCACCCGAACAAACGTCAAGAACTATATTGTACCCGCCAAGCTTGTATTGATGTATCATAAAAACCTCTCTTAAAGTATTTATAAATATTTACAACAAAAATATTCCGGATTATATTTTTGAATTATGATTTGTTTGGAGGTGTATGTCTATGTTCGCACTTTCTCCGTGTCATTCTGAGCAGATGAGACTTTAGGGGGTGAACTAAGAAAACAGTGCGAAGAATCTTTGCGACGTAAGGAGCAACTAACGACATAGTTATTGGGAGAGTTTTTATAATACCAAAGCAATTCCCATCGAACAAAGCAGTTGCCGCAAGCGGCAAAGATCCTTCGAATTTAGCTTTAGTGCTCCCAATTTTATGCATACGCTCAGGATGACACAGAGAAAGTGCGAACATGGGCTAACTACTCCCTGCAAATCATAATTTGAAGAATGAATTCTCAATGAAAAAGGGTGCTGCACGCTGCAACACCCCGCAGAGACTCAGTTGTTCTCCGTTTCGTTTTCGCACTGCTGGTTAGCGATTCCGCAGCTGGTCTTGCAAGCGGACTGACAGGACGTCTGGCATTCGCCGCAACCGCCGTTCTTTGCGCTTTCGCAGAGATTGCGAGTTTCGATAGTTTCGATATGCTTCATGATTTTACCTCCATGAATATGTATTAATGAAATAATTATATCACTTTCTCGCCTCAAAGTCAATACAATTAAAAAAATCTGTTTACAAAATCCGCTTATTTTTTATTTTAAAGTTCCAAATACGCTTTAACGTAGGCAAGGATTTACGCATAGAATGAATAACAGCAAACAAAATGTGAGGTGAGAGAAATAAATATATACTTAGAGATCTTCAAGGGAATAAGCCTTCCGTTTCTTGGAACGGCGCTTGGAGCGGCGTGCGTTTTTTTCGTAGGAAGGCAGATGAACGGAGGACTCAACAGAGCAATAAGAGGTTTTTCGGCGGGGGTCATGGTGGCGGCTTCGATATGGAGCTTGCTGATTCCCTCGATGGAAATGGCGAAAGGGAGGGGAGTACCCGAGGCTGTCCCCGCGGCAAGCGGATTTCTTTTGGGGATAGTATTTTTTTTGCTATGCGACAGATTTATTATGAAAAGAGTGAAGGTGAAGCAGGGTACGCTCCCGATAGTTGCCGTAGCGGTGCATAATCTGCCTGAGGGAATGGCTGTCGGCGCGATATACGCCGAGGTGTTATGCGGAGGCTCGCTTGTGGGGCTGTCGGCGGCGCTTGCGCTTTCTATAGGCATTGCCGTTCAGAATTTTCCAGAGGGAGCGATAGTCTCAATGCCGCTTCATACATACGGCTCAAGTAAGCCGCGTGCGTTTCTCATAGGCGCGCTTTCGGGCGTTGTAGAGCCTATCGGCGCCGTTGCGACGATTTTGGCGGCGGGTATCGCCGTTCCGTTGCTGCCGTATTTGCTTGGCTTTGCTGCGGGAGCAATGATGTACGCCGTGCTTGAGGAGTTTACCGATGGGGACTCGGAGAGCGGCGGAGGGATTTGGGTGATGGCATTTGCGTGCGGATTTACGCTTATGATGTCGCTTGACGTCGTACTCGGTTGAATTTTGTTGACAACTCAAGTTGTGACGGTTTTATGAAAAATGATATATTTCCAAAAAATTTTGAAAAATTCTATTGCATTTTTTTGAAAATATGGTATACTATAAACAGAGAAATTTATTAAATTCATAAAGGAGGACTTAAAATGAATTTGTTTAAGAAAAAATCTACAAACTATGGCAAGATCATTGCCATCTCCGTAGCTGCTCTTGCAGTTGCTTCTGCTGTTGCTTTCGTAGTTTACAAGCTGGTTAAGAAGTATAAGGAAGAGGCTATCTACGACGATCTTCTTGAGGATTGCGATTGCGAGTGCGACTGCGATTGCGATTGCGTCGAGGACGCTGAGGAAGTTGCAGACGACGCTGTAGAGGCGTAAAACAAAAAGGCTGTTGCCGCGAGCAACAGCCTTTTTTGTGTCTTTGCCGAGGCGTAACATTTTTAGCGCTATGTTTGCTCGCAATGACAGGGTAAGAGCGAACATGGTGCGTTGAATTACGATTTGTCGGGGAGAAAGTAAGACTTGTGTCATGGACGCACGCCGCCTATGGCGGCTACCCTCATCAGTCAAATGGGTCGCACGGGCAGCTCCCCATTTGCCAGCTTCCCCCAAGGGAAGCCTTTATATAAGCCGAGCCTTTGCTATTCTAAATGTTATTTTGCTAAGCAGTAAGTTAAGAACAAATAAAATTGGTGTAGATAAAGAAACGATTACAACCAAGGCTTCCCTTGGGGGAAGCTGGCGTTGAGCGTAGCGAAACATACTGATTGAGGGTAGCCGACGAAGTCGGCGTGCTCTCTGTGATAGTGTCACTTTAAAACGCACGTAAGTACATTTTTAGCACTATGTTCGCAAAATAAAGCATAGTTAGCGGTTAATGCAAAAGAGGCAATTACACGTTCGTGCATAAATATTATACACCCATTTGGATTTAAGTTAATACATCTATTTGGATTTATGTTATAATTTTAGTATTACAAAAAATACCGTTCTCACGGTTTAAAATGGAGACGTTACTATGCATATTTATCCAAGACTTAAAGATATAAGAGAAGACAACGACAAAACCCAAGCGGAAATAGCGGCGCTTTTATGCACGACACAACAGCAATACTACAAATATGAAGCGGGTCTGCGTGAGCTTCCTATACATCATCTTATCACTCTCGCAAAATATTATAACGTTTCCGCAGACTATCTCATCGGGCTGATAGACACTCCCAAAAAGCTCCATTGAAAAACGCAATAAAAAAATCGCCTTTGAATAAAGCTCAGAGGCGATTTTTCATATTTACTTTATCCTCACAAGGCGATCAAGTCCCGCGCGCAAAGACGCGCGCAGAGCGTCAATATCTTCCCTTGTGTTGTACTCCGAAAGGCTTATTCTGAGCGAGCAATCGGCTTGCTTTGGCGTAAGTCCGAAGGCTATCAGCGAGCCGCTCGGCGTATTGGAGTGGGACGAGCAGGCAGAGCCGCTCGACACGTACACGCCGTCCGCTGACAGATGGTGAAGCATGGTCTCGCTCTTTATGCTTGGCAGCGTAATATTTATAATATGATCGACCCTTGCTCCCTCGGGCACGTTTATGCGGATATCGGTATTTTCAAGCGACTCGCAAACGTATCCGTAAAGCTCCTTGAGGTGCGCTTCTATCTGCGCCCGTCTTGCCGCCATATCCCTTGCCGAAGCGCCGAAAGCGGAAATTCCCATAACGTTTTCCGTTCCCGAACGCATTCCGCCCTCCTGTCCGCCGCCGCGGAGAAAGGGTACTATTTTTTTCGCCTTAATAAGCTCGTTTGACACGTAAAGCGCGCCAACTCCCTTTGGGGCGTGTATTTTATGTCCGCTGACGGAAATGAGGTCTGCCTTTAGCGTCTGCGGCGTAAATCTGACTCGCATAAAGCCCTGTATAGCGTCGCAGTGCGTTATCGCGTCGGGGTATCTGCGCTTTATCGCGGAGAACGCCTCGCCGACGGAATAAAGTGCGCCCGTCTCGTTATTGACGAGCATAAAGCTCGCCATAAAAATTCTTTTATCCAGAGCCGCTTCAAGCTCGTCTCTGTTGAGAACTCCGCCCCTCGTGGATATTTTTACGACCTCAAAGCCGTCCCGCTCCAGCTCCTCAAGCGCCTTATGGGTCGCGGGGTGCTCGGAATCGGTGGTGAGTATCCTCGTCGCCTCCCGTCTCTGCTTTGCATAAGCCGTGCCGAAAAGCGCCAGCGAGGTCGCCTCAGTTCCGCACGAGGTGAATATCACCGTTCCCTGTCCGCGTCTGACACCGAGAGCCTCCGCTATCGAGTCCCTCGCTTCTCTGACGAGCTTCTCGGCGCTCTGCCCCAGGGTGTGCAGCGACGAAGGGTTACCGAAATGCTCCATGGCGTCCGTCAGCGCCGTCCGAGCCGCCGCGGAAAGCGGGGTAGTCGCGCTGTTATCGAGATATACCGTCCTTTTTTCCATATCCGTTACCGTCTTTAATTATCTGAATCTGAAGGCGTCAAGAATGGCGTCAACGTCGTCCATATGCGCGTCGAAGCTGTCGTCAAGGGCGGTGTAGGTGATAGAATAAAATCTTTCGTTGTAGGCAATAACCGTCTGCATGATGCGGATATCCGCGCCGCCGTGGCTTGCCTTGTAGGTAAAGGAGCGCGAGTCGCGTTCCGCAACGGTTCTGTCCTCAGCGGATATAAGCTCATAGCCCTCAAGCGCGTCCTCGTACTCGTCCTCACACATCTCAAAATACTCGTCAATGGACATCGACTCCTCGGGATAGTAAGCGGTAACGGTGACGTTGGGCTTTCCGCTCTCAGAGACGTAAGCCTCGCTTGCGCCGCCCGCCGTATTGCATATCCACGACTGCGGAACGTACAAGCGGTATTCAACGTTCTCCGTGGACGCTATCTTCATGCCGTCGGGAGTCTTTTTGTCGGTAACGCAATCGTTTACCGTCTCGCCCTTCTCGCAGAGAGTAAATACCTCTGCTATCGCGTCGAATTGGTCGGTGTAATTCTCGTAGGTCTCAGAGGGCGCATGGAAGGTAAGCAGAACGAAATCGCCCTGATATTTGACTATAAGCTGGCGGAAGGTGTACTCAGTTCCGTCCTGCTTTGCGGTATAAATAAGCTCCTTGGCGTCAACGCCCGAGAGCACGGCCGCATTGTTTTCTTCAAGGTTGAAAAGCTCAAGAGTCTTTGAATAAGACAGCACGCACGCATCGACGTATTCGTCAAGCGAGGTATCCTCGTCCTCGGGGGTGTAATATCTTGCGCTGACGGTTACGTTGTCAAGACCCGAAAAATACGCGCTTGATATTCCGCTTGATACGTTGTTTCCCCAAGACTTAGGAACGTATAACTTAAACGGCTCTCCCTCAAGGGACACCAAATGCATACCGTCGGGCGCTCCGTCATTCGAGCAGCCAACGAACGCAAAGCACGTGAGCGCCGCCAAAAATATTGCCACTATCTTCTTTGCCATTTTCATTTCCTTTCAATTCTCTTTTAAGCTTAAACTATATTGTAGCAAATATACGTGTAACTTTCAAGCTTATTTTGTTAATTTTCTGCTGTTGTTTTTTGTGGAATTCTGTACAGCGCTTAATTTTTAGTACGAAAATTCAGTAAATTATGGTTATCAAGGGGATAATTTATTATGACTTAGCAATAGCTTCATCTCAACGTGTCATCCTGAGCGAAGTCACAAAGAAGGAATAAAATTGCTGTCGTCCTATATTCCCTTGTGACGTAGTCGAACTTTTTGGGAGACGAGGTACGAGTCGAGCAAAAAGCGACGAACGGAGCGCAAGCGCAGTGAGGAAGGGATCTACTTCGATTTATTGCTATCCCTTTTGTGCTTAAAACTTACATTACCTCAGCAATATAAAAGTAACACTTGCGCAAGGAAGGTTATCGAAAGCCGTTAGTAGATCCCTGCCTCGCGTTGCTCGTTGCTTTCCGCTCGGTTCGTTCCTCTCCTCACGGAAAGTTCGACTGCGTCACAAGATATCGTTAATTCGCTTCAATAAAATCCGTGCGTTGTGACTCCGCTCAGGATGACACGCTGAGGTGAAGATAGTGCGAAGTCATAAAAAACAAAAAAGTAAGACTTTCGCAAAGAGCACGCTGACACAAGTCTCACTTCCTCCCAACTTTTTCAAGGTACTCGTCGTAGGTGAGCAATATCCGCAGGGCCGCGAGGAGTGCGTTCGCCGTCATTGCCCTCGGAAGTCCGAGCGATACGGCAAGGGCGTCGCGCTTCTCCGCGCTTCCCTCTCCCCCCGACAAGCCGTCTATATAAAAATCGGTCTTTGACAGCGGATTTTCTTGCAAACGCTCTTGCATTTCCGAATTTTCAAAGGGCTTTAACAGGTCGTATATAAGCTCCCTCTCCATTCCCTCAACTCCAAGCGTGCCCTCTGCCGACGGGGCGCTTTTTCTTTTTTCCTTGCCCTTTATCTGAGGAATATACAGCTGTATCAATCTATCCTTGGGTATCGCCGAGGTCAGATGCGAGCGGATAAGCTTGCCCGCTCCGTCGCTGTCGGTAAGTATTATAACGGGCGCCGTCTCCCCAAGCCTTCTGAACAGCGACAGCTTTTCCTGCTTTTTGAATATCCCAAAGCCGTCGGTCGTGAGGACGTTTGCGTCGCACACGCTGAGCACGCGCAAGCGGTCGTATTTTCCCTCAACGATTATGGGATACGGTATCTTAAGCTTTTCCATAGCGTTATCTCGCAAGGAAGTAGATTATAACGAGCGCGCCGAGAATAATTCTGTAAACGCCGAAGGGTGAGAAGCTGTGCTTCTTTACGAAGTCCATAAGGAATTTGATAGCCACCATGGACACCGCAAACGCCACGACGCAGGCAACGGCAAGCGTTATCCACGCAAGCGCGGGAACGGAAACGCCCGTCTCCATAACGTAATCAATAAAGCCGTAGCCCTTGATAAGACTCGCTCCCGCCATTGCGGGTATTCCCATGAAGAAGGAGAACTCAGCCGCCGCGCTTCTTGAAATTCCTATGCATCTTGAGCCGAGAATGGTCGAGCCCGAACGGGACGTACCCGGAATTATCGCAAGCATCTGGAAGCAGCCGACCGCCGCCGCCTGAGAAAAGGAAATATCCTCAACGGAATTGACGCGACATTCCTTGCCCTTATGTAGTCTTTCTATAACTATAAACAGAACGCCGTAAATAATCAGCGCCGCCGCGACGACCTGCCAATTATATATCCAGCCGTCTATATCCCTGCCGCTGAGCTTTTCTATGACCTTGTCAAGCACGATACCCACGAACGCCGCGGGAACGCTCGCAACGAGCACCTTCGCCCAAAGCACCCAAGTGCCTTTTTTCACCGCCGACGATTTTGACGGAGCAAAGGGATTGAGCTTAGAGAAAAACATGACCACTACGGCAAGAATTGCTCCAAGCTGTATAACGACCTCAAACATACTGAAATACTCCTCGGCAAACGTCGCTCCGAGGTCGGACGCCACGCTGAGCGGTAAAAGCTCCTCAAGAAGTATCAGATGTCCCGTGGAGCTTACGGGCAACCACTCGGTGATGCCCTCAAGTATTCCGTATATAACGGCTTTTATAATTTCAATAATCATTTTTACCTCTCAATACTTCCGTCAGTTATCTCCCGAGCGCATGATATCTCCCTCGGAGACCTCAAACGGAACTCTGACGAAAAATTTCTGCGCGGGGTGCGGAGCGCTTTCAATAGGCTCGCCGTCCTCGGAATAAAGCTCGGTTACGGTAAAGCCCCTGCCTATTCGGTTGGGAGAAATTATCTCCGCCGCGTCTCCGACGCTGACCTTGTTTCTCTGTATAAATCCGTAAAGCCTTCCCTGCTCCGTCGTCTCCTCAACTCCGTCGGGCAAGAGCAGGTCGGATATAGCCGTGGCAAAATACGCCTTTTCTCTGATGTACCCCGTAGTGCTCGCAAGCTGGGGCGCATCCGCGGGCTCGTCAAGATAATAGCCCGTGCAGTAATCTCTGTGAGAAACGCTTTCAAGCTCGCGTAAGAGCCTCTCGTCAAAGCGGTAAGCCTCACCGTCTCTATCATATGCGTCCATCGCCATTCTGTATGCGTTGGTAACCACCGCCGTATAATATGCGCTCTTCATTCGTCCCTCTATCTTGAAGGAATCTATGCCCGCCTCTATGAGCTTGGGAATTATCTCAACGGTGCACATATCCTTTGAGGACATGATAAACGTGCCAAGCTCCGTCTCCTCAATGGGAAGCGGTACGTCGGGGCGCTTTTCCTCAACTATCTTGTAATTCCAACGGCACGGCTGTGTGCAAGCTCCGCGGTTTGCGTCCCTGCCCGTGAGATGATGCGACAGCATACATCTGCCGCTGTAGGACACGCACATTGAGCCGTGAACGAAGCATTCAAGCTCAATACCCCTCGGGAGCGCCGCGCGTATCGCCGATATCTCCGTGAGCGTCAGCTCCCTTGCAAGCACAAGTCTCTTTGCACCCAAAGCCGCGTAAGCAAGCGCGCTTTGCGGACTGACTATTCCCGATTGAGTGGATATATGAAGCTCAACGTCGCCAAGCACGCGCTTGATAAGAGCTATAACGCCGAGGTCCGCAACTATAAACGCGTCAATTCCCGCGTCCTTTATTGCCACGAGAAAGTCCTCAAGTGCGGCGTATTCGTCAACGTGAGGCATTGTGTTGAGTGTCAGATAAAGCTTTTTTCCACGCGCGTGGATGTATTTTGCCGCCTCGTACAGCTCCTCGACCGTAAAATTATCCGCCGCCGAGCGCATACCGAAGCGCTGACCCGCAAGATACACGGCGTCCGCTCCGTAAAGCAGCGCCGCCTTAAGCTTTTCAAAATTTCCCGCAGGAGATAAAAGTTCTGCCATGATTAAATCCTTTTGATAACCGATAAATTTATTGAGCTAACGCAACTATAAACGCCGTGAGCAAGGTGACGAAGAAAAACAGAGCCGCAAGCGCCAACGTCACGAGATTTATGATTTTTTTGCCCCCCTGTCTTATGCAAAGAGCGGCTACCGTCCCTGAGAATAACGTTGCTCCCACGCTGATAATAACGGCGGTAAGCAGTCCGTGAGACAGCTCGCTTCTGTTAGTCAAGTATACCGTGCCGATAGAAAAACCGTCAACCGACATAACTATAACAGATATCAAGCCGATGAGAAACGTAATACCCGCAAGCGCCAGATTGCAAATGCTTACGGCAAGCCAAAGCGTGCTTTCCCCGTTTTTGTTATCCTGAGCCTTTAACGTAGGCGTCGGCGCGTTTATCGAACAACCGCAAGCGGTACAAAACGCCTGCCCCTCTTTTAACTGCGCTCCGCAATTCTTACAGTACATAATCAACCTCCTAAAACACTATTATATAAATTATATCACAATCTGCAAAAACATTCAAGTGCTTTGTAATTAAATTATGATTTATCGAGGAGGTGGATATATATGTTCGCACTCATTCCGTGTCATTCTGAGCAGAAGAGACTTAGTGGGTGAACCTAACAAATAGTGCGAAGAATCTTTGCGACGAAGGAGCAACTAACAACATAGTTATTGGGAGAGTTCTTTAAGCATAAGAGATTGTCCGTCCAAGTCGGTTGTTGCCGCAAGCGGCAAAGATCCTTCGAATTGTACTTTAGGTTCTCCCAATAAAGTGCTTACGCTCAGGATGACACGAAGAGAGTGCGTACATATCAAACAGCCCGACAAATCACAATTTGAAATACCTAAAAGCAAAGCTATTGCGTCAAATATCCTTCCATTTGCTGAAGGATTCTATACGCCATAAACTCCTCGTCGTCAAGCTCGCCGAGTGGCTTATTCGGCAGTTGAGTACCCAAGTCAACTACGCCGAGCTTTCCGCCGTCGCTTTGCCACCATTCGAGAAATACAGTCGTTATATGCTTATTCTGGCTCTTGGCAAAACGCGCCGCTCTTTCCTCCCTGCTCTCTATGTACTGCCGACTTATCCCCCTGCCTATTAAATATTTTTTATCCTGCTCGTTAAGACGCGGAGCGTCAGAAAGCGGAGCGTCGGTAACGACGGAGTCGTCGGAAAAGCCTTCGCTTTCCTTTTTCCTTTTCTCCTTTTCCTTTTTCCTTACGTCCCTTTCCTTAACAGTAACAGTATCAATTTCATTTTCATTATCATTTCCATTACCATTATCATTATCATTATCGGCTTTTCTGGGTTTTGCATAAACCGAATGGGTTATTTCGCTTTGAGAGTTTTTCGGCCTGCCGCCCTTTTTTCCGTTTTCTCTGCTTGACTCAACTCTCGCCTCGTACGCCTTGCGGTCTCTGTCAAGCGAATCCTTGATAAATGAAAACGCCATCATAACCATAGGCGACAGCTCCATCGTAAGCTCTCCGCAGGTCTCGTATTGGTAAATAGCCGTTATCAGCTCTCCCCTCGCTTGCATATCAAGCAGCACTATCTGATTGAAAAAATTGTGGTACAGCACAAAGCTGTTCTTAGCCGTCTTTTGCATAACTTCCTCCCTTTTATACCTTTTGCATCTAAATTATACCATACCCCACTCTGCCATACCATGACACTTACTGACACCTACTGCCACTTCGTTCAATAATTTGCAGAAGACACAGAGTACGCGGGGACGCGAGGGGACGCGGGGGACGCGTTGTCGCTTTTCGAGAAAAGCTCCGCAAAAGCTTTCTTGCAGGGTTGTAGCCCTCTATAACAATTATAAATCCAAGAATAGCTTTAAGGGCTACCACCCTGCAAGGAAGTTTTTTGCCAAGCTTTTTTTCAAAAAAGCGGAAATCGCGTCCCCCGCGTCTCCTGCGTCCCCTCGCGTCCCCTGCGTCCTATTGCATTTTTTGTATAGAGCAACAATATTTACAAAATATTTATATTGAATAAAAAAATATTTCAATTTTTTTGGTATAATATAGTTGTATATATTTTATAATAGACAGAAAGGATTTTTCAATTATGGATTGGAATGCAATTCTCAACACAATCGTTAATGCGTGCATAAGCATTGCTTGGCGTCTTATTGCGGCTCTGCTTATACTTATCGTAGGACGCATTATCATCAAATTCATTCTTAAGAAGCTTAAGAATGGCAAGAAGTGCAAGGATCTTGACCCCACCGTTCAGACCTTCCTTTTCAACTTCATCAAATTCGCTCTTTGGGCAGTTCTCGCAGTTTGTATCGTAGGTACTCTCGGCGTTGAAATGGCGTCCATTATCGCTCTCATCGCTTCCGCAGGCGCAGCCGTTGCTTTGGCTGTCAAGGGCGCGTTCTCCAACATGGTTGGGGGAATAATGCTCCTCGTCTTCAAGCCTATCAGCGTAGGCGAGCTCGTTGAGGTTGGCGGAAAGCTGGGTACTGTTCAGGAGGTTGGCATTTTTTACACCGTTCTCAACACGGGTGACAACCTCACCGTAAGCGTTCCCAACGCTATCATGACCGATTCCGTTGTCGTTAACTACTCCAGAAAGGATATCCGCCGTCTTGACCTCGCTCTCGACGTTGCTTACGGCACGGATATCGAAAAGGCTAAGGCTGTTATCTCCAAGACCATCGGCGAGCAGAGCATGGCTCTTTCCGATCCCGCTCCCTTCGTCCGTATGACCGCTATGAAGGATTCCTCTATCGAGATAACCGTAAGAGTTTGGTGCGATAAGGCAAACTTCGGCGCTCTTAAGAGCGATCTTCTTGAGGCTCTCGATAAGGCGTTTGCCGCTGAGAACATTGAAGTTCCCTTTCCCCAGCTTGACGTTCACACGAAATAATTTTTAAATCAGTAAGGACTTTACTATGAGCAAGATCGCAACGGCGGAGATACTCTGCGTCGGAACCGAGCTGCTTTTAGGTGATATAGTAAATACCAACGCCGCGTTTCTCTCACAGCGCCTTGCCGACCTCGGCATAAGCGTTTACAGACACACGGCGGTTGGAGATAATCCCGAAAGACTTAAAGCCGCGCTTGCCGCGGCTTTATCTTCCGCCGATCTCGTTATCACCAGCGGCGGACTCGGACCGACCTACGACGACCTTACCAAAGAAACGGTGGCGGCGTACTTTGAGCGCCCGATGGAGCTTGACCGCCATTCTCTCGAAAGAATAAAAACGTACTTTGCCAAAACGGGCAGAGCTATGACAAAAAACAACGAAAAGCAGGCAATGATGCCCGTAGGCGCTCATATTTTCGATAACAACTACGGCACTGCCCCTGCGCTTGCGATAAGGGACGACGTCAAAAACAAGACGGTAGTCATGCTTCCCGGTCCTCCCGGTGAGCTTATTCCTCTTTTTAACGAGATGGTCGCTCCCTATCTTCAGAGTCAATCGGACTCTGTGCTCGTCAGCAAGAATATCCATATCTTCGGTATGGGAGAATCAGCCGTTGAGGATAAGATAAAGAATATTATGACCGACTCTCTCAATCCCACCGTCGCGCCTTATTGCAAGGAGGGCGAGGTTCGGCTCAGAGTAACGGCAAAAAGCCACAGCCACGGGCAAGCGGAGCGCATGTGCGACGAAATGATATCGCGCATAGAAGATACCGAGGTGGGAGATTTCGTTTACGGAGTTGACGTCGGCTCTCTTGAAAACGCCTTGGTGGCGCTTCTTAAGCAAAAGAATTTAACGCTTGCGACGGCGGAGTCCTTGACGGGCGGACTTATTTCTGAGGCTATTACCTCGGTTTCGGGAAGCTCGGCGGTGTTCCGTGGCGGTTGCGTTACCTATACCAACGAGATCAAGAGTAAGCTGCTCGGCGTAAGCGCCCAAACGCTTGACGCGCACGGAGCAGTTTCCGCAGAGGTCGCCATGGAAATGGCAAGAGGAGCAAGACTTAAGCTTGATACGGATATCGCCGTGTCCGCAACGGGTCTTGCGGGCCCCGACGGCGACGGAACGGACACTCCCGTAGGAACTGTATTTATCGGCGTTTCTACGAAAAACGGAGAAAATTATATCAAGCTGTCGCTCTCGGCTATGCGCAGCAGAGAGTATATTAGATTGGTCAGCGCAAAAAACGCGCTCAATCTCGCCATAAAAGCGGCACAAAAGATGACAAAAAATTAACAAATCTTTAATTTTCGGATAAAATCGTAAAATTTATTGACATTTTTTCCAAGGTATACTATAATATCCGTAAGAAAAAATGTTTTATGGGGGATGTATAACAGTATGACAAAATTCAGAAGAATAGGCGTGCTTACCTCGGGCGGAGACGCTCCCGGAATGAACGCCGCTATAAGAGCAATTACGAGAAAGGCGCTCGACTGCGGAGTTGAGGTAATGGGAATAATCGGCGGTTATAGCGGACTTATAAACGAAAATATAATTCCTCTTACCGCAAGAAGCGTTTCCAATATTATAACCCGAGGCGGTACTATGCTCTACTCGGACAGATGTCTTGAGTTCAAGACCGAGGAGGGTATGCAGAAGGCGATCAACACCTGTAAGAAATTCAATATCGACGCGATAGTGGCTATCGGCGGAGACGGTACGTTCAGAGGAGCTACCGACCTTACCCTCCACGGAATTCCCGCAATAGGCGTTACGGGAACTATCGACAACGACGTAACCGCAACCGATTATACCGTCGGCTTTGATACGGCTATGAATACCGTTCTCGATTTTGCCGATAAGCTCCGTGATACCTGCGAATCTCACGCAAGATGTAACGTTATCGAGGTTATGGGACGCGACTGTGGACAGATAGCGCTTATGACAGGCGTTGCGTCGGGTGCAATAGCCGTTTGTATTCCCGAGGTTCCGTTTGACGAGGCTGAGGCTATCGAGAAGATAAAGAGCGCCAAGGCAGCAGGCAAGAGAGGCTTCGTGGTCATGGTCAGCGAGGGCGTCGTCTATACCGACGAGAACGGAAATAGCATTCCTTACGGAGAGGTGCTCTGTAAGAAAATTCAGAAGGAGACGGGTGTCGAAACTAAGTTCGCACGTATCGCACACGCGGTAAGAGGCGGCTCGCCCACACTCCGCGACAGACTTACGGCAAGTAAGATGGGTCTTGTGGCAGTAGAGCTTCTGCTTGCGGGCAAGAGCAACAGAGTGGTTATCGAGGACGATGGAGTTATAACCGATATGGATATTCTCTTCGCCCTTACCGTTGACCGTATGTATAAGAATAAGCTTAAGGACGGCGACCTTGACAGATATTCCGCTGAGGAAATCGCGGAAATGGAAAAGATCTGTAATAAGCGTAGAGAGGAAATCAATTCTCTTTACAAAATGTCCTATGAAATCTGCAAGTGATTTTTGAAAAGTTAGTTTGTGAGAGTTTTTCGTCAGAAACTTTCTTGAAAGAAAGTTTCCGACACCTTCAAAGAACTTGAAGAAATAAATGTTAAGGATGATAGAATTTTGTGCTGTGCTTAATTTGAAGTATGGTACTTTCTAAGGTGGAAACCGCGTCAAACGCCGCTGCGCGTTTGACGGGTTTCTTTTTTAATTTAATGGTGCGTTTGGGACACCTCGCAAAGCTGTAGGGGCGACTTGATG
>JAFTXE010000063.1 GCA_017461745.1 Clostridia bacterium | reverse complement strand
TCTTGTGTTTCAAGAAATCTCCCAATAACTATGTCGTTAGTTGCTCCTTCGTCGCAAAGATTCTTCGCACTGTTTATTAGTTACACCCACTAAGTCTCTTCTGCTCAGAATGACACAGAGAGAGTGCGAACATGGTGATAAATTCCTCGATAAATCACAATTTGACCATGATGTTGCATTGTGTCTTTAAATAAAAAAAGAAACCCGTCAAACGTGCAGCAGCGTTTGACGTGGTTTCCACCTTAGAAAAATGCGTACTCCCAATTAAGCACAGCACAAAATTTCAACAACCATAATATTTATTTTTCACAAGTTCTTTGAAGGTGTCGGAAACTTTCTTTCAAGAAAGTTTCTGACAAAAAACTCCCCCAAAAAGCTAAACTCTCTCAACCAATTGAAAGTCTTGCGACAATATCGTCCATTTGGCGTTTTTTTCTTTCCATATCGGCAAAGAGCGCGAATTGCGTACGGCATCTGACTAAATTATGCTCGGGATAGTCGGTATGGAAATACACGTCTCCGTCAAGATAATCCGTCAAGAAGCGCATTCCGCATTCAAGCGTCATCATCATAGCGCCTTCGGGAAGAAGCGCGACTTCCGACGGCTCAAGTCTACCGTCACAGCCCTTCAAAAAGCCTTCGACGTAAGCCTCGAACAAGTTAAGGTCAAGAGAGACCTTGGACACGTCCGTTTCGTCCTCTGCCGCAGTATTCGCGCCAAAGCGTATTGCGTCTCCGAAGTCTGTCACGGAATACCCAGGGCTTACGGTATCAAGGTCAACAACGCAAACTGCCTCTCCGCTGTCGGCGTCAAAGAGAATATTATTGAGCTTGGTATCGTTATGCGTAACTCTCAGCGGCAAGCGTCCGCCTGCGTTAGCCTCCTCAAGAATTGCGGTGAACGCTTCCCTCTCCTTTGCAAAGGCTATCTCTGGCGCGGCTTTATCCGCCCTACCCGACTTATTCTCCTCAAGAGCTTTTATAAAATTCTTATATCTTACGGGCGTGTTATGGAAGTCCTTTATAGGCTCGCAAAGCGTATGCGCGGGGTAATCGGCAAGCAGCTTCTGGAAGTTACCAAACGCTTCGGCGCTTCTTCTGAAATCTTCAACTCCGCGTACCGCATCTATTGCTACGGTGTTCGCAGTATAGTCGTACATTCTCCAGCACTCTCCGTCCTTACCGCAAAACAAAAGCTTTCCGCCGTCCGTGGTAATAATATTCATGGTGCATCTTGAAGCATCAAGACCCGCGGCTTGCGTCTTTCTTCTTATATGGTCGGTAACGCCCTTGATATTCTCCATTACTCCCTGTGGGTCTTTGAAAACGTAGGTATTTATCTTTTGAAGAATATACTTTTTATCCTCGGTCGTCACAAGATACGTGCGGTTTATATGTCCGCTTCCGTAAGGTTCGGCAGAAAGCGCCGTTCCTATTTTTTTATATGCGCCCAGCGCTTCGGTCATTGCTAAAATATCTTTATTGTCCATTATATATATCTCCTTTATTTTCCGTTTCTCAACGACGCTATCTTCTCGGCGTCGGGTGTAACGTACGCCGTCCAGTTGGTATGGTATATAACGAAACCCGGTTTTGCGCCTGACGGCTTTTTTACGTTTTTCGCAAGAGTATAATCAACTGCTACGTTTGAGCCCTCCGCCTTGGAATAAAGAGCGGCTATCTCGGCAGCGACGGTAAAGTCGCTGTCAGTCGGCTCTCTGCCCTCGGTCACAAGAAGCACGTGAGAGCCTGGGACGTTTTTGGCGTGAAACCAATAGTCGTATTTTTCAGCGAGCTTATGAGTGATATGTTCGTTCTGCACGTTATTCTTCCCACAGAGAACTCTCATTCCGTCGGGCGTGGTAAATTGCATAACGGTCGGTGCGTGCGGCTTATGGCTGGAATACGACTTCATTCTTGACGCGTAGCCCGAGCGATACAGCTCGTCACGTATCTCGGTAAGGTCTGTCGGCGTTTCCGCTCTCGTGAGCGCCTCAAAGACGGTATAAATATACGCAAGCTCCTCCTCACCCAAGGCTATCTGCTTTGCAAGCTCGACCTTGGCGTTCTTGGATTTATTGTATCTCTTATAGTATCTCTGAGCGTTTGCGGCGGGGGACAGTCTTGAATCAAGCTCAACCGTAACCGTATCAAAGCTACCGTCGTCCTTCATCGTTTCGTAATCCTCAAAGACAGCCACCGTCTCACCTCTGGACAAGCGCCATATATTAGCGGTTATCAGGTCGCCGTATTTTTTATAAACGCTTCCCTTTTCACACTCGGCAAGCTCCGTGCGCTGAAGCTCAAGCTTCTTTTTTATTCTCTGCTCGGCGTTGGTCAAAAGCTTCAATATATCCGATGCGCGCTGATGAACTCTCTGTAGGTTATCCCTCGTCAGAAAATATGCGTCAAGCAATTCGCCCGCGCTATCAAAGCGCTTTGTCTCAAGATTACCGTACTGCGAAAGCTCCACGAAGGAATATTCAACGGGGCGCTCGCCCTCAAGCACAGCGCAAGGAGAAAAATTCTCGTTTTTTATGGTGTCTATAACCTTGAAAAATTCCCTTTGGATACCGTCTCGGAAGCAATATCTAACAGGGGTATCGGTATGCCCCGTCGCTCTGTAAACTATCTCTCTTGCCACAACGGGAGCAATTCCCGAAAATGCCGCGACTATGCATTTATCGCACGGTCTGTCCGTGGCAAATGAGTCGTAGGCGGACGCAAATTCCGCCTCGTCCGTATGCAAGGGATTGAGCTTATTTTGCGTTGGTGGTAGAGTATACGTCATGCCCGCAAGAAGCGGACGAGCGCTGTCAAGAGACAGATCCGAGGTGCGCATTGCGGTTATTATTTTTTTATCGCCGTCAGTAAACAGCAGATTGCTGTATTTTCCCATCAGCTCGACGATAAGATAGCGGCGGCAGTCAAAGCCCATTTCGTCTCTCGTATCAAAGCCGAGGAACGCTACGCGGTCAAAGTCTGCCTGAGAGACCTCTGTAAGCTTTGCCCCCTGCAAATACTTTCGCAAAAGCATACAAAGCATTGGCGGATTCTGCGGATTTTCTCTTTGAGCCGAGGTAAACCCTATTCGCGGGTTATTTGAGCCTGCGTTGATACAGAGTCTGCGACCGCCCTCAAAGCTCCTCATTTGCAAAATTATCTCGTCGCGCTCGGGCTGGTATACCTTCTCTATCCTCGCCCCAAGAGCTATTCTTTTTATTTCAGCAAGGGTGCAAGCAAGCATTCCCGCATCAAAAGCCATTTTTTACTCCTAAACAAAAATTGAAGATCATCAGTTACCGAACATCAGCTTATCGACATCGTCAAGCGAGCCGAATACGAAGTCGGGCTTATCTGCGTCTGCGGCGTTATCAACGTCCTCGGGCTGTGTCTCTCCCGAAAGCACCAAAACTGCGGTCACGCCGAATTTCTTTCCGAGAGCTATATCGGTATAAAGTCTGTCACCGAAGATACACATTTCTTTATTGGAATATCCCGTAGCCTCGGAAATCATTTCTACGGTCTCCTTATATGGCTTACCAAAATACGTGGGAACTTTACCCGTAGAGGCGGTGCAGAAAGCCGCGATAGCTCCGCTATCGGGAATAAAGCCCGTTTCCGTGGGGCAGTTCATATCGGGATGGGTCGAAAGGTATTCAGCGCCGCCACGGATAAGTCGGCAGGCGTTGTCAAGCTTTTCGTAAGTAAGCGAGGTATCAAAGCTTGTGATAACTATATCAGCCTTATCCTCGTTGCCGCAAAGAAGGTTAATGCCCTTTTCTCTGTACTCCTCAACGAGCTCGTCGGTAGCTACGAGATAGACGGACTTGCCTGCTCTGAATCGCTTAAGAAACTCAAGCGTAACGTCACCTGAGGTCATTATTTCGTCCTCGCGAGGTTCAAATCCGAGTCTCTCCAGCTTTTTCATATAAAAAGGTGTAGTGTGTGATGCGTTATTGGTAAAGAAAAGCACCTTTTTTCCGTTCTTGCGCAAATTTTTTATATATCGAATAGCGTAATCAAAAGGATTGCCGCCAAGGTATATTGTGCCGTCCATATCAAAAATATACAGCTTTTTATCCTTAATAATATCAGTATTGGGGTTTGTAAACTTCATTTTGTGTACTCCTTTTGTTAAATTTAAAACGTACATATAAAATATTATAACATAATATTGATTTTTTTGCAATAAGATGGTATAATTATTTTACATATTTGGTATTTTTATTTTTCGGAGGTACATATGAAGACCGTAATTGGAATAGATATAGGCGGAAGCACGACTAAAATCGTTGGATTTAAGAAAAACGGAAGCAGCTCCACGCTCATTGAGCCTCAATTCGTCAGAGCGACGGACGCCATAACCTCGGTTTACGGAGCGTTTGGAAAATTCACTATGCAAAACGGGCTTGAGCTTGGAGACATCGACCGCGTGCTTATGACGGGCGTCGGAGCATCGTTTATTACAAAGCCCATATACTCGCTCGAATGTAAGACGGTATCCGAATTTGAAAGCGTTGGTCTTGGCGGACTTTATCTTTCGGGTCTTGACGAAGCAATAGTCGTCAGCATGGGAACGGGTACGGCGCTCATTCACGCAAAAAAAGAGGGCAACGCAACCGTCACGGAGTATCTCGGAGGTACGGGTGTCGGCGGCGGTACTCTGCTCGGGCTTTCAAAAAAGATGATCGGTGTTGACAATATCGAGCATATTGAAGCCCTTTGCTCCGAGGGTAATCTTGACAACGTCGACCTCAGAATAAAGGATATTTCAGGTGACAAGAGCTTCCAGATAAACGGAGAAATAACGGCGTCGAATTTTGGCAAGCTGTCCGATATCGCAAGCAAAAACGATATAGCACTCGGCATATCCAATATGGTAGCGGAAACTATCGCTATGCTCGCGGTGTTTGCCGCAAGAAGCTTTAAGGTAAAGACCGTCGTGCTTACGGGTAACCTTACGGCACTTAAGTCGATAACCGACGTTTTCATAGGACTTGAGGAAAACTTCGGCGTAAAATTCGTAATCCCCGAGCTCGCTCAGTTCGCTACCGTTATCGGCGCAGCGCTATGCGACGGTAAGGATTAAAAGTTAGTTTTGGATGTTTTTTCGTCAGAAACTTTCTTGAGAGAAAGTTTCCGACACCTTCAAAGAACTTGAAGAAATAAATAATAAGGCTGTTGGAATATTGTACTGTGCGTAATTAAAAGTACGGTAAATTCTAAGGTGGAAACCACGTCAAACGCTGCTGCACGTTTGACGGGTTTCTTTTTTATTGAAAAAGAAAGCGCAAGCAACGACAAAGGCTCTCCTTGTAGGAGAGCTATCAGCGCAAACTGACTGAGAGGTCTACCAATATGCGCACCATGTTCGCACTCGCCCCTGTCCTTGTGAGCGGACGAAATGAAGCGTGGCTCTCATAATTATGCAAAAGTGCTGTCCTCAAATTAAGGACAGCACTTAATATTACACGGATTATTTATTGATAGTCGTAAGAAACAGCTTTAGCTCGCTTTCTATAGCCGAAATTTGTAAACGACAATTAGACGCCACCTTATTTTGAACAACGCCTTCTCTCCACGACGAAACAGTATTCTTCATATGCGAGGAATACAAGCTATCAAAGCCATACGTCAAGCCGTCTATCGAGAGCAAGAAATTTTCAACGTCCTCGTTACTGTTCAAATACCTGAAATACTTATTCATCATACCAACGTCTATTATCGTATCAACAGCCGTAAGATGCATAAGCGAGAGCGCAAAGGATATTGCCGAAGGCTCGGATACTGACATGGGAATAACTATCACATCGGCGTTATCCGCGGACGTAAGATATTTTTCCTGATCTGAGGTTGCCTTGGGCATGGGTAACACGCCGTATTCAAAGTTACATTCCCTCAGGATCTCCGCCCTCGATATTCTATCAATGAAGAACAGCGCTCTGCCATCTTTGAAAACGTTCATGGTATTTTGATTCAACAAAGTCGTCGAATCAAAGGCTTCCGCAAGAATGTTTCCGCAATCTATCATCGCGGAGATATCATTGCTTACCGCAAACGAGCCGTTAATTGCACTAAAATACGACAGTCCGCAGCTCGCAAAAAATACGTCGATATAGTTTTGCGTACGCATTGTAATTCCCAAAGTATCACTTGTATCAACTATATTATTCGCATTAACGTCACAGTAAGCGTCTTTTATCATGCGCTTCATCGCTTGGATATCCCAAGTACCGTTTGAAACCATATTGTTGATATCCAAGGCAAGATTATCCGCCATTTTCTTATTGCAGAAAACCACGTTGGTATTATCAAAGGTGCTTGGAGTAACGTAACCCGCAAGCATATACGTTCTACCCGCAAAGCTGGAATTCTTTATTATGCTTTCATTCCAATCAAACTCGTCTATTCCGAGATACTCAAATTTGCTATCGTTAAGGTTTGAGAGCAAGCCTCTGAGCATAAGCTCACTCGTGATATGCGAAGGCATGATCACCGCGTCAAGACATTCTCCCGAAAGAATCATTAACTCCAATTCAGAAAGAGTCTTAGATTTAGAAGCAGAGTTATCATTCAGCATATGAGAAAAAAGTCTTACGTTGATAGTCTCCTCAATAGCCATTCTCCTGTAATACGCCTGCTCTCCCACGGGGTCGGTAATATATCCCTCGTCTCCGAAATCTATCCTTGCGCTCTTATCAGTTCCCATTGCTATAATGAGCTCCTTCCCGCCGAAATTCAATTCAGGCAGGTCGTAGTCACCAAGAGTTCCCGAGCCGTCGGTGTTCTCCGCCGACGTAATGCTTTCAAAATCATCAGGGTGACGTTCGGTGTCCTTGGGTGCGGTATCGCCGTCGGTCTGCGCTTCCTTAGTCGTTACAGCATTCTCCTGCATGAGCTGCTGACCGAGGTCGATGATCTGGGTAGCAGACATATCGTCGCAAGCGACGAGAATTGCGACGAGCATTGCAAGCGCAAGCGTCAGACATAAAAATCTTTTCATTGTCAGTCCTCCTCAAAAATTCATTTATTAAATTCCCGTTGGATAAACGAAATCGTGCGTGCAAGCCTTGAGAGCCTCAAGATATTTTTCAGCCTCAATCTTTGCGGCGTCAAGCGAAAGCTCCCTATAGTTTCCGCACTCCTTGCGTGACGCCCCAAACATTTCCCCGTCGTGCTTCACTATATTTTCAAGGGTCTTTACGACCTCGTCAAGCACTCTTTGAGGTTCAACGTCTCTGACAAGCAGATAAAAGCCCGTTCTGCAACCCATAGGTCCGAAATAAATAACGCTCGCTCCAATATCTGAGTTTCTGATGTACGTCGCAAACATATGCTCAAGCGAATGCATGGTGAGATTGTCCATATAGTCGCCCGCGTTTGGCTTGCGCGTTCTTAAGTCATACGTCGTTATATCGCCGTCTATTCTTGATATGTATATATCCTTTTCTATATAATCGTGGTCAACGGTAAAGCTCGTTATCCTTTTCATATTATCACTCCATATTATTTATAGCATAAGTTTATCACAAAACATAAGTTTTGTCAATAATTTGCATATATTTTGAATAACTATATTTGTTTGCGTCAACAATTGAGATACAACTCAATAAAAGGAGAAAAAATAATATGAAGCTCTACACAAAAGACGGTAAAGGAATTGAGGCTCTCAAGGGCACGAAAACCGAGCAAAATCTGAACACGGCTCTGTCGGGAGAGTCACGCGCTCACCTTAAATACAAATGGTACGCCAAGAAGGCGCGCGATCAAGGGCTCGTCGAGATATCTCAGATCTTCGAGGAGACCTCGGATAACGAAAAGGAGCACGCTGAGATATGGTTCAGATATCTTGCGGGCGACGGGGACACGCAGGACAATCTGAAGGACGCTATCAAGGGCGAAAATCACGAATGGTCAAGTATGTATTCGGACTTTGCCAAGGAAGCGAGAGAGGAAGGCTTTCTCTATCTTGCGGGACTTTTCGAGCGAGTTGCGTCAATTGAGAAGATGCACGAGGAGCGATACGCAAAATACGAAAAAATGCTCGAGGATAAGTCGCTTCTCACCTCTGACAGCGAAAGCACCAAATGGATATGTCTCAACTGCGGATACGTCTTTGAGGGCAAAGAGCCTCCCGCGGAGTGCCCCGTATGCCAGGAAGAACGCGGCTATTTTAAAAAGCAGGAGTAAACAAATAAGGTGCTGTGCTTGAATAAAGCACAGCACCTTATTATTATTCAGCTTTGGACTTTTCAGCTTTTTTAGCCTTCTTAGCCGCAACGCCGACCTTAACGCATTTAACGACTATTCCCGAAAGTACCGCAAGAGCGATTACGTTGGGGATAACCATTATGTTATTGAACATATCCGCAAGCTCCCAAACCAAATCGTTGGGGAAAAGCGAGCCGAGGAAGATAAACGCGATAGCGAGAACCGAGTAAACCACGGTTGCCTTCTTACCGAAGAGGTACTGAACGTTCTGCTTACCGAAGAAGTTCCAGCTTATTATAGTCGTGAACGCAAAGAAGGTAAGACAGATAGCAATGAGTATGTTTCCTGCCGTCGTACCGAATATCTGGCCCATAGCGGTCTGCATCATATTAGCCTTAGTTATATCGGTGTTAGCAGCAAGAAGCTCGGGAGTGGAAAGAGGACCGTTACCGGTATAAAGCGTGGAGATAACGACGAGAGCCGTTATAGTGAGAACAACGAAGGTATCTATAAACACGCCTATCATAGCAACTACGCCCTGATCGTGAGGCTTCTCAACGTTAGCCTGAGCATGAGCGTGAGGCGTTGAACCCATACCTGCCTCGTTGGAGAAAAGTCCTCTCTTAGCACCCTGGCTGATAGCCGCTTTGATGCCTGCTCCAAATGCGCCGCCGAGAATTGCCTGAGGCATAAACGCATACTTGAATATCATAGCAAAGGTTGCGGGGATCTTGGTGAAATTGAAGCCAAGAACGATAAGACCGAGAACAAGGTAAAGAACAGCCATAAGGGGAACTATCTTCTCAGCAACAGACGCAATACGCTGAACTCCGCCAATGAATATAAACGCGCAAAGAGCCGCAAGGATAAGACCGATGACCCAAGTGGGAATAAAGCCCGTAGAAGCGGTGCTTACTGCCTCGGATATGGAGTTGGACTGAACCATAGAGCCCATAAATCCAAGTGCGAGAATAATAGCGACTGCGAAGAATCCCGCAAGGAATTTACCGAACTTGCCCTTGAAAGCGCGTCTGATATAATAAACGGGACCACCGAGAACCGAGCCGTCCTCCTGAACTACACGGGTTTCCTGAGCGAGAGTTGCCTCGGCGTAGATAGTAGCCATTCCGAAGAACGCGATTATCCACATCCAGAAGATAGCGCCGGGACCACCGACGAGAATTGCGCCGCACGCGCCGACGATATTACCCGTACCAACCTGAGCGGCAATTGCCGTTGCGAGAGCCTGGAACGAGGAAAGACCGCCTGCTTTTTTACCGCCGCGGAGAGAGATATTACCGAATACCTTTTTCATGCCCTCGCCGAAGCAACGAATCTGAACGAATCTCGTTCTGATCGAATATAAAAGACCAATTCCTACGAGAAGGAAGATAAGGATATAGTCAGAAAGATATGCATTTATCTTTTGAACTATAGGAAGAAGAAAATCTGTAACTGCTTGCATACAAGCCTCCTTAAAATGAATAATAAAAAACCACTGAAAATCATCAGTGGCTCTAAAGAAAAACATACAGACAATATATTTATGCCTGCTCTGTCCTTTTGCCTGAGAGATTCAACAAACTGAGTTTGTTTTGCACCTTCGGCACTTCCACACGGGAAGATTCTCCAGAGCCCCTCCGTAATCGGTCTTAAGCTTCGCAAAATTCCGAAAACTTCAACGGTTTAAATTGATAATACATTATAGCACAATTTACGACAATTTTCAATATATATTTTGCATAAAGATTTTTTGAGTTTTATACCGCAAACACATCAATACGCATAAATCGTCAAATTATGATTTGTAGGGGAGATGCGGGGACGCGGGGGGCGCGGGGGACGCGTTGTCGCTTTTCGAGAAAAGCTCCGCAAAAGCTTTCCTTGCAGGGTTGTAGCCCAACTAAGCTTATTCTTAAAATTATACGTATGTAATCGGGCTACAACCCTGCAAGGAAGTTTTTTGCCAAGCTTTTTTTCAAAAAAGCGGAAATCGCGTCCTCCGCGTCCCCG
>JAFTXE010000002.1 GCA_017461745.1 Clostridia bacterium | reverse complement strand
TTGGTCGGAGTGACAGGGTTCGAACCTGCGGCATCGACGTCCCAAACGTCGCGCGCTACCAACTGCGCCACACCCCGAAGTGTGAAAAATATTCGATTTTTAGGTCATTTTCCGTAAGTGGTCAAACATGTGGTCAAACCGCTTTTATAGAGGATTTTGTGAGAAAGCAGAGTGCCTAAAAAGTCAGTGTTTGCAAGGCTTTTCGGCGTTTTTTGCTTCGGGATACCTTGGGGGGCGGTGTCCTGCTCCCAAACTAAGCGCGATTCCTGTTGTGACTAAGCCTCTGTCTTCGTTGCTCCGCAACTCGCCAATCGGCAAGTCACTGCCACTCCTTTTTCCTCGCTTTATCCGCCATTGGCGGCGCTCGGAAACGTCCCCAACTGCGCTACATCCCGATGTGCTTTTTGCGTACCTTTAGATTATACCAAAAAAGTTTGAAAAAGTCAAGAGGAAATATTGAATTTATATCAGTTTATATTGTTTAATCAGATTATATGCAATTCTTGTTGACAAATCAACAAATTTGTGGTAAAATTAATAAAGCAGATATGCTTTATTTTAAGCGGATATAAGCGGAGGAGTTATATGAGCATAAGCGTTGTTTTATTCGATCTTGATGGCACGCTGCTGCCGATGGATCAGGATGTTTTTTTTAAGACTTATCTTGGAATGCTTGCAAATAGGATGGCGCCGTATGGCTATGATCCCAAGAATTTTGTGAGCGGTATATGGCAGGGAACTATGGCTGTTATCGCTAATGACGGAAGTCGCATCAATGAGGACGTATTCTGGGAAGCGTTCAGCGCGATACAGGGCAAGGATACGCTTGCTGATATCAAATATTTCGAAGCATTTTACAGAGAGCAATTTGACGACGTTCGCTCCGTCTGTTCATTTAATGCTGAAGCGAGAGTCACGGTTGACAAGATAAAGTCTGCGGGGCTTCGCATAGCACTTGCCACAAATCCTGTTTTTCCTTCTATTGCAACTGAGAAGAGAATGGCATGGGCAGGCTTTGAGCCTTCTGATTTTGAGCTATACACCACCTATGAGAATTCCCGTTACTGCAAGCCTAATCCGAAGTATTATTTGGAAATTGCCTCAAAGCTTGGAGTAACTCCCGAGGAATGCTTGATGGTCGGCAACGACGTTTCCGACGATATGGCGGCTCAGAAGGCGGGCATGAAGGTATTTTTACTTACCGACTGTCTCATAAATAAGGAAAACGAGGATATTTCCGTCTATCCCAACGGAAGCTTTGCGGAGCTTTGGGAATATATTGAGAAGATATCTTAAAGTAAAAAAATCACGGAAAAATTAATATTTCTATTGACAAAATATCGATAATGTGGTAATATAGTATCGAATACTACATTTAACGGTAAAAGTCACGCAAAAGGAGTGAAGGATACGGATAAGAGAGAAGTTATTTATTACAGTGACGAGCTGAACGATGAGTTTTCTGTGGTGCAGATAACGCCTAAAAAAATAGACGGAAGCTATGCTTACTGTCGTGACTCGGCGTTCGAACGCTTTGCCCGTTTTTTCTGGTACAGAGTGGTATTTACTCCTATTGCATTTGCTTACGTAAAGCTGGCGTTTCGCCATAAGGTAGTTGGCGCAGAGGTGCTTAAGCCGTTTGCGGACAAAGGATATTTTATATACGGCAATCATACGCAGGATATAGGCGACGCATTTATGCCCAACGTGATGAATTTTCCCAAGCGCAACTACGTAATAGTTCACCCTAATAACGTATCTATGCCATTTCTCGGAAGGCTCACGCCTTTTCTTGGCGCTCTGCCTCTGCCCGACGATATGGAAGCGGCGCGTAATTTTTCCGCGGCAGTTGACCGCCGCATTTCCGAGGGACATTGTGTTGTAATATATCCCGAGGCGCACATCTGGCCCTATTATACGGGAATAAGGCCCTTCAAGGACGACTCCTTTTACTATCCAATCAAGGCAGGAGTACCCGCGTTTTGCTTCACCAATACGTATCAGAAGCGTAAGCGCGGACGCAAGCCGAGGATAGTTACCTATATCGACGGACCGTTTTATCCCGACGGGACTCTGCCTAAGCGCCAGCAGAAAAAGGAGCTGAGAGACAGAATCTATCAATGCATGACGGAGAGAGCAAGACTGTCGAACGTCGAGGTAATAAAATATATTAAGAAAGATGAAGAGTAATGATAAATATACTGTTTTGCGGAAACGACGGCGTATTTGACGGAATGTTGACCTGCGCCTTGTCAATTCTCAGGCGTACGGAGACCCGAGAGCCGTTTTCCTTTTATGTTTTTACTATGGACGTATCGCGTATCAAGGACAATTACGTTCCCATAAGCGATGAAAAAATGAGCTTTTTTACCGATGTAATAAAGCAGTACAATTCCGAGAACACGGCAAAGAAAATTGACGTGACCGAGCTTTACGAGGCGGAATTCAAAGGCTGTCCGAATGAGGGGGCATATTGCTCGCCGTATACGCTTATCAGACTGTTTGCGGACAAAGTTGATGAGATGCCCGATAAGGTGCTGTATCTTGATATAGACGTCATGTTCAACAGAGACGTTAGGTTGCTTTACGACGTGAACGTCGAGGACTATGAGTACGCCGCGGCTCGTGACCACTACGGTAAATATCTTATCAGTCCCAATTACGTCAACGCAGGCGTGCTGTTATTTAATCTCAGACGCATGAAGGAGACGGGACTTTTGGAGAAGGCGAGGGCGCTTATAAAGACCAAAAAGCTGACGTTTGCCGATCAGAGCGCCATAATCCGTTCCACCACCAAGAAAAAAATGCTTCCGCAGAAGTTCAACGACCAGAAGTTTCTGCATAAGAATACCGTAGTCAGACATTTTTCAAAAAGACTTTTCTGGCTGCCGTATCCCCATACCGACAACATAAAGCAATGGCACGTCAGCAGAGTGCATAAGGTATTCGGCTACTACTGCTTTGACGACGTGCTGTACGAATACATTTATTTGAAAGAGAAATTCAACAGAGAGAGGTAATTAACGATGGATAAAAAGGTAATACCGATATTTTACGCTTGTGACGATAACTTTGTTAAATACACTATCGTCTCCCTTTATTCTATAATAAAAAATGCGTCCAAGGACCGTCTTTACAAGGTATATATACTCCATACGGGAATTACCGAGGGAATGATGGAAAAGGTATACGAGCTCAAGAATGAGAATTTTGACGTTGAGTTTACCGATGTCAGCGACTATCTGTACTCTATTTCCGACAAGCTTCCTATAAGAGATTATTACTCAAAGACGACCTATTACAGAATGTTTATCGCCGAGATGTTTCCCGAGCTTGACAAGGCTATCTACATCGACAGCGACACGGTGGTTCAGGGAGATATCAGCCGTCTTTACGACAAGAATATCAAGGATGCCTACGTTGCGGCGGCTCATGAGCAGGCAATGGTTCAGGTGGACGAATACGGAACGTACGTTGAAAAGGTAATAGGCGTTTCCCGTTATAATTTCTTTAATGCGGGACTTCTGCTTATCAACTGCGAGCAGTTCAGACTTCATTTCGTGCTTGATAAATTTATTGAATATCTTCACGTTTATAATTTCGTCGTTACTCAGGATGAGGATTATCTCAATCTTATCTGTAAGGACCACGTCTATTGGCTTGACGGACGTTGGAATACCGAGATATTCGGTGATATACCTTATCCGATAAGCGAGGCGCACGTGCTTCACTATATCATGACGAGCAAGCCTTGGCATTACGAGGACTGCCGTCACGGAGATATATTCTGGAGCTACGCCAAGGAGACCTCTGTCTACGAGGAAATTCTTGAGGTGCTGAACGCTTATACAGACGAGCAAAGAGAGAGGGACAGAATATCCTGTGATAATCTTTTGGCGCTTGCCGTAAAGGAGACTAACCGAGAGGATAACTTCCTCAATCAGATAAATAAGGCTAAGCGCTCGCGCGACAGAGTAGAGATACTTTATAAGATAGAGCAGTACGAGAGAGAGGGCCGCTTTGACGAGGACGTTGAGAACGACCCGCCTGCCCGTGTGCTGATGCCCGACGATATCGAATATATAAAGAAGAGCACTGCCGACAGACTTGCGACCAAGTTTGCCTATATGATGGCGAGAAACTTCGTTAACGGACTTATCGCCGATAAGAAAATGATAATAAAGGAGATAAAGGGCATTGAAAACTTCAAGGCGCTAAATAGCGGAGCGGTCATTACCTGCAACCATTTCAACGCCTTTGACAGCTTTGCCATTCAGCTTGCGTACGAGGCGGCAGAGCAGCCCGACAGAACCTTTTACAGAGTTGTAAGAGAGGGCAACTATACCTCCTTCCCGGGCTTCTACGGCTTCCTTATGAGACACTGCAACACGTTGCCGCTGTCCTCAAACAGAAAGACGCTCGTTAAGTTCACCGAGGCCATAAATCAGGTGCTTAACGACGGACATTTCGTGCTCGTTTATCCCGAGCAGAGTATGTGGTGGAACTACCGCAAGCCCAAGCCCTTGAAGAGCGGAGCGTATCTGTTTGCCGCAAGAAACAATGTTCCCGTGCTTCCTTGCTTTATAACCATGCAGGACTCGGATATCATGGGTGAGGACGGATTTTTCGTTCAGGAATATACCATTCACATCGGTGAGGCAATATATCCCGACGAGAGCTTGAAGTACAGAGAAAATATGAAGATAATGATGGATAAGAACGCGCAGGTTTGGAAGGATATCTACGAGAGGGAATACCATATACCGCTTACTTATACAACGGTCGAAAACAAGGAGACTACATGAACGGCAAAAAAATAAAAATAGTAGCGGATTCCTCCTCGGACGTTACCGCGCTTGACGGAGTGGCTTTTGAATACGCTCCTCTTAAAATAATAACATCTGAGAAGGAATATGTCGATAACGAGTCTCTTGATATTGAGGAGATGGTTGGCGACCTTGAGAATTATAAGGGACGCTCCTCGACATCATGTCCTAATGCTGACGATTGGCTGAATGCGTTTGGAGATGCGGAGAGAATATTTTGCGTAACTATAACGAGCAATCTTTCGGGCTGTTATAACTCCGCTATGAGCGCAAAAAGGATATACGAGGAGACCTATCCCGACAGACGTGTGTTCGTTCTTGATTCGCTCTCGACAGGACCCGAGATGGCACTTGCCATAGATAAGCTCGCCGAGCTTATTGAGGCGGGAGAGAGCTTTGATGCCATATGTGACAGAATAGTTGAGTACAATAAAAAAACGGGACTTCTGTTTATGCTGAAGTCCATGAAAAATCTTGCGAATAACGGACGCGTAAGCCCGCTCGTTGCTAAAATGGCAGGCTTGCTTGGAATATGCGTTGTCGGTAAGGCGAGCGACGAGGGAACTCTTGAGCCGCTAAATAAATGCCGAGGCGAGCAGAAGGCAATACATACTATTCTTTCGCACATGAAGGAAATGGGGCTGTCAAAGGGCAAGGTAAAGATAGCGCATTGTTTTAGCGAGGATGCGGGAAAGGCTCTTAAGGAGCTGATACAAAAGGAGTTTGCCAAGGTTAAGGTCGAAATATACCGATGCCGCGGACTCTGTAGCTTCTATGCGGAAAAAGGCGGACTGCTTGTCGGATTTGAAAAAGCTTAGGAAGTGTGTTTTTGGGGTCTTTCTTTCGAAAAATTTAGTTTGTGCTGGGTTTTTCGTCAGAAACTTTCTTGAAAGAAAGTTTCCGACACCTTCAAAGAACTTGTGAAAAATAAATATTAAGGCTGTTGGAATATAGTGCTGTGCTTAATTTGGAGTACGGTATTTTCTAAGGTGGAAACCACGTCAAATGCTGCTGCACATTTGACGGGTTTCTTTTTTATTTAAAGGTGTAGTGCGGACAACTGCAAAGGCTCTCCTTGTAGGAAAGCTGTCAGCGCAAGCTGACTGAGAGGTCTACGAATATACGCACAAGCCTTGTTATTGCGAGTGAGAAAGAACAGAGTGGTTTAATTTATGATTTATCGGGGAGATTATTACTATGTTCGCACTCTCTGTGTCATTCTGAGCAGAAGAGATTTAGAGGATGAATATAATAAATAATGCGAAGAATCTTTGCGACGTAAGGAGCAACTATTAACTGTTTATATTGGGAGATTTCTTAAAGCACAAGGGATTACCCATCTAAGTTGGTTATTGCCGCTTGGGCGGCAAAGATCCTTCGAATTGTACTTTAGGTTCTCCCAATAAAGTGCATACGCTCAGGATGACACGAAGAGAGTGCGTACATATCAAACAGTCCCACAAATCACAATTCGACGCACATATGTTGGCACTAATTTTGTCATTACGAGAGAGCTTGCGACCGCGGCAATCTATAAAAGTAACACTATCGCAAAGAGCACGCTGACGAAGTCGGCGTGCGTTCTGATACAAGTGTCACTTTAAAATGCATATAAGTACATTTTTAGCACTATCATTCCAAACGAAAGAAAAGTGCCGTTCTTAAATTAAGAACAGCACTTTATTTCAATAAGTAGTTATATTTTTCAAAAGTCTCTCAAAGCTGAACGTTTCTTGTAGTAACGATATTTGCGCCTGTATCAAGGATATTTTCAACGACGACATCGCCGAGCTTTGCGTCCTTAGCGACGCAGGCGCTGTTTACTACCTCCATGCACTTAAAGAGCAATTCCTTAGGGACGGGCTTATCCGTCTTAACGGGAACGACTCCGCCACCCTCGACGGGGGCTGTGGTGGTAAGCGTTCTCATAGGAGCGGTGCATTCGGTTTCTGCGTATGCGAGACCTCTTTTGCAGGTATATCCGCTTACGGAAAGAATATTTTTACCCTCAAGCTCTACCTTAAGCTGACAGCCCTTGGGGCAAACGATACAAGTTAATTCACGAATCATTTCTATAAACCTTCCTTTCCGAATTACGCTTCGATGCTGAAGGAAAGAGTATCGGTCGATACGCCTTCAATCATCTCTTTGGTAAGGGTAACGGTCTCCATCTCACCTGGAGCGACCTTCTGCTTTTTCTTATTAACGAGAACCTTGTCTCCGTCGCGAACGACTATTCTTACGTCTCTGTAAACGTCGGCAACGCGGAAGTAAACGGTAACGTCAGCACAAGCGGTGATGCACTGAGGAACGGTGTAACGCACCTTGCCGTCGGTAACGAGCTTAAGGCTCTTGTCGTTGGCGTGCTTGCCGTTGATGAATGCGGCGGCAGCCTTACCCGCAATTTCAGCCTCCTCGGATACGTAGTCAACGAGGTCGTGAACGTGAAGAACGTTTCCGCAGGCAAAGATACCCTCTATTTCGGTCTGTCTATTCTGGTCGACTACAGCTCCGCCCGTTATTCTGTCAAGAATTATATTAGCGCTCTTGGTAAGCTCATTTTCGGGGAGCAGACCAACGGAGAGAAGCAGGGTATCGCACTCTATGTACTGCTTTGTTTTAGGAATGGGCTTACGGCGCTCGTCAACCTTTGCGATGGTGACACCCGTAACTCTTTCCTTGCCGTGTATCTCAACTACGGTGTGGCTGAGCATGAGAGGAATAGAGAAGTCGTTGAGACACTGCTCAATGTTTCTCGCAAGACCGCCAGAATAGGGCATAAGCTCGCATACTGCCTTGACCTCAGCGCCCTCAAGAGTCATACGTCTTGCCATGATAAGACCTATGTCGCCCGAGCCGAGAATAACTACCTTTTTACCCGGCATATAACCGTTCATGTTTACGAACTTCTGAGCCGTTCCCGCTGTGAAAATACCTGCTGGGCGGCGACCGCATATGTTAAGCGCTCCCTTGGGACGCTCGCGGCAACCCATTGCGAGAATTATAGCCTTTGCCTCAATGGTAAACAGACCGTCCTCGCTGTTCATAGCGGTGACTACCTTTGAGGGAGTTATGTCGAGAACCATTGTGTTGAGCTTGAAGGGAATGTTTCTCTCTCTTACCTGAAGCTCGTATCTGTAAGCGTACTCAGGACCCGTAAGCTCCTCTTTGAAGCGGTGAAGTCCGAAGCCGTTGTGTATGCACTGACGGAGAATACCGCCGAGGCTCTTGTCACGTTCAAGAATAATGATGTCTCTGATACCTGCGTCGTAAGCCGCGACAGCCGCGCTCATTCCCGCAGGACCGCCTCCTATAATAACGAGATCTGCCTTCATATCAGTTGTCCCCCTTTGTCTTTCCGTAATTGATGATAGAGCCTTTTCCAAACTTGGTAACGCTTTCGAAGGGAATACCGTGCTCTCTTGCGATAAGCTCTACTACCGTTGGCGAGCAGAAGCCACCCTGACATCTACCCATACCGCTTCTCGTTCTGCGCTTGACGCCGTCAAGGTCGTGAGCCGCGGGATTGGTCGTGAGAGCTTCGACTATCTCGCCCTCCGTGATACCTTCGCAACGGCAAACTATCTTACCGTAAGCGGGGTTCTTTTTTATTATCTCGTTCTTTTCCGCCATTGAAAGCTCTCTGAAATAGTGAGCGGGACGGCGTTCTGCCTTGTAGCTTGTCTTCTTTGCTCCGAGGGCGTTTATGCCACCGAGTATTTCCTCAACGTATTCGGCAATAGCGGGAGCGGATGAAAGTCCCGGAGACTCGATACCGCCGAGGGTAACGACACCGTCCTTTTCCTTGATGATAAAGTCGTGAGTGCTTCCCGTAGCTCTGAGTCCGCAGAAGGAAGTAATGACCTTGTTGAAGGGAATGTCCGCAACGTTATCGGAAGCCTTTGCAAATATGGTTGCGAAGCCTTCGGCGGTCGTGGACGTATCGTCCTTATCGTCAATGTCGGTAGCCGTAGGACCGAGGAGAAGGTTGCCGTCAACGGTGGGGGAAACGAGGATACCCTTACCCATCTTGGTGGGAGTGTGGAATATTGTTCTCTGAGTGAAGTTACCGCACTCCTTGTCGAGAAGCATATATTCTCCGCGTCGGGGAGTTATGGTGAAATCAGCGTCACCCGTCATAGCGGCGACCTTATCGGAGTAAACTCCCGCGCTGTTAATTATGTATTTGGTCTCCACCGTACGACCGTCAGCGGCTTTAACGGTATAAGCGTCTCCGTTTTTGTCGATAGCGCTTACCTCAAAATCCAGCATAAGCTCAGCGCCGTTATCCATTGCGTTACCGACAGCGGCGAGGCAAAGCTCGTAGGGGCAAACGATTGCGCTTGTTGTTGCGAGAAGCGCGCAGGTGAGGTCCTTGTTAAGATGAGGCTCAAGAGCGTGAAGCTCCTCGCTCTCGAGGAACTTAAGTCCCTTAACTCCGTTTGCAAGACCTCTTTCGTATATAGCCTTGACCTCGTCTCTTTCATGCTCAAATCCAACGACTAAAGCCTCGTTATTGTTGTACTTGACGCCAAGACGCGTGGTAACGTCCTTCATCATTTCAGAGCCTCTGACGTTCATTCGAGCCTTAAGAGAGCCTTCAGCGGCGTCAAAGCCTGCGTGAACTATGGCGCTGTTTGCTCTTGTCGCCCCCATTGCAACGTCGCTTTCCTTTTCAAGAATGCAGAGCTTGAGGTCGTATTTTGCGAGAGTGTCGGCAATCATACCGCCAACGACGCCCGCGCCGATAATCGCTATGTCGTACATGGTTTATCTCCTTCGTTTTTTTGATTTTTTGCAAAGAAAAAAGACGCAGAAAAACACGGAAAGCATCTTTCCGTATTTAACAGCATCTCCAAATCTCTTTGCCGATATTTACTTTACGGGTATGATTATAGCACTAAAGCGCCCGTTTGTCAAGAGAATTTTTAAAAAATTTCCTGTTTCACGTCAAATGTCGCTCAAAACCATTGAAAAACGGGCAGGGGTATGGTATAATGTAGTTGTTGATTTACTTATCAAATTAAGATTTGTATTGCTTCTCAAAACGAGTGTTACTTTATTGAACGTTATTATATCAAAGGAATGGCAAATGAATTACATTCAGGAAGATTTTTTAAATCTCAGTGATAGCGCCATGCTAAAAGAGTTGGGAATAAGCGTCGTTTCATATAAACATATCGACTCCACTAATCTTGCCACACGCAGACTTGCGGCGCAAGGCTGTGCAACCCCTCTTCTGATAGTTGCGGACTCGCAGAGCGAGGGGCGGGGACGAATGGGCAGAAGCTTCTATTCGCCAAATGCTACGGGGCTCTATATGACGCTTTTGCTTGACGTTACCGATGATGCGCCACCGTCAATAGTGAAAATAACCTCTGCTGCCGCCGTTGCCGTTTCCTCGGCAATAGAGCACGTGACGGACGTGGATTGCCGTATTAAGTGGGTAAACGACCTCTATCTTAACGGCAAAAAAATATCGGGAATATTAGCTGAAGCCTTTTTTGAAAATGACAGAAAATACGTATGCGTCGGTGTGGGCGTGAATATTTGCACTGAGGATTTTCCTGAGGAGCTGAAGGGAATAGCGGGAGCGATAGGTGCTGACGTTAGCTTGCGCGGAAAGCTCGCCCCCGAAATATGCAGAGAGATGCTTGATATATATATGAAAATAAAGAACGGCAACCTTGCATATATGGACGAATACCGCCGCCGCTCACTTGTGCTTGGCAGAAAAGTAAGATTTTTTGAAAACGGTAAAAGCTTTGAGGGGGTCGCTGTGTCAGTTGACGACGACGGCGGACTTTGCGTCTTGCTTGACAATAATCAAAGGGTAATATTGAGAAGCGGAGAGATATCGCTCAGATTAAAATAGTTTGTACTAACCTTTAAATAAAAAAGAAACCCGTCAAATGTGTAGCAGCAGCCCACGTGGTTTCCACCTTAGAAAGTACCGTACTCTTAATTACGCACAACACTAAATTCCAACAATCTTAATATTTATTTTTTACAAGTTCTTTGAAGGTGTCGGAAACTTTCTCGAAAGAAAGTTTCTGACGAAAACCATCAAACAAACTAATCTTCAACCGCAAAAGGAGATAACCATGAAAAAAGGAAAATTTATAGTATTTGAAGGAATAGACGGCAGCGGAAAGACCACGCAGGCGAGAATGCTTGCCGAGTATCTTGAGTCTGTCGGCAGAAGGGTAGTGCTGACGGCAGAGCCTACGTCGCTCCCTTCGGGACGGGCGCTCAGAGAGGCGCTGTCGGGCAAAGTGAAAAAAAGTGAATGTCAGATGGCGGTCATGTTCGTTGACGACAGAATAGCTCACAATATTTGCGAGAGCGAAGGAATACGAGCGCTTATCGACGGCGGCGTTGACGTTATCTGCGACAGATATTATTACTCCACGCTCGCATATCAAGGACAGTCCACCGACTACGAGTGGGTCAAGTCCATGAATCTTCGTTGTCCCGAAATACAGCACCCCGACGTATGTATATATATCGATATTCTGCCCGAGCAGAGCCTTGAGCGAATAGCTAAGGGAAGGGACAGCGTTGAAATATATGAAAATATGGAGACGCTGACTAAAGTCAGGGAGCAATTTTTGTCCGTCATACACGACCTTGAAAATGAGGAGAATATATGCATTATAGACGGATATAGGGAGCAAAATCAAGTTTTTGAGGACGTTTGTAAAAGCGTCAGACAAATATTGTAAAAACAATATAGCAATATTTGTCTACAATTAGTGGGCATTTGACTTGAAATACAAGCGTAATTATCTTATAATAAAGTCAAGGATGGCAGACATTCTAAAAATTCTATTTTACGGAGGTGGCTACAATGGCTTTACCGGTAGCAGTTCAGGTTTATTCAGTAAGAGACGATGCAAAAGCAGATCTTCGCGGAACTCTTGAAAAGATCAAGGAGATCGGTTACGACGGCGTTGAGTTTGCGGGGCTTTATCATCAGGATCCCGAGGATATTAAGAAAATGTGCGAGGAGATAGGACTCGTTCCTCTTTCCGCTCACGTTCCTTACGTTGATATGGTGGCAAATCCCGATATCTTGAAGGATTACGCAACCATCGGCTGTAAGTTCGTTGCAGTTCCTTATCTTATGCCCGAGCACAGACCCGAGAACGAAGCGTTCTTTACGGAGGTCGTTCCCAATATCAAGATGCTTGGCGCGAAGGCTAAGGAGTACGGAATTACTCTCCTTTACCACAACCACGATTTTGAGTTTATAAAGGTTGACGGCAAATACGCGCTCGATATCCTTTACGAAGAGGTAAGCGCCGACCTGCTTCAGACCGAGCTTGACACCTGTTGGGTAAACGTTGGCGGTGAGGTTCCCGCAGATTACATCAGAAAGTACGCAGGCAGGTGTCCCGTAGTTCACCTTAAGGACTTCTACGGTGAAAAGTCTGACGATATGTACGAGCTTATCGGAATTGATAAGAAGGCTCCCAAGCGTCCCGGAAACTTTGAGTTCAGACCCGTCGGAAGCGGTGTTCAGAACTTCCCCGAAATACTCAAGGCAGCAGAGGAATCTGGCGCTTCTTGGGTAGTCGTTGAGCAGGATAACGCTACTATGGGACTTACTCCTATGGAGTCTATCACAAAGAGCCGTGAGTATCTCAGAACTCTCGGATATTAATTTGAACTAATTTTTAGGAGGATAAAAAACATGGCAGACAAGTCTATGGAAGGTCTGAACACATTTACAGACCAAAGCGCTGGTCCCGCTATTGACACCAGCAAAAAGGTTCGCTACGGTATTATCGGATGCGGATGGATCGCGGATGCTCACGTAAAGGCTCTTCTTAACCAGCCTGACGCTGAGATAGTTGCTTGCGCGGATATCGTTCCCGGAAGAGCTGATGAGTTCCTTAAGAGAAACGGCATAGCTGATAAGGGTATCAAGACGAATTACGCGTCTCACAAGGAAATGCTCGACGACGAGAGCCTCAAGCTCGACGCGGTTTCCATCTGTACCTACAACTGTCAGCACGCAGAGCCTGCTATCTACGCGCTCAATAAGGGCGTACACGTTCTTCTCGAGAAGCCCTTTACCGTAACTCTTGACGAGGCTGTTGAGGTTATGAAGGCAGAGAAGGCAAGCGGAAAGGTTCTTTCTATCGGCTTCCAGCCCAGAATGGACGCTAATATGCAGCAGATCAAGAAGATCTGCGAGTCGGGCGTACTCGGCAACATCTACTACATTCAGACGGGCGGCGGACGTCGCAGAGGTATTCCTACGCCTCACGGTACTTCCTTTATTGAGAAGGATACGGCAGGTGTTGGAGCACTCGGTGATATCGGATGCTATTCTCTCGACATGGTTCTTAACGCTATCGGCTATCCCAAGCCTTTGACGGTTTCGGGCTACAAGTCTGATTTCTTCGGTAAGGACCCCAACTACTCAGGCTATAAGAAGGGCAAGGGCGAGGAGTACGCAAAGCTCTTTGGAGTTGACGATTTCGCGGCTGCTTTCATTCGTCTTGAGGGCGGAATTGTTCTTGATTTCCGTATAGCATGGGCTATGAACCTTGACACCCCCGGTGATACCATCATCATGGGTACTAAGGGAAGCCTTCGTATTCCTTCCACTGAGTGCTGGAACGGAACTGTTGGCGGCGCTATGAAGCTTTACCACGAGGTTGCAGGACTTCAGACCGAGACTGAGATTCCGATAATTCATAAGGATTCCAAGCTCTTCGACCTCAAGCTCCGTACGTTCCTTGACGCTTGCAAGAACGGAACTCCCGCTCCTGTTCCTACAAGTCAGATAATCTACAATCAGGCTATTATCGACGGTATCGCAAAGTCCGCAGAGGCTGGCAGAGAAGTAGAGATAGTTATTCCTGAGATTTAATTGCAGTTAGTTTGTGAGAGTTTTTTCGGGGTCTTTCTTTCGGAGAAAGACCCCGTATCTCTAAAAGAACTCGTGAAAAATAAATATCAGAGTTATTGGAATATAGTGCTGTGCTTGATTTCAAGTACAGCATTTTTTAAGGAGCAAACCGCGTCAGATGCTTTTGCACGTTTGACGGGGGCTTTTTTATTTAAAGGTTCAGTGTGAGCACCTACAAAGGCTCTCCTACAAGGGAAGCCTTTGCGGTGGAACGTACTAATTTTTTCAATAAAAAAAGAAACCCGTCAAATATGCAGCAGCGTTTGACGTGGTTTCCACCTTAGAAAAATGTTGTACTTAAAATTAAGCACAGCACAAAATTCCAACAGCCTTAATATTTATTTTTTACGAGTTCTTTGGGGTATGGGGTCTTTCTCCGAAAGAAAGACCCCATAAAACCTATCACAAACTAACTTATATCAGTTCTCCTCGGTTTCAAGGAAAATAACGATTTTTCTGTTATTTTCAGAGCCGATGGAATTAGTGGAAACGCCCTCGATATTCTGAATTTCCGAGTGGATAATTCTTCTTTCGTAGGGGTTCATAGGCTCGAGCATAACGCTCTTCTTGTACTTCTGTACCTTTGCCGCCATGCGTCTTGCAAGCGCGCGGAGAGTTTCCTCTCTCTTTGCGCGGTATCCTTCAACGTCAACGGTTATCTTGACGTAAGGCTCTTTCTTGCCGTCAACTCTCTTGTTTGCGGCAAGATTTGCGAGGTACTGGAGGGAATCGAGCGTGTCGCCGTGATGTCCTATAAGGATAGCCGCGGACTCACCTGAAACGGTGATTCTCTTTTCTCCGTTTTCACCGTCGGTCATTTCGACGTCAGCGGTGATATTCATGTCCTTGAGGACTGTTTTGATGAATTCAAGCGCGTTCAGCTCTCCGCCAACGGTATAGCTTGCGGAAATCTTGGCGTTTGTTGCGCCTATGCCGAAGAGTCCCTTTTTGGGCTCTTCAAGTACGGTGTACTCTATCTTGTCCGCATCGGGAGCGCCAAGCTCTTGGACTGCAAGAGCGACAGCCTCCTCGATGGTCTTAGCGGTTGTGATTACTTCTTTTTTCACTTTTTATTCTCCGTCTTTGTTGTCGTTATTATCGTTGTCGCCGTTGTCGTTGACCTTGCCTTCGGGCGATATTTCGTCCTTGGACTCCTTCTTGGCTTTCTTTTCCTTGTTCTTCTCGTTTCTGTCGTCCTTCTTTACAGAAGCGCCTCCAAGCATAGACTTGTCTGCCTTTTCAGCCTTCTTTGCCTGCTCCTCGGCTTGTTGAGCTTCAAGTGCCTCGCGGCGCTTTATAGCGGCCTCACGGGTATCCTCAAAGTCCTCGTCGTCGATATGGTGAAGCGAGCGAACTACCTTACCCGATTTTGTTCTCGGCGTTTTTTCGGGTCTGATGTTCATTTCCTTTTCAGCCGCCTTGTAGTCCTCCTCCGTGAAGGTAGGAATGGGCATAGCGTATTTGAGAACGAGCTGCTTTACGACGCCGAGCAAGCTCTTGAATATCCAGTAAACACCGAGAGCCGCGGGAACGCTGAACGCGATAAATACGCTGAACAGGGGCATCATGAGGTCCATTATCTTATTGGAGCAGCCCATAGCCTTGTCGTCGGACATAGGCTGATAGGTAAGCTTTCTCGTCATCTTCATGCTGAAGAAGTAAGAAAGGAAGGTAAGAATAGGAATAAGCAGCAGCCAGTTGAACTGAGTGAACTGAGGCGTTGCTCCAAGGTCGATAGCTCCGCCGAACATATGAAGGTTGGGGAGATTATTGTACATCTCCTCGGTAAAGCCCTCAACGTTAGCGAAGTGGTCGTAGGAAAGCCCCTTCATGTCAGCCAACAGATTGATGTTTCTTACGGTATCGTAGGTCGTGCCCGTAACCGAGCTTACTACGTCCGCAATTCTGTCGATAACGTCTACCTCAAGCTTTACAATATACTTGAGGGGGTTCATTACGATGTTATAAAGAGCGATGATGATGGGGAACTGAATAAGCAGAGGTAGGCAACCTCCCATGGGGTTGTAGCCTTCCTTCTGGTAGAGCTCCTGTATCTCCATGCTCATTTTTTGCTTAGTGGGGTTATCGTCACGTCCCGCGTACTTTTTGCGGATAGCCATTTCCTTGGGGCGCAGCTTTGCTTGCTTGATAGAATTCTTTTGTTGCTTGATACCGAACGGCAAAAGAACAATTTCGATTATCAGCGCGAACAGTAAAAGAGCGAAAACGTAGTGATTGCCTACGAGACTGTTACATACGCGGATGACCCAGCCGAACGGAACGTTAATAATTTCCCAGATCCAACTCATTGAATTAATTGTTTCCGCAAGGGAATATGCGGAAAATCCTCTCTTTGTTTTTTTGCGTTTTAAACGCTTCAGATGTCATTGTCCTGTTTTTTTGATTTCTTATTTTTTGTCGCCGTGTCCGTATTATATTTGGGGATTTTTTTGTGCTTCTTCTCGGGGACGGGGTCAAAGCCACCGACGGAGAAGGGATTACAGCGCAATATGCGCCGCACCGACAAATAAAAGCCCACGAAAAAGCCACGTTTTTGAAACGCCTCAAGGGCGTAGGCAGAGCAAGTAGGCGAAAACCTACAGCACGGATTTCGTTTGAGCGGTGACAAAAATTTTTGGTAAAATCGGATAAGTAAAATGCAAACGCGCTTCATTTTGATTTTGCTTTCGAGCCGTTTTGTAAAAGACCCAGCTCGGCAAAAGCGGTCTTAAGCTCCTCGCAGACGTCCGTGCTTTTGACGGAAAGAATAGCGTTGCGAGGGCTTATTACAATAAGATTGCCCGTCCTCAGCGAGCCTTTTACTTGGTCGTATGCCGCGCGGATAAGCCGCTTGGAGCGGTTGCGCTTGACGGCGTTCCCGAGCTTCTTTGAAACCGAGAGACCGAGGCGATTGACGTATAGCTTCTGAGGGTGGGCGCGCATTAGACGCTCAGCGGCAAAATCACGAAGGATATATACGGCAACGTACTTTCCAACGAACCTTTTGCCTCTTGTAAACGTCTTATTGTAAAGATGATGTTCTCTTATTGCGATATTTTTCATTCTAAAACACCCATATACCAAAAACCCCGATGCGCAAAGTCATCGGCGGTTTTATGTTTTTCTTCACAAAAGGGAAGAAATTAATAGGTCAGTCTTTTTCTGCCTTTAGCACGTCTTCTCTTGAGTACGTTTCTTCCATCGGCAGTAGCCATTCTCTTTCTGAAACCGTGCTCTTTCTTTCTCTGACGCTTTTTAGGTTGATAAGTTCTAAGCATTTCGTGCACCTCCTTAGTTTTGTTTTTAAATCCCGGATTACGAGATATCCGGAATTTATCCGGAAGCGTGTTGCTTTTCAGCCGAATTTACGCTTTATACAATGACACTCTATATTAAACCATATTTTGCTTCGTTTGTCAAGACCTTTTTTTAATTTTTTTGAAAATCTTTGCGGAAATATTGAAATTAAAGCCACAATGTGATATAATTATTACGATAATGGTGAGAGTAATAAATTATGATTTATCGGGGAGATGCAAGGGACGCAAGGACGCGAGGGGACGCGTTGTCGCTTTTCGAGAAAAGCTCCGCAAAAGCTTTCTTGCAGGGTTGTAGCCCTTTATAACAATTATAAATCCAAGAATAGCTTTAAG
>JAFTXE010000062.1 GCA_017461745.1 Clostridia bacterium | reverse complement strand
TCTTGTGTTTCAAGAAATCTCCCAATAACTATGTCGTTAGTTGCTCCTTCGTCGCAAAGATTCTTCGCACTGTTTATTAGTTACACCCACTAAGTCTCTTCTGCTCAGAATGACACAGAGAGAGTGCGAACATGGTGATAATTTCCCCGACAAATCACAATTTAACAATATTCTTTATCTTAAAATCAATCTTATAATATTATACCTTCTCTGTCTTGGCAAGGCAGATAAGTCCGAAGGCGTTACCGAGTACGGTTTTGGTTGCCGCAGTCAACGCAAGTCGCGTGCTCTTGACCTCGGCGTCCTCTGCTCCGAGAATGGTGCAGTTATGATAGAAACGGTTATACGCACCCGCAACGTCAAGAATATATCTCGTTATTACGGACGGCTCGTAGGTGTCTATCGCGTCGCGAACGTTCTCCTCAAATCTCGCGAGTACCTTTGCAAGCTCAGCCTCCTCGGGAGCGGTAACCTTAAGAGTGTCACAGCCGCCGAAGTCCTCCGCTTTTGAAAGCACCGAGCAGGTGCGGGCGTAGGTGTACTGAACGTAGGGTCCCGTGTTGCCGTCAAAATTGAGGGCGTCGTCCATAATGAAGTTTATATCTCTGATACGGTTATTGGAGAGATAATAGAATACGACCGCTCCAACGCCTATCTCCTCGGCAATCTTTTCCTTGTTTTCAAGATTGGGATTTTTCTCGTTCATAATGCCCGAAATCTTTTCAATCGCAAGAGCAAAGAGATCGCGCAGAAGAATTACGTTACCCGTTCTCGTGGCAAGCTTTTCACCGTTTATACTTACCGTGCCGTAAGGAACGTGTACAAGCTTATCGTACCAATCGTAGCCCATAAGCTCAACTACCTTGAACCACTGTGCGAAATGCAAGCTCTGTCCCGCGCTGGTGACGTATATCGCCTTATCAAAGTCGTAGGTCTGCTTTCTGTAAACAGCCGCCGCAATATCTCTTGTAGGATAAAGCGTTGAGCCGTCTCTCTTAAGTATGAGACAAGGGGGCATTCCGTATTCCTCAAGGTCAACTATGGACGCTCCGTCGTCTATTTTCATAAGTCCCATTTCTCTGAGCTTCTCAACCTGAGCGGGCATTTTATCGGTATAGAAGGACTCGCCCTTGTAGCTGTCAAACTCTATTCCAAGCTGAGCATAAGTCTTTTTGTACTCCGCAAGGCTTATTTCAACGAACCACTGCCAAAGAGCAATATTTTCCTCGTCCTTTTCCTCAAGCTTTTTGAACTCAGCTCTTGCCATATCGTTAAGCTCGGGATTTTTCTCAGCTTCCTCGTGAAATTTAACGTAAAGCTCAACGAGCTTGTCTATTCCACCCTCCTCGATAAGCTCCTTGTTTCCCCAGCTTCTGTAAGCTACGATAAGCTTTCCGAACTGAGTTCCCCAGTCACCGAGATAGTTTATGCCAACACACTTATAACCCGCAAACTCATGCAGCTTTTTAAGTGAGTGACCGATAACCGTAGTACCGAGATGTCCTATATGGAAAGGCTTTGCCACGTTTGGTGAGGAATAGTCAAGAACTACCGTTTTGCCCTCGCCAAAGTCGGGCGCGCCGTATTTTTCGCCCTTTTTCTTGACCTCGCCGACAACCTTTGCGCACAGCGCCTGACCGTCAAGGAATATATTGAAATATCCGTTTAAAGCCTCGGCTCTTGCTACGCAGGGAGAATCAAAATCCTCCGCAATTGTAGCCGCTATCTTTACGGGCGCCATTCTCAGCGTCCTGCTCATCTTGAAGCAAGGGAGCGCTAAGTCACCCATCTTGGAGTCGGGTGGATATTCCAGCATTGACGCCACGTCCGCGGCTTCAAGTGCTACGTCTGCGTTGATAGTCTTTAGCTTTTCAACTATCTTCTCCGCAATTTTTAACTTTATTTCAAGCATTTATAGAGTCTCCTTATTATATTAAAGTCACAACTAATTATTATACTACATGTTGTTGAAAATTGCAAGTGGTGTAAGTTATTTTTTTGAGAAACGGTTGAATTTCTTCAAATTATGATTTGTCTGGCTGTTTGATATGTACGCACTCTCTTTGTGTCATCCTGAGCGTACGCACTTTATTGGGAGCACTGAACTTCAATTCGAAGGATCTTTGCCGCCCAAGCGGCAACAACCAACTTAGATGGGTAATCCTTTGTGCTTTAAGAAATCTCCCAATATAAACAGTTAATAGTTGCTCCTTACGTCGCAAAGATTCTTCGCACTGTTTCTTTAGCTCACCCACTTAAGTTTCTTCTGCTCAGAATGACACGGAGAGAGTGCAAACATGGTAATAATCTCCCCGACAAATCACAATTTTAACATTACGTCACGCAGTTACGTCAACAAGCTCGGCGTCGGTAAATCGGATTATGTCTTCTCTTTTCAGCAAAAGCTGTATTCCCTTCACTCCCGCGCTGACGGTCAGCTCGTCGAGCTTCTCCGCGCTTGCGTCGAAGTAGGTGGGAAATTTTTTCTTCATTCCAACGGGTGAGCAACCGCCGCGGATATAGCCCGTAACGCCCAAAAGCTCCTTTACGGCAAGCGGCTCTATCTTTTTATTTCCCGTCACCGCCGCCGCTTTTTTGAGGTTTATCTCCTTATGGCAAGGTATGCAGAAAACTATCACCGCGCCCTTATCGGTACGCGTCACGATAGTCTTGAATACCTTCTCGTAAGGAAGCCCTATGCAATCGGCTATATGCGTACCCGACAGATTGTTTTCGTCTACTTCATACGTACAGGGCGTGTATTTTATCTTAGCCGCGTCAAGCTGACGCATGGCGTTGGTTTTAGTCATCAGTAAGTCTCCCCCTCGGCTATCATTTCTCTTGCGGCGCTACGCACAGCGTCGGTAATCTCAATACCGCCGAGAATTCTCGATATCTCCTCAACTCTTCCCTCTTTGTCAAGAAGCACGAGTCCCGTACTTACTCTGCCGTCGCTCTCCGCCTTGAATATCTTAAGATGGTTATGCGCAAGCGACGCAATTTGCGCCGAGTGTGTAACGCACAAGACCTGCGCCGCGCCCGATATTTCCTTGAGCTTTATTCCGACCTTTCGTGAGGTCTTGCCCGAAATACCCGCGTCTATTTCATCAAAAATGACCGTTCTTATTCCGTCGCACTCGTTGAGCACGTTTTTAAGGGACAGCATAATTCTTGCCAACTCTCCGCCCGAGGCTATCTTCTCCATGGGGGCAAGCGGCTCGCCGAGGTTGGTGGAAATAAGGAACTCTACCCTGTCACAGCCAAACGCCGTAAAATCCTCGGTATTCTTGACGCTCACCTCAAATCTTACCTTTGGCATATCGAGGAAAGCAAGCGTCTCGCAGACCTTGGAATTAAGCTCCTTAGCGCTCGTCTTTCTGCTCTTGCGAAGCTCGTCGGCAATTTTTCTCGCCTTTTCCTCGGTTACGGCGAGCTTATCTCTCAGCTCTTCAATTCTTGCGTCGGCGTTCTCTATGGCGTCAAGTCTCTCTGCCGCCTCGGCTCTGAATTGGAGAATTTCCTCAACCGAGCTTCCATATTTTCTTTTGAGCTTTGCTATAGTATTGAGCCTTGCCTGAGCCTTATCAAGCTTTGCCGTGGGGTCACCGTCACCGAAATCGGTGAGTGCCGCGGCGCACTCGGCTATATCCTCAAGCTCGTATCTTATGTTATTAAGCCGCTCGCCAAGAGCCGCCGCGTCGGGCAGAGCGTCCGACACCGATTCAAGCGCCGACGCCGCTCTGTCAGTAAGATAGACCGCGCCCATAACCTTCTCCGAGCCTCTGAGGGCTTTATTAGCAAGCGCGCACGCCTTATTTATTTTCTCGGCGCTACCAAGCTTTTTGACAAGCTCCTCAAGCGCCTGCTCCTCGCCCGCCTTCAATTTAACGGCGTCAATATCGGATATCTGAAATTTCAGCATCTCGCCTAAGCGAGCCTGCTCCATGCTATCCTTTTGTATGCCGTCTATTTCGCAACGAATATGCAATATCTCTCGGTAAATAACGGAATACTCGTCAAGAAGCGCGCCGTTACCCGAAAAGCTGTCAAGAAGCCTTATATGGTTCTTGGGGTCAAGGAGCTGTCGGTTATCGTTCTGTCCGTGGATATTGAAAAGAAGCGAGCCGACCTCTCTGAGCATGGACGCCGTCACCGCTCTGCCGTTAATTCTTGCGCTTGACGACGATGCCGTAAGCGTTCTCGAAAGCATGAGGGTATCCTCGTCGCTCTCAAAGCCTATCTCCGAGAGCTTTGCGCGTACTCCGTCACCGATATCCGAAAAAACGGCGCTTACCGTCGCGCGTTCCTCGCCTCTGCGGATAAGCTCCCTGTCAGCCTTGCCGCCGAGCAGCAGTCCAAGGCTATCGATAATTATTGATTTTCCCGCTCCCGTTTCACCCGAAAGCACGGTAAAGCCGCCGCCAAAATCAATATCAAGTGACTTAACGACGGCAATATTTTCTATATGCAAGCTATCAATCATTTACGACCGCCTTAGTTTATTTTTCCCAATTCCTTTATTTTTTCGACTATCCGCTCCGAGCATTCAGCGTCGTACGTCACGATAATTATGGTATCGTCCCCCGCCACGCAGCCGAGAACTCCGTCTATCGTATGATTATCTATGCTTGAAGCCAACGCCTGAGCAAGTCCAGGGACGGTCTTTACGACCACGTTATTCATTGAATAATTTATCTCGGTTATAGACTCAAACATGGTGCTCTTAAGTCTGTCGTTATCCGTAAGCTCGCCGAGCGGTCTGGTCTTGTATTTATGCTTGCCGCTTGACGTAACGTCTTTTTTGAGGTTAAGCTCCTTTAAGTCTCTGGACACCGTCGCCTGAGTTACCTTGAAGCCCTCGCCTTGCAGCATCTCCGTTATTTCCTGCTGCGTGCATATTTCGGTATCGGAAAGTATTTCAACTATTCTTGCCTGTCTTGCGCTTTTCATTTGCAATATCTCCTATTACACAGTATCACAAAAGTTTTTTAAGTCTTATTCTCGAACAAAATCCGTCGTTCTTGACTCTGAGCAATCTCGCGGTGGTATCCGAACGGGTTATGACCGCGGTATCGCCGTAATACATCTCAAACGTAACCTTGCCGTCAACGGTAAGATGCAGCATTTTTTCCCTGACGCAGATGTTTTTCACTTTCAGCTCTGCCGTATCGGGAAATATCATGGGTCTTGCAAGAAGCGAATGGGGGCAGACGGGTGTGACGCATATGCAGGACAGCCTTGGGTCTACTATCGGTCCACCCGCTGACAGCGAATAAGCCGTTGAGCCCGTGGGTGTTGAAACCACAAGTCCGTCGGCACGGTAATTGGTTACCAGCTCATTTCCGTCGGACAGCTCTATGTCGATAATTCTCGCCGTTGAGCCGTTGGCTATTACAGCCTCGTTGAGCGCGTCCGATGAAAAACGTACCTGCCCCTTATCAGACACTATCCTTACGGTAAGCATAGCTCGCTCGTCAACGGTATATTCACCCGAAAATACTCTGTCAAGCAAATAAAGCTCATCCATTTCAATTTCCGTCATGTACCCAATTCTGCCCATGTTTATTCCAAGGACGGGAATGGCATTCTTCGCCGCGCGCCTCGCCGCATCAAGCATCGAGCCGTCGCCGCCGATGACTATGACCAGCTCCGCCGAGGAATATATCTCGTCAGGCGTCTTATAGGAAAACTGACTTTTATGCATGCGGTTGCGAAATATCCTGTCCTTATAAGACACGGGAATCATTATTTCCTCAACACGCTCGCCTATTTTATCCGATACCGCCTGCGCCGCCGCAAGCTTCTCGGGAATATTGTAATTGGTTATCAGTCCAATCTTCTTCATCGTTATACTCCAAATTTTTGTTTTAACGGGTGGGGATGCGAGGGGACACTGGGATGCGAGGGGACGCGGGGGACGCGGGGGATGCGATTTCCGCTTTTTTGAAAAAAAGCTTGGCAAAAAACTTCCTTGCATGGCGGTAGCCCGACTGTTTTGCATATAAATCGAAGAATAACTTTGTCGGGCTACCGCCATGCAAGAAAGCTTTTGCGGAGCTTTTCTCGAAAAGCGACAACGCGTCCCCCGCGTCCCCTCGTATCCCGTCACATTGCCGTTATGCGTTTAATGAGCTTATCGTCGACCTGTGGTTTTATACAGCTCTTTTTTATAAAATACGCGAGGTATTCCTTATTTCCGTCGCCGCCCTCGATGGGAGAACGGATAAGTCCAAGGCAATCAAAGCCGTTTTCGTGCGCGCAGTTTATTACTCTTTTTGCCGCAAGAAATCTATAAGCCCCGCTGTTTACCACTCCGTTTTTACCGAGCGCCGCCCTGCCCGCCTCAAACTGAGGCTTGATAAGGCTGACGAACACGCCGCCCGCCACCAAGACCTTGGCTATGGACGGAATTATGTAGGTCTGTGATATAAAAGACACGTCGGACACCGCAATATCGCAAAGCCCCTCGGTCACGCTCTCGTCAAGCTCACGGGCGTTAAAATGCTCTATCGAAACGACACGAGGGTCAGCCGCGATATCAGGGTGAAGCTGACCGATACCCGCGTCCACGGAATACACTCTCGCCGCTCCTCTTTTGAGAAGGCAATCGGTAAATCCGCCCGTTGACGCTCCGACGTCAACCGCCTTAAGTCTGTTAACGTTAATTTTGAATACGTCAAGTGCCGCTTCAAGCTTCATGCCGCCTCGGCTGACGTATTTGAATATCTGCTCGATATCCACGGTATGAGGAACGCTCTCGTTTATAGGCGCAGAGGATTTTTTCACCGTCTCGCCGTCTATCTTCACAGCCCCCGCGTCAATCAGGTCCTGCGCCTTTTTTCTGCTTGGCGTGTGTCCGAAAACAGAAAGATATACGTCAGCTCTCATGACTTATATCACCCTCATGACGAACGCCATAACGACGGCGGTCAATATACCGAGAGCCGCGCCCATAACCACCTGAAACGGCGTATGACCGACAAGCTCCTTAAGTCCCGAATTTACCTCATCGGCGTTATCGGAAAACAGCTTTTTGGTAATCTGATTGATTATCCTCGCCTGCTTGCCCGTCTCGTATCGGACGCCGCTTGCGTCTATCATAACTATTCCCGCAAGGACGAAGGTTATGGCAAACAAAGGCGAGCCCAGCCCCTCCTGTATAGCGCAGGAAATACACAGCGCGCATACGGCAGAGGAATGGGAGCTTGGCATTCCGCCCGTTGAAAAGAGTATTTTCAGCAGGCTTTTTCTTTCTTTATTAAACAACTCGATTATTAATTTTATAAGCTGAGCGCCAAACCAGCCGAAAAATGCGCTTGCCATTACGTAGTTATTTACAAGGTCCTTGATATATTCCACGGTTCCTCCGAATTTGTTTAAATTAGTTTGTGTCGAAACGCACGCCGTCTATGGCGGCTACCCTCATCAGTCAGCTAACGCTGACAGCTTCTCCCAAGGGAAGCCTTGGTTGTAATCGCTTCTTTATCTACAACAATTTTAGTTGTTCTTAGCCTATATTTTTGTAAAAATAATATTCAGGACGATGAAGGTAGGTTTAAGACAAGGCTTCCCGTGGGGGCAGCTCCCGCGTGAGCTGGCCATGGTCGCGTGCGAACTTGCGGGCTTGCCCTGTGATGAGGGTAGCCGACGTAGTCGGCGTGCTTATGGCGATAGAGTCACTTTCTAATACTTACGCTGCATACCCTCTCAGTCGCCTTTTTCCGCTACGCCGATTTATTTTTCTCTTTCAAGCAAATAGCAAGCGAAGTCGGTAAGAAGCTCGGAATGCTCGATAGCGCTTACGGCGGTGATTGCCTCGCCCGTCAGCCCCTCTGCGTACTTCTTTGCCTCGTCAACGTTATAGTAGGTCAAGAACGTAGTCTTATTATGCTCCGCGTCAGCGCCAAGATGCTTTCCGAGTATCTTTTCGTCAGCTATCTGGTCGAGGACATCGTCCATTACCTGAAACGCGACGCCGACGTTTCTCGCATACTCCGTAAGCTGCTCGGACTCATAGCTATCGGTATCGTAGCCCGCCGCAAGACAGCCGAGCTTTGCGCAGCCCTCCATAAGAGCCGCCGTCTTAAGCGAATGAAGCTTTATAAGCTTTTCAAACGCAAGCTCCTCCGTCTCTCCGACGAGGTCCATTATCTGTCCGCCTATCATTCCGCTCTCGCCTGCCGCTTCCGCAAGCACCCTTACAGCCTTTACGCGAATTTCGGGGCTGAGCACCTCTGCGTCGGCAATTACCTTAAAAGCTCCCGTCAAAAGAGCGTCGCCTGCAAGCAATGCGTTCGCATAACCGAATTTTTTGTGGTTTGAGGGCTTTCCTCTGCGGACGTCGTCGTCGTCCATACAAGGAAGGTCGTCGTGAATGAGCGAATAGGTATGTATCATCTCTATTGCGCAAGCAAGGGGCATTGACGCCTCCGCACTGCCGCCGAGAACTCTACAGCACTCGTTTACAAGGAACGGACGGACTCTCTTACCGCCGCCAAGCAAGGAATAACGCTGAGCGTCGTATATAAGACCGAAATCCTCGTCCTCTCCCTTCATGATTTCAGCGAGAGCCGCCTCGGTTCTCTCCGCATTTTCAGCGATCACCTCAAAAAGCTTTGCATGAGTATTTTCCATTTTTCAACATCTCCTTTTTATTTAAATTGCCGACGTATCAAACGGAGCTTCAGATATTTCTCCGTCCTGCGTCATTCTTAAAAGATTTATTTTTCTTTCAACGCTCTCAAGCTTTGCGTTACAGTGCTTGACCAGCGCAACGCCCTCCTCGTAGAGTGCAAGTGAATCCTCAAGGCTTATATTCTCCCTTGACAACCGCTCAACGACGGCGTCAAGCCTCTTCATTGCCGTTTCAAGATCGTATTCGTTTATTTGCTTTTCAGTATTTTCGTTCATATCCATACCTCAATTTTTGCTTTCGTCAGCATATTTCTTGCTTTCAACACGGGTATTTATCACGCCGTCGCCAACGAGCACCGAAAGCTTGTCGCCCACCTCTATTTTGTCAACGGTCGTAACCACCTTGCCGTCCCCGTCCATCGCCATTCCGTAGCCGCGTCTGATAACAGCCAAGGGATTGACGTCCTCAAGCCTTGCAACTGCCCCCGAGAACGCCAAGCGTTTTTTCTCGAAAAGCGAGTTCATTCTGCTCTCTATCATGCCGTGACAGTTTGCTATTTTCTGTTTCATGGCGGAAAGCTTCGCGTCGGGAGAAAGCGAGCTGAGATGCCTTGCGTTTGCGTCTATCCGCGCTCTGTAAGAGCCGAATATACGCTCCACCGCTCTGTCAAGCCTGTCTCCTTTTTCGTCGATGCTCTGCATAAGCGCCATTCTGTCGGGCACTGCCTGCTCTGCCGCCGCCGAGGGCGTGGGCGCTCTCATATCCGCCGCGTAATCGCAAAGCGTCGTGTCCGTCTCGTGTCCCACGGCGGAAATTATAGGTGTCCGCGCCGCCGCGACCGCTCTGACGAGAGCCTCGTCGTTAAACGCCCAGAGGTCCTCAGCCGAGCCGCCTCCTCTGCCTATGATTATCACGTCGCATTCTCCGACGGCGTCTATAAGCGTCAGCGCGCGAACCAAATCCGCGGGCGCTTCAGCTCCTTGAACGAGCGCGGGACAGATAAGAAGCTCCGCTGACGGAAACCGTCTGCCCGTGACGTTTATCATATCTCTGATAGCCGCTCCCGTGGGAGAGGTGACTATACCTATCTTTTTGGGAAATCTCGGCAAAGGCTTTTTTCTCGCCGTATCAAACAGCCCCTCTGCCTTAAGCTTTTCAAGAAGGCGCATATACTGCTCGTAAAGCGCTCCCGCTCCGTCGTTTACCATGGCGTTGACGTATATCTGATATTTTCCCGTCGCCTCGTAGACGCCGACGCGTCCGTAAACGGTGACCTTCATTCCGCTCTTTGGAGCGAAGGTAAGCCTGTCCGCCATTCCCCTGAACATAACGGCGGCTATCTCCGAGCGCTCGTCCTTCAAGGTGAAATACAAATGACCGCTCGTGTGCCTCTTGAAGTTTGATATCTCTCCCCTTATCGCAACGCCCGAAAGAAAATCGTCGCTGTCGATAAGCGTCTTTACGTAATTGTTAAGTTGTGTAACGCTCAAAGCGTTGTTCTCACGCATATTTTAATCCTCGGTCTTCATACGTTCTCTGCAAAGCAGAGCTATTCCCGCGGCGTTGTCGGCGGAAAACTGCGGCTCGGAAAAATACGCCTCACAGCACTTTGAAAGTCTGTCTCTCATAAGTCCGTTCGACATAACTCCTCCCGCGAATATCACGGGTAGCTCACCGTATTTCGCCATTATATCAACGCACATTTTTTCAAGCGTTCTGCCAAGGAAGTCAAAGACGAATGCGGCTACTGCTCGCTTGTCTCCTGTCTCGCCGTACAGCTTCATAGCAATATTCTCCACGCCCGACAGACTGCAAATGCCGTCTCGGACGCACACGGCGCGCTTGAGGATACTTCCCTCATACTCCGCCGCCAAGCGCTCAAGAGCCGCTCCGCACGGAAAATCAAGTCCCATAGCGACACCCACTCTGTCTATCGCCTGACCGCCGTTTATATCCGCCGTATTGCCTACAAGCTCGACGGAAAATCCGTTTTCCTTGGGCGTCACGAGCAAAGCCTCGGTAGTACCGCCCGAAACGTGAAAAGCAATAAACCTCTCACATCCGAGAAGCTGCGTCTTACCCGCAGAATACAGAGCCGCCATTATATGCCCGTTTTGGTGCGAAAGCTCGCATACGGGAATATTCCTTGCCGCCGCAAACGCATACGCCGCGCTCTTTCCCGAAAGAAAGCAAGGCATATACGAGCCCTCGGCGTCTCTCGGTCTTACCGACACGCCCACGGCAACGGGGTCGTATCCTTCAAGAGCCTTTGAAAGCTTTTCCATGAGTGGCGGAAGATTTCTGACGTGCTCAAACACGGCGTCCGACTGCCTCAGTCCCCTCTGTCCCTGCTTTACGGGAAGCGGTATTTTGAGATTGGCTACTATCCTTCCGTCGCCGTCACACACCGCCGCAGAGGTCGTGTAGTTGCTCGTATCAAAGCCTACGTAGCATTTTTTCATTTTGCCTCAAGCTCGTTCTTTACGGAATTGAGTATGCCGTTAACGAACGGACGAGCCTTGTCGTCGTCGAACTTCTTGGTAAGCTCAACCGCCTCGTTTATGGATACGCTGTAAGGAATACCTTCCTCGTAGAGCATCTCGTAAACGCAAAGCCTGAGCACCGAACGAGAAAGCTTGGACATTCTCTCAGGCTTCCAGCCGTTTGAATGCTTGCCTATTACCCCGTCTATCTCCTCAATGTTGTCGTAAATACCGAAATATCCGCGGCTTATGTATTCGTCGTCGGGTAGCTCTCTATCCTCAATCGCAAGCGCAAATACTCCGTTGACGTCCTCGTCAGAGCGGAACTCCGTCTCAAACAGCAGCCCCAACAGTATTTCTCTCGCTTCTCTTCTGCTAATTTTTGTCATAAGCTCAAACATCGCCGTTTGCATAAAAACGGCTTCCTTTCAACCGTGTCGTTTAATATAGGCACAATAACCCATATTACAAATATTATATAACGATTTACCCTAAAAGTCAAGGTGAAAATGAATATTTTAATATTTTTATGCATTTTTTCAAAGAGCGGAGCGACGGCGGCGGAGACGCCAAGAAAAGACGGAGTCGAGAAAACGGAGTCGAGGAAAACGGAACTCAGGAAAGACGCGGAGCGAAAAAAGCGTTGGCTTTGCTTTTTCCTTTTCTCCTTTTCCTTTTTCCTTACGTCCCTTTCCTTAACAGTAACATTATCAATTTCATTTTCATTTTCATTATCATTTCCATTACCATTATCATTACCATTATCGGCTTTTTTGGGTTTTGTACCAAAGCGAATAAACCCAATGGTTTTTTTTGCTTTTTTTAAAAGCTACCGCCACTATGCTTTTTTACCCCTATTTTCCGCCCCCGCACCGATATTATACCACAAGCATTACTGCCATACTATGACACGTACTGACAGGTGCTGACAAGGAAGTTAGTTTGTGAGGGGGATTTTTTCGTCAGAAACTTTCTTGAAAGAAAGTTTCCGACACCTTCAAAGAACTTGTAAAAAATAAATATTAGGGCTGTTGGAATATAGTGCTGTGCTTAATTGGGAGTACGCATTTTTCTAAGGTGGAAACCCGACGAACCTGCTGCACGTTTGACGGGTTTCTTTTTTTATTGAAAGATGCGGCTTGAATACCTCGCAAAGCTGTAGGGGTCAATATACGCACTATCTTCACCTCAACGTGTCATCCTGAGCGAAGTCACAACGCGCGGATTATATTGAAGCGAATAAACGATGTCTTGTGACGCAGTCGAACTTTCCGTGAGGAGAGGCATGCCGAACCGAGCGGAAAGCAACGAGCAACGCGAGGCAGGGATCTACTAACGGCTTTCGATAACCTTCTTTGCGTAAGTGTTACTTTTATATTGCTG
>JAFTXE010000061.1 GCA_017461745.1 Clostridia bacterium | reverse complement strand
GTCTCCTTTCGACTTGTTTATGCCTTTATTTTACCACAAATTTGTAAACTATTTTTCTTCACATTCTGTAAACTAACTTTCTTCACATTCTGTAAACTATCTTACCACACTATACACATTGGTCGTCCGCTAAAAAGAATATAATTTTTATTGAGTTTTGCCGTATATTTTTGCCGAAGATAAGCGGACGACCAATGGTCGCCCCTACCGACTTGATGTAATTTATTTGCATCGACAAATCATAATATGACGCACTCTGTTCGCACTCCCTGTGTCATCCTGAGCGTATGCACTTTATTGGGAGAACCGAAAGTACAATTCGAAGGATCTTTGCCGCCCAAGCGGCAACAACCAACTTAGGTGGGTAATTCCTTGGGCTTTAAGAAATCTCCCAATATAAACAGTTAATAGTTGCTCCTTCGTCGCAAAGATTCTTCGCATCGTTAATTCAATTCACCCTCTAAGTCTCATCTGCTCAGAATGACACAGGGAAAGTGCGAACATAGTGATAAAAATGTACTTATGTGCGTTTTAAAGTGACACTATTGCAGAAAGCACGCCGACTCCGTCGGCTACACTCATCCACCACTGTCGTGGTCCCCCTTCCCTCAAGGGAAGGCTTTATGTAAATAGAACTTTTGCTATTCTAAATTTTATCTCTACTTTATCTAAGTTTGAGATATAAATAAATTTCTGTAGTCTAAGGTCGAATTAAAATCAAGCCTTCCCTTGAGGGAAGGGGGACCGCGTTAGCGGTGGATGAGTGTAGCCGCCATAGGCGGCGTACGCCTTGTCACAAGTCTTACTTTCTCCCCGACAAATCATAATTCAACGCACCATGTTCGCGCTAAATTTATTATTGCTCAGGGAAATTACTCAATACCCAGAAGCCAAGGCACCGAGACGTTGAGAATACTCGCAAGCTCTCGCAGCTCGTAGTCCGCGACGAATCTCGTTCCTATTTCAATGCGTGATATACTGTCGCGCTCTATGATTATTCCCGCAAGCTGTAGCTTTGCGGCAAGGTCGCTCTGCGTCATGCGATGCCTGCAACGAGCCTCGTGAACTCTGTCTCCGCAAATATTTTTCTTTCCGTTGTAGTCGTAAATTTTCATAATCTCTCCTCAATATTAAAATAAATTAGATAATTTTCAGAATTCCTCTTAACTTTAACACAATTTTGTTAAGCCGTCATGTTAACGATTATAAAAAAATTTGAATTATTTCTGAAAAAACCTTATGTCAAGGCGTTGGGTTCCTAAGGACAGTTTTACAATAAATCAACAGAAAAACAAACGGTTACAGCCAGAGGCTCCCTTGTGTAAAGGGAGCTGTCAGCGAAGCTGACTGAGGGATTGTTTTGGTGCAAATTTTAACTTTTACAATCCCTCCGTCACGGCAAGCCGTGCCACCTCCCTTTACACAAGGGAGGCTTTTTTGTTTGTCTGCAAGTGCGCACTTACTCACCACTTATTGTGGTGGTGCAATTTCATAAAGTATAAGCCTCCAACAAGGATTTTCCCTATCGGAGGCTTGCATTATCTTGCCCACTTATTAAGCATTTCAAGATATTTCTTATTTTCTCTAAGCTTTGCAAATTGAGGATGAGGTGAGTTCAAAAGACGATTCAATTGCCATGCAACCATATCATCAGATTTATATGTGGATTTAATTTGCTCTTTGAGAACATCATCGGTTTCGGCAAGCTTCATTATTCTTTCCATTGAAGCAAATTGCTTTTCTCTGATGCGGATCACGTCATCGATAGGAGCGTTATCTGCTGTAAGCATGCCTGCTAAAATTGCATAGATAGATTCCTCCCCGATACAAAAACACTCAAGGTCTTTCTGTTTGCTCATTTCTGCAAATGTTTCTGCCATAGGTTCAAGACGCTCAATCTTTTTTTCAACAGAAAGCGTGGGATCAAAGCGAATAATCCGTGCGAGTTTGACAGACAACACATCCATCAAACCATAGCAATTCTTTTTGTTCCAATAACGATATTCGGAGGTATCCTTGCCAAAAAGCTGTTCCTTCATGATTGGCGCGTGCCATGTGGGAAGTGTTGAAAGAATTTCAAGAGCTGCTTCGGTATCGCCTGCGGCATGAAGAAGCTTTGCTTTCATATTGATTGCTTCCGCGCGAAGATCATCTTGAGTGCATCCTTCCAAAATACAATCGCATAACTGTGTCAATTCGTCCTTGTTTTTCAGCAAAGTTTTAGAATCATTTCCTGCACTTCCGCCCGCTACATCCCACATATACTTATTCATAATGCGATAATCGTGGGGATATTTCTTTCGTGCATTGACAATCAACTCCTTTCCTTCAGCAAATCTTCCTTCCACATACAGCCGCTGATATTCTGCGAGTATTTTATCCACATCTGCCTTGGCTTTTGCTTCATCATATCCTAAAAGTTCGTCAACGGTAACGCCGAATATCTCCGCAAGTGGAAACAACATCGTAATATCGGGATAGGTGTTTTTGGCTTCCCATTTACTTACTGCTGCCGTTGAGATAGTCAAAAGCTCCGCAAGTTGCTCCTGCGTCAATCCTTTAGCAAGGCGCAAACGTTTAATATTCATTCCAATGTTCAGTTCCATTATGATTCTCCTTGTAAGTAAAGTAAACAGGCCCGTTTCTGATTATATTATATCATAAATCTGAGCATTTACAAGCGAAGCATAAGAAACAAGGATTTAACTAACAGTTAATTATTTTGAACGACAGAAACAGATTAAGCCTCGGCATAGTGTTCCCATACCGAGGCTATTAATTTATTACTGTCCTTTAGCACCCTAAGCCAATGCCGATTTTGTTTTTTATTTGTCATTTATATGTTTTATTCCCACCTTTTTCGTAGGTAAATTGTGTATAACGTAAAATTTTAAAAAAACTATTGAAATAAGAGAATATTTGTGATATAATAGTGTCGAAAAAGAAACAGCCTTTGCATAACTGACGGATTGGCGGATAACCGCATGGAATGTAAAGGGACTTACGCCGACCGTCTGGGCAAATCAGCTATCTTGGGCTGACTTGTCCTTTTTATGTTTTTTGGGCAAAAATATTTCAGGAGGTACAAATTATGGAACACAAGAATTGGAATGGCTTTAATGGCGGTGAGTGGCAGAACAGCATAAACGTTCGCGACTTTATTCAAACCAACTACACGGAATATAAGGGAGATTCTTCCTTCCTCGCATCCGCTACGCCGAGAACCGAGGGCCTTATGAAAAAGCTTCAGGCGCTTTTCGCGCTTGAGCGTCAGTTTGGCGGAGTTCTCGATATAGATACGGCGACCGTTTCCTCGCTTACAAGCTACTCTCCGGGATATATTGATAAAGAGAATGAGATAATCGTGGGTATGCAGACCAATCGCCCCTTGAAGCGCGGCGTCAACCCCTTCGGCGGCATGAGAATGGTGCGTCAGGCGTGTGAGGCTTACGGATATAAGCTCAGCCGCAAGGTCGAGGAGGAATTTACCTTCCGTACCACACACAACGACGGTGTTTTCCGCGCTTACACTGACGAGATGAGAGCCGCGAGAAAGTGCCATGTTATCACGGGACTCCCCGACGCCTACGGACGCGGAAGAATTATAGGTGACTACCGCCGTGTCGCTCTTTACGGAGTTGATAGGCTCATAGAGGAAAAGAAAAAGGATAAAAAAGCACTCTCGGACGGAGTTTTTAATACCGACACCATAAGACAGGACGAGGAGCTGTTCCAGCAGATAGCCTTCCTTGGCTACCTTAAGGAAATGGCGGCGATGTACGGCTTTGATATAAGCGAGCCCGCAAAGGACACCCGCGAGGCTGTTCAGTGGACGTACTTTGCTTATCTCGGCGCAATCAAGGAGCAGAACGGAGCGGCGATGTCGCTCGGACGCGTAAGCACCTTCTTTGATATCTACGTTGAAAGAGATATCGCAAACGGAACTCTCACCGAGGAGGGAGCTCAGGAAATAATCGACGACTTCGTTATGAAGCTGCGTATTGCGCGTCATCTTCGTACTCCCGAGTACAACGAGCTGTTCGGCGGCGACCCCATGTGGATAACCGAGGCTGTCGGAGGTATGGGCTGTGACGGCAGAACACTCGTTACAAAGTCCAGCTTCCGTATTCTTAACACGCTCTACACTCTCGGCTCGTCTCCCGAGCCCAACCTCACGGTGCTGTGGTCAACCGCTCTGCCCGAGAGCTTCAAGAAGTTCTGCGCAAAGGTATCCGCCGACACCGACTCTATTCAATACGAAAACGACGACGTTATGCGCCCCATCTACGGCGACGATTACGCCATAGCTTGCTGCGTATCGGCAATGAAGGTTGGAAAGCAGATGCAGTTCTTCGGCGCTCGCTGCAACCTTGCAAAGCTTATGCTTATAGCAATGAACGGCGGTTACGATGCAACCAGCGGCATCCACATCGGCCCTCAGATGCCCGTAATGAGCGGCGACAAGCTTGACTACGACGAGTTTATGGAGCGTTACGATACGTATATTGCATGGCTCTCAAAGCTCTACGTCAATACGATGAACGTAATTCACTATATGCACGACAAGTACGCCTATGAAAAGACCCAGATGGCGCTCCACGACACCAACGTTGAAAGATTTATGGCGTTCGGTATTGCGGGACTTTCCGTCGTTGCCGACTCGCTCAGCGCTATGAAGTACGCAAACGTTCGTCCTATCAAGGATTCTCAGGGCTATATCGTTGACTTTGAGACCGTGGGAGACTTCCCCAAGTACGGAAACGACGACGACCGCGTTGACCTTATAGCAAAGGAAATGACCCACAAGGTCATCACCGAGCTTCGCAAGACGCCCACCTACAGAAATGCTATTCATACTCTGTCGGTTCTCACCATAACCTCAAACGTTATGTACGGTAAGAACACGGGCGCGACACCCGACGGCAGAAAGGCGTCCGCTCCCTTTGCACCTGTCGCTAACCCCATGCACAACCGCGAGGAGAACGGCGCTCTGGCGTCTCTCAACTCAGTTGCGAAGATAAGCTACGACGACTGTCGTGACGGTATTTCCAATACCTTCTCCATAACCCCCGAGGCGCTTGGAAGAAGCGAGGACGAGAGAATAGGCAACCTCGTTTCCATTCTCGACGGTTATTTTGCCAAGAAGGCTCACCACATCAACGTCAACGTGCTTAACCGCGAGACGCTGATGAAGGCTTACGAGAATCCCGAGGCATATCCCAACCTCACCATTCGCGTGTCGGGCTACGCCGTAAACTTCAACAAGCTCTCCCGCGAGCAGCAGAGAGAGGTTATCAGCCGTACCTTCCACGAAACGATGTAACTCGTTATGACTCAAAAAGAAATTAAGGGAAATATACATTCCATTCAAAGCCTTGGAACGCTTGACGGTCCTGGGGTAAGATTCGTGGTATTTACGCAAGGCTGCAATCTGCGTTGCGGATGTTGCCACAATCCTGACACCTGGACCGCTCAGGGCGGTACGGAATACACGCCCGCCGAGCTTTTGCAACGCGCCGTGAGATTTCGCGAATACTTCGGCCGCGAGGGCGGTATTACCGTATCGGGCGGCGAGCCGCTTTTGCAGGCGGAATTCGTAGGCGAGCTTTTCCGTCTTTGTCACGGCGAGGGGATAAATACCTGCCTTGATACGTCGGGAAGTATTCTGAATAAGGCGGTAAAAGATATGCTTGAGCATACGGACAGAGTGCTGTTGGATATCAAGTATACGTCCGACGAAAAGTACAGACGCTACGTCGGATGCGGTATGGACAAGCCAATTGAATTTTTGGAATATCTTAACGGGCGCTCCGTACCGACTACCTTGAGGCAAGTTATCGTTCCTACGCTAAACGATAGTGAAAATGATATTATCGAGTTGAAAAATATATCAAAAAGATATCATTGCGTGGATAAAATAGAGCTATTGCCATTTAAAAAGATTTGTCAGGTAAAGTATGACAACATGAATTTAGATTTTCCTTTCGCTCATCTCCCAACCCCAACTCCGCAAAAAATGCGTGAGCTTGAGGAGTGTGTTTTGAGAAGTTAGTTTGTGAGGGGTTTTTCGTCAGAAACTTTCTTGAAAGAAAGTTTCCGACACCTTCAAAGAACTTGTGAAAAATAAATAATAAGGCTGTTAGAATTTTGTGCTGTGCTTAATTGGGAGTGCGGTATTTTCTAAGGTGGAAACCGCGTCAAACGCTGCTACGCGTTTGACGGGTTTCTTTTTTTATTTAAAGGTGCGGAGCGGATACCTCTCAAAGCGGTAGGGGCAACTGCGGCAATCTCTGCGATAGTGTAACTTTAAAAAGCACGTAAATACATCTTTAGCACTATGTTCGCACTTTCCCCGTGTCATTCTGAGCAGATGAGACTTAGGGGGTGTATCTAATAAACAGTGCGAAGAATCTTTGCGACGTAAGGAGCAACTAATGATATACTTATTGGGAGATTTCTTAAAGCCCAAGGAATTACCCACCTAAGTTGGTTGTTGCCGCAAGCGGCAAAGATCCTTCGAATTGTACTTTAGGTTCTCCCAATAAAG
>JAFTXE010000060.1 GCA_017461745.1 Clostridia bacterium | reverse complement strand
TGCTTTCCGCTTCTTTCCGTGAACATAGGTGTTTCCTCCGTACTTCTTTTTACACCTATATTATACCATATTTCTCAAACCCTGTAAAGTACGACAAAGGGCTCAGAACCGTAGTCCTGAACCCTTTGTCAGTAATCTGAGCCGATGCGTTGCATCGACTTTCTTGTTTTTGGCAGGGGCAGGAGGATTCGAACCCGCGACCCACGGTTTTGGAGTGGCTCTGTGGACTTCAAACACATTGATTTTCCTCACTTTTTGACCGCTTTTGCGCTCATTTTCGGCAGTTTTAAACTGCCGATTTTTTCTTTGATGCTTTATTGATGCTATAAGTTTATTCGTCTAAATATTCTCTGACAAATCGGTCATACTGCCACTCAGGACCGTCAAACAACAATTCAAGAAGTGCTTGACACACCTCATTCTTTTTCATTGAATGAACCTTTTCTACCAATCTGTCCGCTTCTTCCTCTTGACGTTGTTCTTCTTCCCGCTGCCACCTGATAGCTTCACGATAGATACGCTCCGCCTCCAATGGTCTTACGGTAAAATACACAGCAACCATATGCTTACATATGATACGCTTACCGTCTGCGTGAGGACAGTTACAGGTCGATTTTCTTGGGTGCGCTATATTTATTTCAACTTGATAGGGAGTATCCGAATTTCCCGAAACTAACGCTTTATAACAATCATCACTTGTTTCGGTTATTTGCAAGACCCGTTTTTCTTTAAAATAATCGTAACCGCGCCATAACGATGCACTGCTTGTACACTCAAGGAGTCCCATAATATACCTCACATAACCACTCAAAAATTGCGTCGCTGTAATCAAAAAAGCGAATTTATTTCTTGATAATCCACTCGCCTCTTACGTCAGAGCCGTTTCGTTCAAGGTACTTTTTCTTTTTAAGAGAACGGATATTTCGCTCTATCGTTCTCGTTGAAACATTCGATAGAGCAGAAAGCTGTTCAATAGTAATGTGCGGATTTGCGCGTATCAATTCAAGAATGCTCTCTTCGCGCTTGTTAAGCTTTTCTCCGACATTTTCTCCGACATTTTCTCCGACATTTTCTCCGACATTTTTGATATTGGAGATCGTAGCGTTAAGCATAAATGAGTTTACTTCATACACCGGTGTAGTAAGTCCCGCCTTTTTCATCTCAAGAAATAAGCGGTCAACACCCTCGCCAAATTCCTTTACATAATCATACTCATGCAAAAACTCGGCAATCTTGGGATTACGTGAGAAATGAACTTGGCGTATATTAGACAAACGGACTATTCCCGGAAGTGTTCCGGGACTTTCAACGGTAATATGATCGTCAAACATTTTGATTTGAATATCCGTTCCCTTAATGCTGTAATCACGGTGCGCGATAGCGTTGACTATGAGTTCTTTCCAAGCGAATTCGGGATATTCAGGGACAGTTGTAAAGCGACCGTCCTCTCCAAGATACGTGCGTTCCTTGATTTGCCCCTTCACGAAATCAAGCGTTTTCTCTACAAGATCCAAAATACGCCCCTCAAACGGAATATCCTTAACGACATTCATTTCCGCGCCGACCTTTGCTTCTGTACCCTCATACTTTATAAAGCGAACTCTTGCCCGTTGAAAAAATCTTTGAGGATTTTTACCAAACAGCAGGATAGCTGCTCCGCTCATCTCCTCGCGATTATTTTTTCTAACGATATAATCTTTATTCTGGCAAATATATTCCTCGGCAGACCTTGTATAGCCAATCTTTTTGCAATGCTTGGCTACAAAGTCCATATCAATATCGTCTATTGAGGAATCCGCAACAGGCTCATCCTCAAAATATCTTGCTCCTTTTGCGTAGAGCAACTGCATGCGTTCCTCAAAAGACATTTTCTTGGATTTGTCGCCTACACGGTAAAACACCTCATCCTTATAATTTGCGTGAAGCTCGCTGCTTTGGCAAACTTTTATAAGCAATATGTGGTTTTTGTCTCCGCAACAGTCTATGCAATCAACAGTTTCGGTAAATACCTGAACAGTAGGTCTGCAATAATCGAAAGGTACACGCAATAATTCGTTGATATTTGAGGTGTAATCGTCTATACCCGTAACAGTTCCATCATCCTCTATTCCAACTGCAATCAATCCGCCGTCGGCATTAGCAAACGCAATAATAGGAGTTGACAAGGCTTTGGCATCGATCTTTGCACTTTTACGGTCAAACATCTGCCTTTCCGTAGTATGGCACATTTCTTCAATTGTCATTTTGGTTAACTCAAACATTTACAATACCTCATAGACTGGTTTTTAATAAGTATCGTATTCCACTAAAGAAAGCTTTTGCAATATCGGTAAGTCTAATATCTACCTTTAATAGAGTCCGCAACGCAATCTATCTCAGGGAAAAGCGTCGCACGATCTATTGAAAAAGTTGAGAGCTGCTCTAATATTTTTTCTTTATTTGTCACTAAAAGAACAACCGTTTTACCTTTTTTACGATATCTGAATTTGTTTAATTCTTTCGGGTCTTTGGATAAACCGCAGAGAATAAAAGCGCCGTCTTGCTTAATAATTCTATTATTATTCTTTGTTGCAAGAACTATGATATTTCTAAGAAGATCTTTCTTCTCTATATCCGGACTGAAGGCGGGCTTCTCCAGCCTGATCTCATGTATCAAACGAGCCGCCTCAACATTAAAATCCTTTTTGGTAACAGATGTATCAAGAGCCAACCTTGAAAACAACTCTTGTGTTCTATATCTAAATGCGGGAAGACTTGCCAAAATGGATGCCGTATCGCTTTGTGGATAATATATGGAATCCTTGTCAGTTGAAATAAGTATTATTTCTCCGTAATTATTGTACTGAGATTCACAAGCAAAGTATAGTGCAACCAATGCATTCTTGGTTATATCCAAAAGCCTTGTTGGGAGACCGTAATGCTGCATTTTTACGAGCTTTTCAAGATGACTTGTACATTTTTCAAAATCCGAGGGGCAAGCAATCATTAGCTCGTTATACATTTCTCGCTCATTATGTAACCATGACGCTCTGCGTATAATAGAGGGCTGAAGACGATAGTTGGCATTAGCATGCCCTCTGTAATACAATACCTCACAACCCTTTTGATATGAGCCTATCGCTCTGTTAAAATCCGAAATAGAAGAAACTATCCTTAACTCAATCTCTCCAGAATTATAAAATACCCCTTTTTCGTATTTAATATTTTCGGAGATACCTTGTAGATTTTTATCATACTTAAAAAAATCAAGAGTAAACTCCATCTTATCCTTTTCATTTGCACATGTCTGATATGTCCAATATACTATTGCGGTGGCTTCATCCATAAGCATATTTTCAAAGCCACATTCCTCTTTGAACACATCGTATTCTCTGTCCCATACATTACCGTTGGTTTGATATGGATGTTGATATAATTCAACGTATTTTGATTTAATAGCAGTTAAGCGATAAAGCATTTCTACCCGAGTGATTTTACTGTCAATAAAACAACTCATATCACAGTATCCGTCGTCAAGCATCTTTCTTACGCATACTTTGTTAAATGCATAATTGATTACAGGAATAGTATATAGATTTTCAAAAAAGAAGAAAAAGAAGAAGACACTCACCTCCATAATAATTTCACAAATATTATACCATACTGTGAGAATTTTGTCAATTTATCCAAAGAAAAGTTTTACAATTCTTTTCTTCGGTTGTATGTGCTATCGATTTGTTTTTCATTTGCTTTATAAAATTACTACATGTTATCCCACGCAAATATCTTTTTTAATAAGAAATCCCCGTTCCGTATTTCTGACGGTATTTTTCGGGAGAGAGATCAAATTTCTCATGGAATTTACGGGAGTAATAATGTGGCGTATTAAAACCGCATTTTTGCGATATTTCACTTATCTGCATATTTGTTTCAAGAAGATATTCCGTGCTTAAATCCAGACGTTTTTTAATGATAAAATCTGTAGGCGTGACCCCGTATTCGTGTTTGAACTCATTTATGATGTGCTGTTTTGTATAGCCAAAATGCTGTGCAACACTGGTCAGAGTTATAGGCTGACATAAATTTTGAATAATGTAGTCGTAAATTTGAAAAGCGATCTTATCTTTATCGTTGTTACTGACAATGTCTGAAAGATGATTAAGGGCATTCAAAAACAATATATTCATGTGTCTTTCCGCGCTCATCGAAGAAGTAGTTTTCTCCTCTAAAATATTTTTCAAATATTTTCGGAGAGTATCACTTGCTTTTCCGTATTCGGGCAAGAAAAAGCATCTGCTCACGGATATTCCGTTGGGTATGCTTAAATGCTGTACGTCGTTTGCAAACTCCGTTTCTCCTATATACTCAGCCGCAAAGTGAAAATAATCGTATTTACAATAGCTGTTTGTATGTGGCTTATAGAAAGAATTCTGCGGTATTATAATAAAATCGCCCTGCTTTAAAGAATACTTTTTGGAATTGATCTCATACGTGCACTCACCGTCTTCTATAAAAGCCAGACAATTTCTGCGGGCAACCTTTCCGTTGTGAAGCCAACCGTCACTAACCGCAAAGCTTCCGGCTATTTTTAACACAGATGCCCATTTAACGTATATAACATACATATTTACACCTCAAATTTGGTATTTGCGTGTTGTTCATAATTATTATAACACAATTGTAAGCACAAGTCAACTTTAATATCGTGCAACAACAAGAAAATATTGTTTATTTACAAGCAATTTAAAATATGTTAAACTAATTATGTAAAATGTAAGAAGTTTTATGTTTTGAACGTTTGCTTTGTGTGTGTTTAGCTTTTGTGCCAAGAAAGGAGAGGAATATTTGTAAAATACACTCAACAGTTGTATCGGTCTGCTCGTAAAAATCATTTTGCAAAAAATAAAACGTATATTGATGGAGGTAATATTATGAAACGCATAATTTGTTTAACTTTGTGCATTTTAATGCTTTCAGGTGTCTTTGTCGCTTGTGCTAAGGAAGAGCCAATCGAAACAGAAGAAAGTATATCTGTGACTACTGAGAAGGATATGTCAAACGTATGTGAGGTTCCCGATACAGATGAATGGAAAGGTAAAGAGTTTAGAGCTTGGAGTAATGAATATTCGAAAACCGATATGTTTAGCGAAGGAATAAACGGTGAAGTAATTAACGATGCGGTTTATAAAAGAAATATGATGGTTGAGGACAAGTACGGTATTAAGCTCACATTTACCGAAGGCTCAAATATGTTAGCTACGGTTTCAGCGGGAGATGATGCTTTTGAGTTGTACGGACACAAATATTCGGGAATGAACGAAGCAATACTTAACGGTGTAGCTGTTGACATCGAAAAGTTGACGTATATGGCGCCTGAAAAGTCTTGGTGGAATACCGATTTGATAGATTCGTTTGAAATTGGTGGAAAGCGTATGGTATTTTCGGGGGATTTTTCCCAAAGAATAATGGACTACTCATGGTCTATCATCGTTAACAAAAGAATGGCAACAGAAAACGGACTTGCCGACGAAATATATACAACAGTACGTGATGGCAAGTGGACTATTGAAAAACTCAAGCAAAACTGCGCAAATGTAACGGGTGATACCAGTGGAGACGGTGTTATGGATCATAATGATACATGGGGCTTTTTGAGTTCGAAAAATGTTGCCACCGCACTTATGACAAGCTCTAACATAAAGACTGTTGTACATGATTCTAAAGGTTCCCTTAAATTTAACCTTAATAATGCAACCAGTATTGAGAAATTACAGGAAATATGGAAATTCAGTGTAGACGGATCATTCCAGCTTAAAGCTCAGAATATAAACACAGGCGGCAATATATATACGGAAGTTGTTAAGATATTTAATGAAGGAAGGGCGCTTTATCAGGCAAGAGTTATGAAGGATGTCATAGCATCAGCAAGTAAAGTTAAAGATGAGTATGCGCTTATTCCGCTTCCCAAGTACGATGAAGATCAAGAAAATTATATTTCGACCTTCCAGGCGCATAGCTCGGGAACTTATATCGTTCCGAGAACAATTACTGACCCTGATTTTGTTTCAGCTGTACTTGAATATATGTGTTACTGTTCGACCGATACGGTTCGTGTAGCATATTACGATAATGTTCTTCAGGGACGAGCTGCTAAGGATGCAGACAGTGTAGAGATGCTCGATTTGATATTCGCATCGGCAACCACTGACCTCGGACTCCATCTTGGTGTTTCGGGAATGAGAGATTTTGTTGATAAAATACTTAATTCTGAGACAAATATTATTGCTTCCGAAATTTCAGGTCGTGCAGAGAAAGTAACTACTGAGTTATTTAAATATGAAAACAGTGTTAAAGTTTTTGGATAATAAATTTAGGAGGATTATAGAATATGAAAAAACGTTGTTTACCTCTAATCTTATGTATTTCCTTATTGATTTCAGCACTTTTAAGCGTGGTGTCTTATGCAGATGAGCAAACAAATACGCTTCAACCTATATATCTTGAAACCTTTGACGATGCTTCCAAATATACAGCTACCGATAAGTATAACGCTACGGTTGCCGACGGCGTTCTTACGATTCAGGCAAAAAATGACACTCACAGAGATATATACAAGTTATCAAGTGATCAAGATGTTTTGAATGGTAAGACAAAGCTGACATTTGCGGTAAACTTCAAGCTTGATACGCTTCATACAAGCGGAAGTATGTTTGCATCCTTTGGTCATAGCGAAAACAAAGCGTATATCGCGGGATTCCAAAGACTGAACGGATATGCGTATCTTGTACATGGTACAGCGGTTGAAACCGAGACAAAAGGAACTTTGACTACCACTCAACGTCTTATTGTAACACCCTTTCCAGATGGTTCCGCTTCCAGCAATCAAACCGAATTTCCTGCAACCGATATAATCACAATGGTAGTAGAAGTGGATAGCAATTCCTCCACCATATGCACAATGTACGCAAATGGAACCAAAGTAGGTGTTGCAGGCGAATTGAGAGCAGGAGAGAAATATCAGAAGTATAATGCTGCCGAGGATGCTGATAAGACCATGAATGGTCATTTCGGAATGTGCATTCCCACTGCGCAAACTACGATGAAATTAGGAACGTACGCTATATATGACGGAATCGGTCTCGACCATGATGCTATTATGCAGCAGGTGTATAATGTGGCAGATTTTGAAGCAGCAGCGGATACAGATAATACGAATCCACCCGATACAGGTGATACGAATACACAGCCTAATACGGATACAACGGATACGCAGCCTGATACCGACAAAGTAAATGATAATACTGAAAATAATACTCAGAACACGACTCTCGAAACAGAGGAGGCAGAAAAAGCCGGAGGCTGCTCTTCAAGTCTCGGAATAACAGCAGTAGCGGTCGTAGGTGCTTGGGGATTTGTAGGAGTTACGATTAGAAAAAAGGAACATAGATAATATGAGCAAAAGAATTTTTGCAGTTGCGCTTGCTCTTTTGATGCTTATTACCGTTCTTGCCTCGTGCAAGAACGGTAATACCGACGACGAAATAACGGATACCGAAGCTCCCAAAAATATTGAAATCGACATTTCGGCTTACAGCATAGTATATTCCAAGCAAACGGACTCGTCGGGCAAAAAGAAAGCCACAGAGCTTCAAGGTTTAATAAAAGATGCAATTTCAGCGGAATTGACGGTTGCATTAGACGAAGAAACACAAGAGCAAGAAAAAGAAATACTGGTTGGAATAACTAATCGCGAGCAATCTACCGACGTTTATAAAAAAATAGACGGCAGAGGATATGCCGTTTTAGTAATTAATGAAAAGATAATAATTGCCGCATATGACGCAGAGCTTCTATCCTCGGCATTCGCTTATTTCAACGATACGTATGTTAAAGCTGCCAATGGAACAAAGCTCACGCTCCCTTCAACGCTTTGTTATATAAGCGAACCGTTGACAACAACGGATATAATAAAGAACGGAACGGCAATTTATTCCATCATTCGCTCCGAGGATGCAAGCTACAACATAACGGAGTGCGCAAAAGGATTGTACAGCACTATTTCACAGTTGACCGGCACTTCGATCAATTTTACTACCGATTATCTGAAATCGGGCGAGGTTGCTGACAGTGAGAGCTTTGAGATTCTCGTTGGGGATACTAATAGACCTGAATCAAAACAAGTAAAAGCGTCTCTGAAAATAAACGAATACGCTATCCAAAAGGTTGGAAACAAAATAGTTATAGTTGGTAGCTCCGATTCGGGAACAGCAAAAGCCAAGGATGAGTTTATAGAAATAATATACGACTCATTGGGACAGACTGTTGACGGAAAGTGTGATCTGCTTATCAAAAACGACGTCTATAAAAGCGAGGTCGGAAATTTCGTTTGGCTTATGGACGTTCCAAAATACGTAGGTGGTAAGCTTAGCGGTATAGCAGATGTCAGCGATAATGCCTATGAGCTTTACTATACCGATACAAATTCCGATGGGTTTTATGCATATTGCAACACCCTCGAGCAAGACGGATACACGAAACACGACGAAAACGAGATAAGCGGAAATCTTTATCGCTCCTATTATAAAGATGGTAAAGAATTAGTTTATACGTATTACACGGCGAAAGACGATTCTGTAAGAATAATAGTATCCCCATTTAACGACGGATTGCTTCCTCTTTCATTTGAAAACACCGGCAAAGTGACGGAGAATTCCGTAACTCAATTAAAGCTGGACTATGATAACAAAGGAAACGGAATGACTTATATCATAACCCTTGAGGACGGAAGCTTTATAATCATTGACGGCGGCAGCAACGGAGGAAGTAACGCGGATTGGTTGCACAGAAAGTTACAAGAGCTGAACAAGAGTGAGGGCACTCCCGTTATTGCCGCGTGGTATCTTACGCATATACATCAAGACCACTGCGGTGCATTCGCAAATTTTGCAACCAAATACGGAAACCAATATGTTCTTGAATACGCTATACACAATTTGCCAACCAAATATATCGGAGACGTGGACTCTGACGGGCTGTTATCAAAGTTCTACGAAAACGGAACGTATCAAAAAACCACAAACGCATTCGTAGGTGAAGCAAAGGTCGTAAGGGTGCATACAGGAATGAAATTCAACATTCACGGTGCGGAATTTGAGGTTTTGCACACGTGGGAAGACTGTTATCCCAATGCTCTCGAATCGCAGAACGATAGCTCTGTAGTCACACGAATGACTTTGTCGGGAAAAACGTTTTTATGGACGGGAGATATACAAAAGCAGTCGGCTGATATTATTATTGATAATTTCGGAAGCTACGTAAAGAGCGACTATCTCCAGCTTGCGCATCATGGCTTGGCAAACGGAGGCTCTTGGGAACTTTATAGAACCGTTGATCCAACGGTAGCATTCTGGCCTACGTCAAACATTATTTTCAATGAACAGTCACAGGGCAACGGTCCTGCAGGTCTTTTGTTCAAGGCAGGAACGGTAACGGAGCATATCATCTCCGAGCAAGGCGACAAAACAATAAAATTTTGAAATTAAATATAATAAGAAAGGATTTTAAATCATGCGAAACAGAAGAAAAATAACTAAGCTGCTTGCGCTTGTCCTTTCATTGTTAATGCTATTTACAATGATACCCTTAAGCGTATCGGCAGAAGACAAAACAATTCTTCAAGTGGCACAAACTGATGACAACGTTAACTATTATCTTACGGGTCCTGTAACCGTTACTGCAACGGTAACTGAGGAATTTACGGGCACGCTTAACGGAAACGGTTATACCGTTACCACAAGCGTACCTCTCTTTAAGACGGTAAGCGGTACTACCGTTGAAAATCTTACCATTGACGGCGAGGTTACAGGTTATGCCGCTCTTGCAAGTCTTGTAACGGGCACCAACAAAACAACCTTTAAAAACGTTACAAACAATGCATCAGTTACTAACGCTCAAAATCTTACATCAGGAGCGTGGACGGGCATTTCCTCCAATTATATTACAGCAGCAGGATTGACAAGCTTTGTTTACAATACAAGTGCAGATTTCATTAACTGTACGAACACCGGAAATATAGAAACAGCAGAAGGTTCAACATCAACTCCTGCAGGTGGAATAATAGGATATGCCAGTGGTTCTACCTTAACAATTGAGAATTGTATAAACACGGGAAATATATCTTCAGGTACCAACATAGCGGCAGGAATAGTAGGAATGTTAAACGGTACTGATACAACAATAGCTCAATGCACAAACCGAGGAGAAATAGAGTCTGCTAAATATGCCGCAGGTATCGTAGGATATATGAAGGCAGCAAGTAAGGTCTCCATTACAAGCTGTGGTAATGAGGCTAAAATCGAAGGTACGGAAAGTCTTGGCGGTATAGTTGCATACAGTTATAAAGAGGCAGTTGAACTTAGCATTTATTATTGCTACAATACCGGAGATATTTTAGGTGACACAACTTGTGTGGCAGGAATTGTGGGAAGAATGGCTTACTCTGCTACCAAGGTGGAGGGATGCTACAATAATGGAAATATTACGGGAACTCAAATAGGACAATTATATTGGGGAACTACAAGTGATACGGATATAGGAAATAATTACTATAATTCAGACATTTCTGTTGATGCATATTATAGCTATACGGAAAAAGGTGGCACTATAAATGCTACGTCATTTAAATCAAACGAACTCGCATCAGGTAAACTTGCATTTGACATGAACGCAGCTATCGGCAAGACGGTATACTATCAGAATATCAACGATGGCGGCGCTACAAATGACAATTACCCTGTTACAGATGCTAATCACGGATATGTATTTAAAAACGGCGAAAAGCTTTACAGCCTTTCATTCTATACTCTGAAGACCGCTTCCGTAAGACTTAACAAGGATGGTGTTTCGGGTCTGAGATTTTCAACCGCTGTTAACAAAGCGGATTATGCTGTACTGACAAAGGCAGAAATTTCTTTGGACTTCGGTACTCTCATAACTCCCAACGACTATCTTACAGACCCTGCAAAGGCTAATAATGTTTTCACCGCTGACGCACTTAACGAGGGCAACTACCTTGACGTAAATTCCACTGTTACCGGAACGGATGTGTTCAACAGTGACCTTAAAGGCGCGGACATGGAGCATGATAAGTATTACTACTTCTGCGGCTCTATTACAGACATCAAGGAAGCTAACTACGATTGGGATTACAGCGCTATCGGCTACGTAACGATCAACGATGATATCGTTTATTCGGGACAGTACGCAACAAGAAGTATCGCTTACGTTGCCAATGCAGCTTACTATGACAGAAGTGATACCCCAAACGATACTTACAAGTATGTGATTCCTGCAAACAGCGAGTATGCTATTGGTGAAGTAGCTTCCTATAGTCCTTACAATCCTGACGCGAAAGATGGGGCAGAATCCGAACTTAAGACCATAAGGGGGTATCTTCTACAAGACTAAATATGTCACAAGAGAAGAATACATAGAAGACCCCACCGCCCTTAAACTCAGTTGGGAGGACGAGTTTGATGTCCCCGCAGAAATGCTTGACTTCGAGGAAAAGAGAAAGGCATTAAATGACCCCGACGGAAGATTTATGGTTTGGGCGCATAGAGGTGAATCTGTACACTATCCTGAGAATTCCATTGAGGGCATCATAAGCGCCTGCATGATGGGCGTTGACGTATGCGAGATAGACGTGAGTTTTTCCAAGGACGATGTCCCCGTGCTTATGCATGATGACACGCTTACAAGAACGACCAACTTTTCAGTCATGAAAGGTAAGACGGTAAATGGAATCATCTTACCCACGTCAGAAGATGTCAGTGAATGGACTCTTACAGAGCTTCGTTGCCTCAGACTTAAAGAAGGCACGGGCGGAGCGAATGCGGCTGTGACCGAATACCTTATCCCCACGCTTGAAGAAGCGGTTATAGTAGCAAATGGCAGAATGTTTCTGCTTTGCGATAAGCTTGATACTGAGTATACAACAAATACCGGATTTACCAGGAACGATGTAGTCAATATAGCATTCCCAATATTCGAAAGATATGAGGCTTGGGATACTATGATATATAACGCAGGAATGGGCGTAATAGTCGGAAATAACTGTAGAAAACTTCTTTTGGATAAGACGGAGAATAGAATGTTGATTCCTTACTATCAAGCGATATTTAGCAATGAGGCCTGTTCTGACGGAGTGACTAAAGCGGAGCAACTTGAATCGTTCAATATGCCGATGCTTGCGCGTATTTCCGTTTCAGGTAGTGGTTTTGTGAGTAGTGACGAGGTCGGCATATTTCTTAATGAACAGAATGACTCCCTTGCGAAAATAAAGAGTAAAATGAGATTGTACGCAGATTGCTACAAATGTACTGAAGAAGACGTGTTTAAGTTGCTCAATGAAAATGGTATCAACGGAGCAATGGTAAACGATCCGCTAAGTGCTTGTAAATTTGTGGCACAAACGTATTACAACGATTAAAAATATTAGGAGGAAAAACATGAAACAGTGGAAAAAACCTATCGTGGAATTACTGGTAATTTCTTCTGCTGACGATATTCTTCAGAATTCTGGCAACGATCCGTTTTTAGCAGAATGTGAAAACTGGATAAAAGGAAATACTCCGAGCTCGAATGCATCGGAATAAGAATATAAATTCAAAAATATTCTTCAAAATCATATTGACCGGTTACGGAATCAGAAGTTAACACGCTCCCGAATGCCGACGGCATTCGGGAGCGTGTTTTAGATCAACCACATAATGAAAGGAAAACAAAATGACAAAATTACAGGCGCACAGAGGCGTAAGCTATGAATATCCGGAGAATACGATATTAGCATATCAAGCCGCCGTTGACCAAGGCTACGGCATTATTGAGCTTGACCCTAAATATACGCTTGACGGCAAATTCGTTATGCTTCACGATAAATCGCTGAAGCGCACCGCAAGAGATGAAAACGGAATAGCGCCGGACTTGAATATTGCGGATATTACGCTTGAGCAGGCACGTTCATACGAGTATGGCTCATGGAAGGATGAAAAATTCAAAGGCGAAAAAATCCCCACCCTTTCCGATGTTTTGGATTTTGCAGAAGAAAATCCTACCGTGCCGTTGAAGTTTGATAACGTGTGGACTAAATTTCCCGATGATATACGCAAAGCCTTTCTTGAAGAAATCGCAGAGAGAAAAGGAAGCATAAACGTTGGTATGACTTGCGATTCCCTTGAGTCTTTGCAAGAAGCGGCAAAATTTGTTCCTCGCGCTACGTTACATTATGACGGGATTGATCTGTTTGAAAATTTTCTTAAAATAGTAAAGGAAACGTTTGATAACAGAGAAATCATATTTTGGGTCTGTTACGATCTTCCGCGCCTTTCTTGGTATAAGGGCGAGAAAGCCTCAGTTGACCTTTGCAATAGAGTACGTAAGTACGGCAAGCTTGGAATATGGATAATATCTACGCGCGAGGAACTCGAAAACGCAGTGGTAAATTTCAAAGCCGATTACGTAGAGACAAACGGACGTATAAAACCCGAATGGATAAACGATATAGAGCAGTAATATGAGATTAGGAATAAGCTATAATTGCTATGTGGGGCTTGATGACGATACTCAAATAGCGCTAATGAAACGAAATAATTTTGAAAATACATTCATTGGTTCTGAAAATCCTCGGTTGGACGAGGTCGTTAATCGATTAAAGCAGGAGAATATTTTCTGCGAAAATCTGCACGGACCACTCTCCACCGAAACGTCAAATGTAAACGATATATGGCGTAACAGTGAGCGAAGTGAGGAAATATTTTCTCGTATAATGGACAGTGTTGAAAAGTGCGGAAAATATGAAATCCCAACTCTTGTGCTTCACGTGACGGCGGGACATACTCCACCACGTCCAAATGAAAGAGGATATACACGCTTCGTAAAGGTATTTGAACGAGCTAAAGAGCTTGGCGTGGAAATAGCATGTGAGAATATCCGTCCTTACGGGAATCTTGCGTTTATACTTGAGCAGTTTCCCGAATCCGGATTTTGCTGGGACGTAGGACACGAGGCGTGCTCGGGAGACAAACGACAGTTTATGCCTATGTTCGGAGATAAGCTCAAGGCTCTGCATATCCACGACAATATGCTTGACGGTGACCATCATATGATTCCCTACGACGGAAAGATAGACTTTGACAGAGTTGCGCGTCAAATAGCGGAAAGTCCTTATGAAGGCAGTATTATGTTAGAGATTTCAACTAAACAGAGCAATCATTACAACAAAATCACGCCCGAGGAGTATTATGAACGCGCCGGTAAGGCTGCTCTTAAAATAAAGAATCAAATTGAAGCTATACGTAGCGGAAAATAAATTATATTACAGAGAGAGACAATTATGAGCAACAGAAATATTATTTTCACATCTCCATGCGTAGCCGAGCTTATAGATAAGGCTGTGCCCACTCTTAAAGAACGCGAGGTTTTAGTTAAGCTTGCTGTGTCAACCATCAGTAGCGGTACGGAGAGAGCAAATCTTATTGGAGACCCCAATACAAGTGTAAACAGAAGCGGAAAGGTAGTATTCCCCCGTCAGTGCGGATATAGCTCGTCGGGAACTGTCGTTGCCGTAGGAGATAAGGTAACGAGCGTAAGCGTCGGTGACCGCGTATCTTGCTCGTGGTCGAAGCATGCGGAATATTGTAAGCTTTCCGAAGATAAAGTATATAAGATGTCAGACGATATCGGATTTGATGAAGCCGCAATTACGCACATAGCAACCTTCCCTCTTGCAGCTATTCGCAAATGTCGCTTGGAGATAGGTGAATCTGCAATAGTATTCGGTCTTGGTGTTCTCGGACTTATCGGAGTTCAGCTTCTCAAATGCGCAGGAGCCGTTCCGATAATTGCGGTTGATCCCGTGGCAGAAAGGCGTCAAAAGGCGCTCAAACTTGGTGCAGACTTTGCGCTTGATCCGTTTGAAGATGGATTTGTTGAACGGGTAAGGCAAATAACGGGAAAAGGTGTTAACGTTGCTATTGAGGTAACAGGCAACGGCAAGGGTCTTGATATGGCTCTTGACTGTATGGCAAGATTCGGACGCATCGCTCTTCTTGGTTGCACGAGAAGCTCCGACTTTTCCATAGATTACTACCACAAGGTACACGGCCCCGGCATCACACTCATTGGAGCGCATACTATGGCAAGACCTAAAAACGAGTCCTTTGAGGGTTGGTGGTGTGAGGCTGATGACGAAAGAACTATACTTAAACTTATAGAGAGTGGACGTATTGACTTTATGAGCCTTATAGAAGAAACGTATTCGCCCGAGGATGCCCCCGCGGTATATGAACGGCTTGCAAATGACTCGCATTTCCCCACAGTTCAATTTGATTGGAGACGGCTTGAATGCGAAAAATAAGAATAGCGCAGATAGGAGTAAATAGGCATAGCCACTCTGCCGAAATATTCAACACTATAAATTCTTTACCCGATATTTTTGAAATGGTTGGATACGTTCTTGTTGAGGACGAAAGAGAGACTTGTAAGGGTAAGATCAAAAAGTTTTTTGCCAACTATACGGAACTTTCTCTTGATGATGTTCTTAACGATCCTACCATAGAAGCCGTAGCAGTAGAAACAGACGAAATACATTTAACAAAATATGCTACAATGGCTATTGAGCATGGAAAGCACGTACATATGGAGAAACCGGGAAGCCAATGCCTATCCGACTTTGAAAACCTTATCAACACCGCAAGAAAAAGCGACAAGGTGTTTCATATAGGCTATATGTACCGCTATAACCCATATATTGCAGATGTAATAAAACGTGCTCAAGCGGGTGAATTGGGAAAAATATATAGTGTTGAAGCGCATATGAGCAGAGCGGTATCAAAGGCTTTACGCGATTGGCTATCAACCTTCAAGGGCGGCATGATGTTCTTTCTCGGTTGTCACTTGATTGACATCGTTATGCAAATACAAGGTGTTCCTACCGAAGTTGTTCCCTTAAATACGGTGACAGGTCTTGATAGCGTAAGCTCTGAAGATCTTGGCTTTGCCGTTCTCAAATATCCCGATGCAGTTTCCGTAGTACGAACCGGAGGCTCAGAAATAGGTGGATTTGACAGACGTCAGTTAGTTGTGTGCGGCTCGAAAGCAACTGTGGAAATACGACCGCTTGAGGTATTGGTTTCTGACGAGAACAGGCGATATATGGTCTATACTGAAAAATCGGAATCGTTTTTAAATGAGCTTGGCAAAACAAATAAAATCCACGATAGAACACCTTCCTTTCAACGTTATGAAGCAATGCTTATTGCATTTGCGGAAATGGTGCGTGGAGAGAAAGAAAATCCATATACTCTAGACTATGAGCTTGAGTTGTTCAAAACAATACTAAAATGTTGCGGAACGATCGTATAGAGTATGGATAATAATTTTCACAAAGAAACAGACGGAATATACAGACTGAAAATACCCTTTGATACGGTATATACCTCTGTGTTTTTGCTGGAAACAGACGAGGGTGATATACTTGTGGATTGCGCCTCGAACGCACGTGACGTGGACGAGTTTATTGTCCCTGCACTTAAAAATATGGGAAAGAAAATCTCTAATGTCAGAGCCTTGATTTTAACCCACAGACACGGAGACCATGCAGGGGGACTTGAAGGAATACTGTTCTTATGTCCTCAGATAGAGGTGATAACCGATGTTCGTACTGTCTGTGACGGTATCTGCACCTACCCCATGGCAGGACACACAAAGGACTGCATAGGCGTACTTGACGGACGAACTCATACGCTTATCTCGGGTGACGGTTTGCAAGGCGCGGGCGTGGATAAGTACAGATGTTACACACAAGACCGAGAGGCGTATATTGAAACTATCAAAAGAATAGAAAACGATGAAACAATTACAAACATACTCTTTTCACACGCATACGAGCCTTGGAATAAGGACGGTGTATTCGGGAGAGATGGAGTGCTTAACTGTTTAATAAAATGCATTGAATGTTTAGGAGAGAAAAAATGAAAGCAATACTTGTAAATGACGATAGGTCTCTGCGCTGGGATGACGTTCCCACGGCTGTATGCGGAGACGAAGACTGTCTTGTAAAAATAGAAGCGGCGGCACTTAACCGCGCTGACCTTATGCAGAGAGAGGGAGACTATCCGCCCCCTGCAGGCTGTCCCGAATGGATGGGACTTGAGATCGCGGGAACTATCATAGAGGTGGGCAAGGTAGCCGCAGAGAAGTCACAGTGGAAGGTAGGCGACAAGGTCTGCGCTCTGCTTGGCGGCGGCGGATACGCCGAATACGTAAACGTAAAGTACGATATGCTTATGCCCGTTCCCAAGAACTGCTCTATGGTAGAAGCGGCGGCAATCCCAGAGGCGTTCGCTACCGCGTATCTCAACCTCTTTATCGAGGGTAATATAAAAGAGGGTAATACTCTGCTTATGAACGCAGGAGCAAGCGGACTTGCAAGCGTTATTATCCCCATGGCAAAGGCGTTTGGCGTGAGGGTAATTACTACCGTACTTACCGAGGAAATTGCAGAGAATATAAAGCATCTTAACGCGGACAGAGTGGTCGTTACTACAAAAGAGAACATTTCTCTCGTCCTCAAGGAAGAGCTTGAAGCGGGACACGGAGTTGACGTGGCTATAGACTGTCTTGGCGGAGAGATAATGGGCAAGTGTATTCACTATCTTACACACGGAGCAAGATGGATAATGATAGCGGCACTCGCGGGAACGAAGACCGAAATTGACCTCAAAAATATCTATGTGAGAAATGTTCGTATCATCGGAAGCACGCTCCGTTCGCGTACGCCCGAGGTCAAGGCGCATATACTTGCAAGCCTTGTACGTGACGTATATCCCAAGATAGAGGCGGGACTTGTAAAGCCTACCATCCATGCAGTTCTGCCCATACAAGAGGCAGAGGCGGCACACAATATTCTCTATAAGGGTAAGAATATTGGTAAGGTCGTGCTGACGGTGTAATAACTATAAATTGTAAGTATGAAAGACGTTTATGCTTTTGCTCTGTTTAGAGTGGAAGTATGTGCGTCTTTTATTTTTTTAGTAGTTCTTTACATATTCGTGCGCCTCCTTCTGATTTTTGAACATCAAAAATTTCAAGAATCAGGAGGAATAAAAATGAAAAAATATACTACGTTCGTAGAAAATGAAAAGGGTGAACAAAAGAAAATATCTGTGTGGCTTGATGACGAAACCGCACGAGCAATAGACGAAGCAAACGATCCCGAAATAACGCAGTTCTACATATTGGACAAGCACAAGGAAGATTTGATACAACGAAAAGAAACAAGAAGACATACTTCTTTGGATTACTTATTCGAGCAAGGACATTATATCGAGGAGCAAGATAGCGATCTATCACAACATGGGGTAAGAATGGAAAACATTTCAAAAGTGCGCAAGGCTCTTTCTACTTTGACAGATAGGCAGTTTAAGACCATTTGGTACGTAGCCGTGGACGGTCTGTCTTATGCGAAAACAGGAAGGCTTATGGGAATAAGAGGAGAGACGGTTAGAGAGCATTATAAAAGAGCAGTAGAAAAAATCAAAAAATATTTCCCCAACAATCCCCTATAAACTCGTTCTCCGTGGCTATTAAGTGAGGGATAAATATAATTTATGTTCGCATTTTGTCGATCAAAAATTGCGTCGCAGTAAACCTGCTAAGAAAAGTCAATAGTATTTTTGAAAATAATAGAGAAAAATTTTGAGGTAATAGAAGAAGCACCAAAAGGGCGAAAAAGGATAGAATTTTTCGCCCGAGAGGTATTCGGTTGTATGTAATTAGATCTCTAATTCACGGTATAGCGGGGTAATCTTTCCGTAGTAAATGCGAAGGAATTTGTTAATGCCGGCAACCAAGGCTTCCTTGCCGCATTTGCCTTCGGAACGCTTCTTCTCAATGAACTCATACACAGGATCTCCTTCGGGTTTGTGCTGTATGTAACTCAGACAAACCTCAAAGATAACCTTTCGCAGATATTTGTTGCCGCGCTTGGTAATATGGCGTTCCGTCGCATTATACGAGCCTGATTGGTATGGCGGTGCGTCAATTCCGGCGTAGGCAATAAGAGAGTGCTTGTTGTGAAATCTTCTGACGTCACCGATCTCTGCGATGATCCTCGGCGTTAATCCCTCGCCTATACATTTCATCTCGGAAATTAAAGAATATTCGGGTAGGGTCTTGCCAAGCTCGTTCATTTGTGTTAAAATAATGTCACGAGAGTTTTCAAGCTCGTTAACTCTCCGTAACGCTTCCAAAACAACAATTTTCGTGGTTGGTGTGTGTGGAAGTACAGGGATACCGTTTTGAACAAGGGCGAAGATCTTTTTTGCCTGACGTTCGTGATCTACTCGGTATCCCTGTTTTTGTGACCATTTGCAGAAATCCCGAACAAAACGAGCTTCTCCCATACAGTCAATGTGCTGAAAATGCACGTATTTCTTTACGAATTCCGTTAGTTTAGAGCCTCGATCGTCTCTGATGATCGAAGTAATACCCGGCATAACCTGATCGATCAAGTTTCCAAAATTCAGCTTTGCCTTGATCAATAGGCTTATTACGTTATGGTATTGTCTGGATAACAGAAGCAATTCTCTATAGGTGTCCTCGCTGCTCTGTATTGGGATAAGCTCGTGCCAATAGGTAAGACCGTAGGATGCGATATGTATAGCGTCTATGCGGTCATTTTTTACTTTTCTGATGTTTTGGGAACAAAACCTCTTCATTTTCAGCGGATTAACTGCTGAAACGAAAATGCCGCGCTCAACAAGTACCTTTACAACAGACCAATGGTAATAGCCTGTATTTTCAAGAACGACCCGAACCTCCTCTCCGTAAGAATTGATCTTGTCAGCAAGCTCATTCAATTTACCTTTGGTGTGCGCAATTTCGAACGGTGTTACTAATATCTCGCCGCCCGGCTTGAAAAAGCACACGGTGCTTTTTCCTTTTGATACGTCGATTCCAACGCTGATCATAAAAAACTCCTTTCTTTTGTTTTTTCGTAACGTTTCCACCAAGCTTATTACGACTCATCTTTGGCTCGTGACGCGAACGCATTTTTTCGGGGTTGGGGTACCCCAACCCCGAAAAAAACAGAACAACCTGCTTAATCGAATCTCTATAACAAGGAGGTGGGTGACTGTTTACTGCACGAACCCGAAGTTCACCAAATAACCGTCAGCCCGTTACCTCCTTATTATAACAAAAATAAGCATAGCTGACTATACCAATTTACTCAGTATAGAGCTACGCTTATATTGTACCAATCAAATAAAAAGCAGAGCTGTTGACACACTCAAAATGCTGTGATATAATATTAATACAACTGAATAACCTTGAGCAGATACTTTGCCGTTATCGTAGGGAGACCTACAAGCCACAGAAACGCGGAATAATTATTATTCTTGGGAACGGCTGCAAGCTTACTACTTGCGGAGAGCGATGACAGATAGCGGTGATAATGATACTTCCGTGCAAAACGCGCGGCCGGCGGGCAACCCGGCGGAGGTGAGATTCCTATGATGACAGCTCGTAACCTTCAGTCTGTGAGAGGTATAAAACTTACCGCAAACTTTTATGTATCGAGCTGTTGCGAAAGAAACGTATAAGAAAAGCACACTAATGGCAGAAAAAAGACAATACGTGTCGAAAATCCACACAAAAATATTGTTGACAAATTCCACCATTTATGATATAATTTACCCTATTCCGCAAAACCGAGCAACGAGAAAGAGAGGTAAATTTGAACGATAACGGAACCAACAGAATAATTGCAAAGCAATTTCCGACGGCGCAGTCGGTTATAAGTGAGCTGATAAACCTTAAAGCCATACTCAACTTACCAAAAGGCACAGAGCATTTTTTGAGTGACATTCACGGAGAGTCAGAGACCTTTCTCCACATTCTCCGCAATGCATCAGGCGTCATAAGGACAAAAATTGACCTTGCATTTGGAGAAAGAATGTCCGAGACGGAGAAGAATAAGCTCGCAGCGCTTATATATTACCCCGAGCGTGTTTTGAAAAATGATGATAACGTATGCACTCCATCTTGGTACAGACAGACCATCTATGATCTTATTGAGGTATCCAAGCTCGTATCGGCAAAATACACCCGTTCAAAGGTAAGAAAGGCAATGCCCGAGGATTACCGCTACATAATGGATGAGCTTATAAATATGCCTGAGCACAGTATCGATAAGGCGAATTATTATTCGGAGATCGTGTCAAGCATAATCGAGCTTGGCAACGCCGACAGATTTATAATCGAGATGGCGAGACTCATACATCATCTTGCCGTGGATCATCTTCATATCGTTGGAGATATATACGACCGAGGCAATGGTTGTGATATCATAATGGATGAGCTATCTCGCTTTCATTCCTTTGACATACAGTGGGGCAACCACGACGTTCTTTGGATGGGCGCATACTTCGGTAATGCCGCGTGTATGTGCAACGTAATAAGGATAAATTGCGTTTACAGAAATCTTCAGGTCATAGAAAATTACGGTATAAATCTTCGCCCTCTCGTTACCTTTGCATCAGAGGAATACGCTGACGACAAATGTGAGGCTTTTCTTATTTCCGACATATACGGATGTGAGAGCGACTTTGAAAAGGACGAGATTCTTGCCCGTATGACAAAGGCTATAACGGTAATACAGCTAAAGCTGGAAAACAGACTTATATCCGAGCATCCCGAATTTTGTATGAACGATAGAATACTGTACCCCTCGAACACGCTGACCGAAAAGGAAGAAAAGCTTATTGAAGTTCTGACTGACGAGTTCAGACACAGTAAGCGACTTGGTGAGCATATGAGAATGCTTCTCAAGTACGGCAGTATGTATAAGGTGTTCAATGATAATCTTATTATGCACGGCTGTGTTCCAACGGAGATGGACGGTAGCTTTTCACAGATAAGCGTTGGTGATGATAAATATTCGGGCAAGAGCCTTTACGACAGACTTGACGCGCTTGTTCGTGATGCCGCCAAGGGAGATAAATATTCCGTTGACTATATGTGGTATCTGTGGTGCGGTAAGAAATCTCCCCTGTACGGACGTGACAAAATGTGCGTGTATACTAAATACTTTGAGCGGTATGTCGAAAAGGAAAACAAGGACGAATATTATAGTCTCGTAAACCAAGAAGAATTTTGTCTGAGGGTGCTTACGGAGTTCGGCGCGACGGGAGATAATTCCGTCATAGTCAACGGTCATATGCCCGTCAAGGTAAAGAGCGGGGAAAGCCCCGAAAGCGGAAATTGCAGACACATAACCATAGACGGAGGACTGTCCAAGGCGTACCACGAGAAGACAGGCATCGCAGGATATACACTTGTAAATAACTCACAAGGTCTTTATCTTATCTGTCATCAGCCGTTTACGTCAAGCGAGGACGTAGTAAATAACGCATCCGATCTCAGAAGCGAGGTAAGACAACTGAGAAAGTATGACAGTAGAATACTCGTCAAGCAAACGGATATCGGCAAAAAGCTTCAGAGCGAGATAGACGTGTTGAAGAGTTTCTTATCCGAAGCATATTCATCTCATCTGTAAAACTTAATATGTAAGGGAAAGGAGCTGTCACATTAAGGTAACCTAAAAAAAGAAAAAAGCGGATGTTCTTTAACTACAAAATCTATCTCTTTTTGTAAAGCACTCCTATGTAAACCGCATACCTCATAACCGCTGCGTAAAAGCTCTATCGCAACAATATTTTCAAGCATTCTTCCATAATCTATATTTTATGTACTCAATTTAGCGTAAACCTATAAAAATCAGTTTGGAAATTTACATTCCAAGCTGATTTTTTATTTGGCAATTTATACAAATATCCGTATCATCTATATAAATTATCTCGAAGCTATTGACACGAAATTGTTTTTGTGATATACTTGTAACGAAGTTATAAATATATGCAACAAACGCTGACTTAACGGCAATGGTATTTTATTTAAGGGGATGGTGGTGGATATTAAATCAGCATGGCTGCGATATTTTAATAACAATGAACAACTTATACTTAATTCAAAGATAAGGAGAACAATTATGAAAGTAACAAAAATTTTAGCTCTGTTGTTAGCTATGATTATGTGCTTGTCTTTCATTGCTTGTGACGACGGTACAACCACAGAAGATAGCGAAACGGAAACACAAGCCGACACCAATAAATCCTCATCAGATTCGGAATCCAATGATAACGGAGGTGGAAACGGAGACGAGAGTGAAGGCGAAGGTGAAGGCGAAGGTGAAGGCGAAGGCACAAAGCTTCCCGACGGTCAGGTAATCTACTTTGAAGATTTCCAAAAGTATTCAAACACGACCGACAACTCCGCACTTGCTACCCTCAACTGGAAGAAGCTTACTGTTGAAGCAGACAAGGTTATGGGTGAATCGGATGTTAAGTTTGATTTTGAGAATGGCAGACTTCACGTTAATACTTGGAATGTAGGAGATGCTACGGTTCCGGGACACTCATTTTATGCGATTTCACAGCTCAACGATGAGGTTATGCAGACACTGGCTCCCGGTGGCTACACTCTGCAGTATGATATCGCATTTACACACGATATTGCAAACGCAAATGCATTGTCCTCTATTGTAGTAAATTTCAGTGAGAACAACTGGACGGATGCGGCGGTACGTGCCAGCGGTACAGGTTTGTTTGAAAACATAACCGCGGGTAAGGCGTATGCTTTGGGTAACAGCGGAATTGCCGCAACAGGAAATACCGCAGCAAGCAGTATTTCAGGCGCGCTTTTGAACGAAGCACCCGGAGCAACGGCGCCTCTGCTCAATCTTTCCGTTACGGTAAGACTTCAGATAGATCCCGAAAAGGGACCGATATTCTACGTTAAGAAATCCACCGATCCCGATACCGCTTTCGTTAAGGTTGGAGAGACCGTAATGGGCAACGGATATGTTGGTTGGATGGCGGCAGCATCCAAGGCGGTTGTTCTTCACAACTGTGGCGGTCTTAACGCATACTATGATAACATTCTCGTTTATTCAGGACTCGGTGAATGTCCCGTAACCATAGTTCCCGACAACTTTAGCGGAGAATCTACGGGACAGCAGGCTGGTAGCGGCACTATATTCTATTATGAAGATTTCGATTATGAAAGCTCCTTTGAAAACGGAATAATGGATGTAAACACCGTTAACGGTATCAGCACTCAGCTTATGCAGGATCTTGGAATTACCTGTGTCAGCGACGGCGGACTTACCACGTATATGTGGATAGACAACGGACGCTTGATGATGAGTAGCTTCTCGGGATTTGCAGGAGATACGAGAGAAAAGGATACTACCGGAAAATATTCCTTCTTTAAGATAGCGGCTCTTGACGATGCTGTAAAGATGGCTGCGCTTTATAACGAAAAATTCACAATACAGTATGATATCGCTTACGGTTGTAAGGATGTTAATGGTGACGGAGCACTCGATATAGATACCGCATCATGGGCAGCAATGTTTGATATAATACTTAATATGGACGGTGCGAACGGCGTTGCTTGCGGAGTTGCCGCAGGCGGACATGTGCGTCTTGATTATCTTACCACCACCGGTTCCGGTACAACAAATGAGCTTCTTACGGACGTTTCTCTTATGAACAGAGGTCAGGTTCTTGGTAATAAGCTTCGTGAGAGCGACGTTGGAGCAATCACGGTAAGAATAGTTGTTGATCCTGCTACCAACACTATAAAGATCTACGCGAAGACCGCCGTAATGAGTGAATTCGTTCTCGCGGGAACTACGAGCGCATTGTCCGACGGATATGATTCTTTGGTAGCGGCTACGAGCAACTCTATTGGATTTGCTCTTCAATACGGCAACAATGCACTTCTTGACAATCTTATAGTTTACAGCGGAGATGAAAATCCCCCTGCAACCGATAATCAGGATAATTATTATACGGCACAGTGATCAAAAAAATAATAGGGAGAATATATTATGAAAAAATTATATTCCGAGCCTCAAATAGAGGTATTAATACACATCGCTGACGTTATTGCGTCAAGCGGAGACCCGGACCCCGCCGAGAATGATCTCGCTTGGGCGTTGGAAGTATGATATAGGAGGATGTAAAAATGAAAAAAATAATATCCTTTCTTCTTGCAACCATAATGTTGCTTGGTATGTTCAGTATAGGAACTTTTGCGGAAACGCCTCTTACACTTGATATGAAAGCAGTTGAGGGTGCTTCCGTCCGTATAGGTGATGTTGCGGGAATACGCTTCCAGACCATGATAAATAAGGCAGAGCTTGATGCTATTGTTACAGCAAACGGTGCTTCAAACGTTGAGATAGGTACTCTTATTACCCCCACGCAGTATGTTAAGGGCGCAAGCGCGTTTACTATGGAAGCGCTCGACGCTTACAAGGAAGTTAAGGGATTTGAGAACGCCGCTTACGTAAAAGTAAAGGCTACTTATGCAAATCCCTTTGATACCGAAACAGTTGAAGACACGGAATACTACGTTTACGCAGGCTCTCTTGAGAACATTCTTGACGACAACGTAATGCTTTCTTTCTCGGGTATCGGATACGTTAAGGTTGGCGACGAGGTGGTTTATGCAGAGTACAACGAGGCTGACTCCTCGAGAACTGTCGGCTACGTTGCGTATCGCGCGTATCTTGCCAACGACGAAAATCTTGGAACAGACGGCAAAAATCTTATAGACGATTTTGCAAATAAATTCCTTGTAACAAAGCTTGGAAATGACGCTCCTGACATATCTAAAGTACGCTATTTCGAAGCATACGACGATATGGCAAATACCGCAGATTTTGCTGACGCTACAACTTTCCTTGGTTGGAAAGATAATTTCTGCGCAAGTGGAGCGAACTATATCTACGGAAAAGATGTAAAAGCAAAATACAATAACGGAACTTTGGTATTTAATACAACCCAAAGCGCTCGAGAGGGACATACAGAAGAGCAAGAATATATAGATAACTGGGAATCGACAATGACCGGTCATGATATGGCTCATTCTCTTTTGACCATTCCCGGTCTTAATAGTGATATTTTATTTGCTAACGGAGAAGACACGTTTGTTCTTCAGTTTGACGTTGTATTTGGCGGAACAAAGGGCGGTGGAATAGGTCTTGCTGTTTGTGATGATGACACATGGCAATCACGAGGAAGATTTCTTACAAACGATAACAGTGCGTGGCTGTTCGTAGCTGAAGCCGCGGGCACTACAAGGTGGTTTTCGCAACAAACATATACAGGAACAATTGGTAATAATAAATTGACTATTACCTATACTATTCACAAGGACATGGTTGATAACACGTATAGTGTTTATAATCATGCCGATCAGACGACACAAACTCTTGACGGATTGCTTTGGAATACTGACCAGACAAACGGAACGTATAGTATAGGACTTTATTTTGTTAACGCTGATACCATAACTGTTGACAATCTCCTCGTTTATTCCTACTGCGACGGAGGTAATCTTTGACGAGACTGAGTCAGTCAAAAGAGAAGATTACATAAGTGACCCCACGGCTATGAAGCTTAGCTGGGAGGGCGAGTTCGACGTTCCCGAAGAAATGCTTGACTTTGAGGAAAAGAGACAGGCATTGAACGATCCCGACGGAAGATTTATGGTATGGTCGCACAGAGGTGATACGGCAAGGTATCCCCAAAACTCCATTGAAGCAATAATAAGCGCTTGTATGATGGGAGTTGACGTGTGCGAGGTTGACGTCAGAGTTTCCAAGGACGGTATTCCCGTGCTTGTGCATGACGAAACGCTTACCAAGACCACGAATTTCTCGGACATGGCGGGAAAGACGGTAAACGGAATGACCTTGCCCATGTCAGCAAACGTTAGTGATTGGACGCTTGCAGAGCTTCGTTGCTTAAGACTTAAGGCTGGCGCAGGCGGAACTAATGCGGCTGTGACCGACTATCTTATCCCCACACTTGAAGAGGCGGTCATAGTAGCAAAGGGAAGAATGTTCCTCTATTGCGACAAGCTTGAGCTTGATTACGACTCGACAAGTAAAGCATTCACCCGAAACGACGTAGCCGATATTGCATTTCCCATATTTGCAAAGCATGAGGCTTGGGATACCATGATATATATCGGCGGCGTTGGCATATCGTACGGATATTACTGTCTGAACGACATTAAGACAAAGATACCCGACAGCGCGGGCGGACTTGCTCCCTACTATCTTGCGCAGCTGACGACCTCAACGAGCGACTCATGGACTGATCGGGCAAACCAATTAGCCAAGAACGGAATGCCTATGATCGCGCGTTTCTCGGGCTGGAAGGATACGGTGACAAACGTAGCCGGTATAGATACCTTCTTCAGTACGCATTCGACAAATCTTAATTATATAAAAGATAAGATAAGACTTCACGCCGATTGCTACGCATACGAGAACGCAGAGGCATACGCCAAGCTTTTGAGCTACGGAGTCAATGGAGCAATGGTAAACGATCCGCTCTCTGCTTGCCAATTCGTGGCAGATACGTATTACAACAATTAAAAATTTAAGCTATGCTTCAGCCTTGCGTAAAACTCTCAAGCGTTGAAGCATAGCGCAAAGAGGTTTTTCAATGAATAATTTTGCAAAATATTTTGACCACACTATTCTTGCCGCAAGCACCACTCCCGCAGAGCTGAAAAGAGTTTGCGACGAGGCAAGGCAGAACGGCTTTTGCTCGGTTGCCGTAAACACGGGAATGGTAAAGCTTTGCGCGGAATATCTCGCGGGAAGCGACGTTCTCGTTGACGCCGCCGTCGGCTTCCCTCTCGGCATAACCACTGTTGAGTGCAAGCTCTTTGAAGCCGAAGAGGCTATAAAGAACGGCGCGGGTGAGGTTGATTACGTCGTAAACGTCGGTAAGGTAAAGAACGGCGAATACGACTACGTAAAGGACGAAATGGAAAGAATGGTAGCTCTCTGCCGTTCCTACAACGTGACCTCGAAGGTCATATTTGAAAACTGCTATCTCACCGACGACGAAAAGCGTGAGCTTTGCAAGATAGCTCTTGAGGTTCGCCCCGACTTTATCAAGACCTCGACGGGCTTTGGCAAGGGCGGCGCAACTCTTGAGGACGTAAAGCTTATGAAAGAAGCTGTCGGAGATGCGGTAAAGGTAAAGGCTGCGGGCGGTGTTCGCGACCTTGCTACCTGTCTTGCTATTATCGAGGCGGGCGCGGAGCGCGTCGGTTGCAGCTCTACGCTTGCAATACTCAACGATTACAATAAGGAGAAAAAGTAATGAGAAGCTACGTTGTTTATGCAGATCAGACCTGCAAAATAGTTGACGATATGCCCATGCCAAAATACGGCGATTACGACGCTCTCGTTAAAATAGAGAGCTGCGGAGTTTGCGCAGGCACGGACACCAAGATAATTCACGGTAAATTCAAGGGCGTTGACAATTATCCCGTCGTTCTCGGTCACGAGGGCGTTGGAAGAGTTATTGAAAAGGGCGCAAAGGTAACCAATTTTGAGATTGGCGACCTCGTGCTTATGCCCTATTGGTCGGACGTTCCCGAGGGCTATTACAGCGGCTGGGGCACGTACTCCGAATACAATATCGTGACTGACGCAAAGGCTATGGCTGACGACGGTCTTACCCCCGACGCATTCGCCTGGGGACAGTGCAAGCTCCCCGCAGATTTCGATCCCGTAAGCTCGGCTATGATAATCACCTTCCGCGAGGTACTCAGCACGATGAAGCGCTTTGGCTTCGAGAGTGGCAAGAGCATTGCTATCCTTGGACTTGGACCCGTTGGACTCAGCTTTGTTAAATTTGCAAAGCTTATGGGTATGTCTCCTGTTATTGCCATGGATATTCAGGATGAAAAGCTTGAAAGAGCCAAGGCGTGCGGAGCGGACTACGTTATCAACACCAAGAATGAGAGCATGGTTGACGCTATCAAAGCTATCTGTCCCGAGGGACTTGATTTCGCACTTGACGCGGTTGGCTACAATCCCTTTATCAATCAGGCGCTTGAGGTCATCAAGTCTGACGCTAAGGTATGCGTTTACGGTATTTCCGAGAATATGAGCACCGAGGTCGATTGGAGCAAGTGTCCCTACAATTGGACGCTTCATTTCCATCAGTTCCCATTGAAGGAAGCAGAGGCGGGAGCGCACGACCAGATAGTACAGTGGATAAAGGACGGCGTTCTTGATCCCAACGACTACATATCTCACATATTTGACTTCGACGACATCGAGAAGGCGTTTGATATCATAAAGAGACGTGAGCCCGCTATGAAAATGGTAATCCGTTTCTAACGGAGGTAAGGTATGAAATACTTACTTGCTCACGACCTTGGTACGTCGGGAAACAAAGCAACGCTTTACAGCACCGACGGTCAGCTCGTTAAAAGCATTACCTACGGCTACGACCTTAAGGTATCGAACGGCAACTGGGCAGAACAAGACCCCATGGCTTGGTGGGGAGCAGTGTGTGAAAGCACAAAGGCACTTACCGCAGAGGTGAATGCGGCGGATATTGCGGCAGTCTCATTCAGCGGTCAGATGATGGGTTGCGTTTGCGTTGATAAGAACGGCGAGCCTCTCCGCGACGCTATGATATGGGCGGATATGCGCTCTACCGAGCAGGAAAGCAAGCTGCGCGCAAATATCGGCGAAAAGGAATTTTACAATATTACGGGACACAGAATAAGCAGCTCTTACAGTGCTACCAAACTCATGTGGGTGCGCGACAATCAGCCCGAAATATACGCCCGTACCGCCAAAATGCTTAATGCAAAGGATTTTATTATCCTCAAGCTTACGGGCAGAATGGTGACCGAGCCCTCGGACGCGTCGGCTACCTGCCTTATGGATCTTGGCGCAAAGCAGTGGTCGGATACGGTCATTGATGCTTGCGAGCTTGACAGGGCAAAGCTCCCCGATATAATTTGTTCCATTGATGTGGCGGGAACGGTAACCGATGAAGCCGCATCTGCTTGCGGACTTCTTTCGGGTACTCCCGTAGTGTGCGGCGGCGGAGACGGCGTTTGCGCCGCAGTCGGCACGGGCGCTGTTGCTGAGGGCAGAGCTTATCTCTGCCTCGGAACGTCTTCTTGGATATCATACGCGTCAAAAACACCCGTATGCGACGAGAAGATGACTAACTTCAATTTTGCTCATATTGTCCCTGGACTCGTTACCCCCTGTGGAACTATGCAATGCGGCGGAGGCTCGCTCAGCTGGGCGGTTGACACCCTTTGCAAATTCGACAGAGAGTTTAAGGACAAGAATGAGAAGGGTAAGCTTTACGATACTGTTTGCTCGGCAGTTGAGGCATCCCCCACAGGAGCAAAAGGGCTTTTGTTCCTACCTTATCTGCTTGGCGAACGCAGTCCCCGATGGAATGAAAAAGCCAAGGGCTCGTTCGTAGGGCTTACTCTTGAACACGGAACGGGCGATATGCTCCGCGCGGTCATGGAGGGAGTGGCAATGAATTTGTCACTTATCCTTGAAGTGTACCGCAATGAGGGAGCGAAGATAGACGATCTCGTTCTCATAGGAGGCGGCGCAAGATCACCCATATGGAGACAGATACTTGCCGACGTGCTCGGAGTTTCCATTCAAATGCCAAACTTCCTTGAGGAAGCAACGTCTATGGGCGCGGCTATAACCGCGGGCGTTGGTGTTGGCGCATTTGAGGATTTCAACGTGATAGACCGTTTCCTGAAAACCGAAAAAGTATATTATACCAACAAGGAAAACAACGAGAAATACAAAAAAATCAAGAAAAACTTTGATGATTGTTACTTTGCTCTTGAAAAAACGTTCGATTTTTTGTATAATATAAGTTAATACCATAAGAAAATTTTGGTAAAACGTATATTAAGAGAGGACTTTAAGACATGTCTAATTCAGCGCCCGCAGTGGGATTTTGCGTAAAGGTAATAGAGGCTCTTGCAGAGTCAAAAACTCCTATCGGCATCTCGGAGATAAGCAGAAGAACGGAGATAAACAAGAATATGGTATCGAGAATACTCCATACTCTTGAGGAAGAAAACTGGGTACAGAGCGACGATAAGTCGTGCTATACCCTGACTCTTTTGCCGTTCTGTCTGTCCGCAAAGGTCGTAAGCCGTACTACTCTTTGCAATATCGGTGTGCCGATACTCCAGAAATTCTGGAAAGAATACGGTGAAAGCACGTACCTCGGTATTCTTCGCAATGACGAGGTACTGTATCTCTCACACTTTGATTCCGTTCAGAACGTAAGAGTTGCCGGTGTGGTCGGCGGAAGCTATCCTCTGTACTGCACAGGTCCCGGTAAGGCTCTCCTTGCCTTTAGTTCGGATGAATACATAGAGCAATATATAAACGGTCATCAATTGACCAAGCGCACACAAAAGACTATCACCGATCCCGATATGCTCAGACGGGAGCTTGCTACGATACGGCAGAGAGGATATTCTCTTGACGACGAGGAATTCGGTCACGGTATCGTATGTATGTCCGCCCCCGTATTTGACCACGCAGGAAAGGTGATAGGAGTAGTAGGCTGCTCACTTTCCACGGTTTATTGTACCGCAGAGGAAATATATGACCGTTGCGGAGAAAGACTTATGGAAACAGCAGAACAAATTTCAAAATGTATGGGATACGTTCTCCGATAAATAGGGCGTGTCCCGCGTGAGCGTTGCTTTTGCAGCGCCACATATTAGGAGAATATTATGAAAAAATCAAAACTTTTTGCTGTTTTACCCGATTACGTGGCAACACCCGACGGTATGACTATCGACAAGGATGGCAATCTTATACTTGCTTGCCCCAACTACGCCGATCAGACACTAAAGGGCTGTATCCTCAAGATCGACAAAGACAAAAACATAACCAAGTGGTTTGACGTTCCCGTTCACGAACAAACGGGACTTGCAAGTCCTATGGGTATCGCATTCGGTCCTGACGGCGACCTTTACATATGCGACAACCAAGGCTGGCCCGGACGCCCCGAGCTTATAAGAAAGGGACGTATACTCCGCGTAAGGCTCGACGGAAACAACATAGTTAAGACAACGGTAGTTGCCAAGAATATGGAGCATCCCAACGGAATGCGTATTCGCGACGGATATGTTTACGTTACTCAAAGCACGCTTGAGCTTGTAAAGCACCCGTCGGGTAAGCTTGTTAGCTGCGTTTACCGTTTTAAGCTTGACGATGAGAATATCGACATCACAAATACTCTTGACGACAAGAATATACTTACTACCTTCGTAACGGAAAACCCCGACGATCAGTACGGTGTTGACGGAATCGAGTTTGACCGCGAGGGAAATCTCCTTGTTGGAAACTTCGGTGACGGAGCAGTTTATAAGGTTACCTTTAACGAGGATATGTCCGTTAAGTCCAACGAGATATGGGCACAGGACAAGGAAAACCTCGAAAGCACCGACGGAATGATAATGGACGATGAGGGCAATCTCTATATCGCAGACTTCTGCGTGAACGCTATCGTCAAGATACTTCCCGACGGAACGGTTACCAAGCTTGCGCAAAACGGAGACACCGACGGACTTGACGGCGGACTTGATCAGCCCGGTGAACCTATCATATGGAACGGAAAGCTTATAGTTTCCTGCTTTGACTGTGTTACCAACGACATAGTAGTGAATACGGCGCACGAAGCGCCCGCAACGCTTGCGGAAATTGAGCTTTAAGGAGGATGATTAGAATGATTAAAAAGATTTCATTATTGCTTATTGCCTTGCTTTTGCTCGGCACTCTCACGGTTGGATTCGTTGGTTGTGCTGATACAGAGGATGGCTATGACGTAGGAACTTCAAATGTAGTTAATACACAAGAAAACGATGACGGATATATTGCCGACGATCTGCCTGAAAATAATTTCGGCGGAGATAAGGTAATAATTCTTACGCCTACGTGGAGAAATACGCCTGATTACATTCTTCAAAAGGAAATTACGGGAAATATCGTAAACGATGCTATGGTGCAATCGTATTATAACGTTTCAGAGCGTTTCAACATGGAAATTGATCTCCTCATACCCGGAGATCAAAAGGTAGTTCAGTCAACTGTTGAGAATGAAACTCTTGTTGGTGAAACATCCTTCGACATAGTATATAACCACGATACGAGAACTGTAGCTAATGCTGTCAACGGTTGTTTTCTCAACATAAAATCTATGGATCTTGTAAATCTGGATAAGCCTTGGTGGACTGCATCTTCTAAAAAGTTCCAAATTGCCAATAAGCTTTACTTCACTTCAAGCTATTTGGGGGTATGGTCTCCCTATATGAATATGGGACTTTATTATAACAAAGATATTGCCAATGAAAACGGTATTACAATACCTTATGATGATATAATAGCAGGAAATTGGTATATCGAAGATATGATAGAGATGACAAAAAACTTGAAGGTAGACAAGGACGGTGATGGCGAGATTACTCCTGATAAGGATCAGTATGGCTATGTTTCTGCTTATGCCGGAAATCTTTGTGCTCAGGCAAATCTTGTCGGTTCGTTTATTTCGCAAGATGGAAAAGGTGGCAATAGGATCAATGCTGATACCGAACGTTGTTTAAACTACATAAATTTGATGGAAAGATTGTACGCAAATGGAATCGGCGAATATGAAGGCGTTACTTCATACAACGTGGATATATTTAAGAATGGGCGATCTTTGTTTATCTTCTCCGAAACGAGAACTCTCGTCGAAAACCGCAATGATATAACATTTTCATGGGGGATGATTCCTTTCCCTAAGTATGATGAAAATCAAGAAAATTATTCGTCGGCAGGATATGATCTTTTCTGGGGCGTTAACAGAAACGTTGCTCATCGTTCGGATATTATAGCCACTGCAATCGAAGCTTTGAGCTGTCAGAATTATAATAACGTTTATCCTGTTATTTGGGAAGAGTTCTTTGGTTATAAATTGTCTGAAAACGTTACTGACTATAAAATGGTTTGTATAGTACGTGATGCAACATTTGTCAACCCCGACTACGTTTACGATACCCAAATTCTTGGAATGACTCAACTTTTAAATCTTTGGGATACTGCAGAAAAATCGTCCGTTTCTTCACACATAACAACAAATACCAATCTCGCGAAGGTTTCACTTAAGCTGTGTGTAGAAAAGTTTTCACAAATGCCGTAATGGCTGAGGTACATTTTATGAAAAAAAGATTTTTGTTCGCTTGCCTTTCTGTGCTATTATTGGTGATGCTTTTGATCACGGGATGTACAAAAGAAAATAGTGGCGAAGAAAGCACATCCGATGATCCTATTAGTGATGAGATTTCAGATTACCTCAACATAATAAATTCTGATGGAAGCAGCGAATTTAAAATAGTTCATGCTTTGTTTGGGGATAAGGAGCTTACGTCAACTGTAAATTTGCTTCAACAACGTATGAACAATAATTTTTCATCCAACATAGAGATGGTGTCTCACACTGCAAACGGAGAGTCCGGAACGGTTGAAAACGACGCCTTTGAAATACTTATAGGTCAAACCAACCGTAAGCAATCCAAGGAAGCATTGAAGGACTTAAGCGAGGGTGAATATATTATTTTGGTTTCGGGGAGCAAACTTGTGATCACAGGTGCTACTAACGATGCTATAGTTGAGGCAGTAAATGTTTTTATGGAAAAATACATTACAAATGCGGATAAAGAAAATGGAATAATAATTCCCCGAGACGAAATAATCAAGGGAACAAAAGATATGTCCGCTATTTATAAGGATGCGGATATGAGAATTATGACTCTTAATGTGGCACTTAATAATTATGAACCCGAAAAGAGACGTACTCATATACTTAATCTTATTGAAGATTATAACCCTACTGTTATATGTTTTCAAGAGTATAATGCAGCGTGTTATACACGCATAGGTGCGGCGTTGACTATGAATTATAAGGCGGCTATATCTCAGCATCTGGACGGTTCTGGAACTGCCATATATACTCCTATTTATTATCGTACAGATACGTTTACGCTTGTTGAGAGCGGTGGCGGATGGCTTAGGGATAGATTTACGGGTACATCTACTAAATGCTATTCATGGGCTGTATTGAAGTTCAAGGATTCGGGAAAAATCTTTGCCGTTACAAATTATCACGGAGCGGTAGCAAGCAAGGGCTATGAAGGATATGAAAATTATTCCGACGAGCAAATAGCACAGCTTGCGGCAAAATGGACGTACGGAAATGTAGAACAACTTATTGAAATTATCGCTTCGATAAAAGCGGAGCACGGTGATATCCCGTTCCTTTGTGCGGGTGACTTTAATTTTGATAAAAATACTACCGCTTATAAATTAATTACCGATAACGGAATGGTAGAAGCCGAAACACACGCAACTGTTTCAAAGTGTGAGGGTTATAGGGGAACGCATACCCCCGGAACTCCTGCAAGATACGGAAACAGTATAGACCATATATTCTATGATCCAGAACACGTCACGGCTTATGTTCATTACACGGGTGCAACTACGGAAGACGAGCTTGCGGCATCGGATCACCTTATGGTATATGCCGATATAGGCTTTAACAGCTAAACAGTTTTTAAATTAAAGTTTAAAGCGTACGGAAAGGAGGAAAGCATTGTATTTCTCTTTTATCCGTACGCTTTTTGGTAAAATTGATATGAAAATAATAAACGAAAAATTAAATTATCTAAAAGAGCTTGTTTTTGAAAGTGATAATACAGCTTGTTTTATAGAACGAGAGAAATTTTTAAATAATCTCGACACAAGTGTATATAATGTTGAATCATTAAATTATCACGCTAACATTTTGGCGGGAATGCTTGACAACGTATCCGTTCCGGTAGATGAAAATGATATTTTTGTCGGTCGTGTTGTTGAAGGTGTACTCGATAGCTTCGAGGGAGTTCCCAATAGAACGCTTAAATCCAACGGACATATGAGTCCCGAATACGCAAGATTATGGCAGAAGGGATATAAGGGAATACTCGCCGATATAAAGAAAAACGCCGAGCAACGCAGCGATGAAAAATCAATGGTGTTTTATGAAAACGCCCGCATAGTCGTTGAAGCCATACGCAGATACAGCAAAAGATATGCAGATGCAGCTCGTAGTAAGGGATTAACAAGAGCCGCCGATGCGCTTGAAAGAGTGCCCTACGAGCCGGCATACGATTTATACTCCGCATTACAGGGAGCGTGGATCGTCCACCTAATAGCAAGCTGCTACGTAGGAGCAAGAGATTACGCCTTCGGCCGTTTGGATCAGTCGTTATATCCGTATTATCTGAAGGAGCTTGCCAACGGAACGACTAAAGAAGAAATAGAGGATATCCTTGCGGGATTCTTTATAAAAACCAACGAAATATGCGGACGCACGTCGTGGAACTATAAGCGTAAGCCTATTTTATGCAACTCCTCAAAGCAGTACGTAAATATAGGCGGAGAAAATCCAAATGAGCTTTCATTCGCCATTCTTGCCGCAGCTAAAAAGGTAAATATGGCGCAGCCCCAGATAGTCGTACTACTTGACTCCGGCGCTAACGAGAAATTTACCGATGCAACATTCGAGGCTTTAACGGTACTGACGGATAAGATGAACGTTTATTCATACACCTCTGTAAAGTCGTTTCTGTTGGAAAAGGGCTTGTCCGAAGAAATTGCAAGTGACTTCACCTATTCGGCTTGTTGTACCTTTGACCTAAATCATCGAAATATACGTGAAGAATACTTTTTGCCGTCCGTTCAAACATTTTGTAATGTTATTTACGAAAAAGATTTTGATAACATCAATGAAATAGTAGAGGCGTATTTTGATGCTTTGAGAGAAAATTTGTTAGAGCATTTAGACCTCGTTCAACAAAAAGTTTCGTTTACAAAAAACAGAAAGGCATTTGTTCTTGATGCACTTCTCATTGGTGATTGCACTGAAAAATGCCGTTATCCCTTGAATGGCGGATTGACTTACCACGTTTACAACGTATTCTTCTCGGGAATTGCTACCGTAGCAGATTCGCTCGCCGCCATAGATAAATTGGTTTTCGAGGAAAAGCGCTTTACCTATCGCGAATTTATTGATATAGTAAAGTCAAATTATCAAGGTAACGACGACGTTTTAGCATTCGTCACCTCACTCCCCAAATACGGAAACGATCTTTCGGTGGACAAATATGCCGCTATGGTCGGAGAGGCTTTTGTTTCTATGGTGAACAGCATAAGCTTGCCAAAAGGTAAATATGCTATCCCCGGCTTTTATTCATTGGATAAGGACAACAGATGGGCAAAAGATATTCCTGCTACCCCCGATGGACGGCTTTGGGGAGATCCGTTCAGTGAAAATCAGTCGCCTACCTATGGCGCCGACAGAAATGGTATCACCTCGCTTATAAACAGCGTATCAAGGCTACCTCTTGAAAAAACCGCAACAGGTGGATTTAATCTGACATTTTCTGGTGCTGTTAAGCCGGAAATACTCAAAGCCTTGGTAACGACATTCTTTGAAAAAGGCGGTTTGCACGTGGGTATTACCGTATTAAGTCGGAGAGAGCTTGAAGATGCAATGAAGACCCCTGATAAATACAAGAGTCTTACTGTACGATTGTATGGCTTTAGCGAATATTTTATAAATATGCCAGAATGGCAACAAAGGGCTATACTCAACCGAACTGCTTACTAAAGGAGAATGTCTTGGGAAAAGTATTTAATATACAAAAATTTTGCACGAGCGACGGTCCCGGGATAAGAACAACTGTTTTTCTAAAGGGATGTCCGTTAAGATGCGTATGGTGTCATAATCCAGAGTCACATAGCTTTTCGGATGAATTATCATATAATTCAGACAACTGTATTTCCTGTGGCAGATGCGTTATGAGTTGCCCAAATCAATGTCACAAAATCATTAATGGTGGTCATGTTTTTGATAGGAATGCTTGTAGGTCTTGTTTTAGATGTATTCAGCCTGCGTGTAAAGCATTGAAAAGATACGGATACGAAATAAGTGCCGATGAAATTATCCAAGATGCTATGAAGGATGAGGCTTTTTACAGAAATTCCGGTGGCGGTATTACGCTATCAGGTGGAGAACCGTTTGCTCAGCCCGAATTTTGCGTGGAAATATTAAAGAAAGCCAAAGAAAACGGATTGCATACGTGTATTGAAACTTGCGGTCACATAAGTACGGATATATTAGCGCAAAGTTTGGATTTTGTTGACCTCTATCTGTTTGACTATAAGGAAACCGATCCTGTCAAGCATACAGAATATACGGGGGTAGATAACACGTTGATACTCGAGAATTTGAGATATATCAACAGTGTTGGTAAACAAATAATCCTTAGATGTCCGCTTATTCCGACCTTTAACGATACCAAGGAGCATTTTGAAGGAATTGCCGATATTGCTAATAAGTATGCTAATATTATCAAAGTAGAAATTGAACCGTATCACGATTTCGGATGTAATAAATACGAGCAGTTAGGGAAAGCAATAAATGAACAGATAAAATCTATCGGTGTCTCTGAAAAAACTAACATTGAGGGAGTCTTGGCGTATATTCAAGACAAAACCTCAAAACCCGTAATCATAGCTTAACAATACTTATAAAACAGGAGAACATTATGAAAATAGCAATTCAATCGGGAAGATCGACGTATGAGATAGGTCTTGCCGAAACTTACAGAATGTATGCCGAAGCGGGCTTTGAGTCCATAGATTGGAATATCAACGACTATCTGCCCGGAGCGCAGGTAACCAAGGGCACTTATGCGGGAAATATATATGAAAAGAGCCTTGATGAGATACTTGCGTTTCTTGACGAGGAGCTGTCCGAGATAAGAAAGAACGGTCTTTCTATCGGTCAGGCTCACGCTCCGTTTCCCGCATATATTCCAGGAAAGCCCGAAATACTCGACTATATGATTGAGGTGTATAAAAAGAACGTTTTGCTTTGCCAAGCGGTTGGATGCAAATATCTCGTTATACATGGCATTTCTCTTTCTAAAAAGGACAGAGAAAATACTCCCGAAAGCATAAGAGCATTGAACGATAAGCTTTATAAAAGCCTTATCCCGACTTTACTTGAAACGGACGTTGTAGTATGTCTTGAAAATCTGTTTACCAAGGACGGAGAGGTTGTTGCCGGCGTTTGCTCTAATCCTTACGAGGCAGTTGAGATGATAGACGAGTACAACAAAGCCGCAGGCAAGGAGTGCTTTGGCTTCTGCTTTGATACGGGACATCTTAATCTTCTGAAGCAGGATATGAGAAGCTATATTCCCGTGCTTGGAAACAGAATAAAGGTGCTTCACGTTCATGATAACGACGGCATCAGCGATCAGCACAAAGCTCCTTACACGGGCACTATCGTTTGGCAGGATTTTTGCGATGAACTGCGCAAGGTGGGATACGAGGGGGATATTAGCTTTGAGACCTTTAATCAAACAAGCCTCAGAATTATTGACAGAAAGGTACTTGCTCCGTGGTTAAAGCTCATATATGAGATAGGAGATTGCTTTCGAGATAAGATATCATCACTTTAAACGGAGATTTGTATGAGTGATAATATCAAAAAATATATAGCAGAACTTGTTTGGATAGAACCCAACGGGGTCATTATCGACTCGTCTTTTTGGGATAGAAAAAGTCTTGTTGGCATTTCGGGTGACTTATATATATTTGAAGACAGCGTAAACAAAACTCTTGGCGGTCAGTATGCAGTATTGTACGATGAACAAAGGAATCATTTGCGGACGGATTATGGTGTTTCAACATATGTGAACGACAAACTTGTTTTTACTACAAAAGACAGTATATATACTTTCAAAATAATAAAGAAGTAATTTGGGAACGAGAAAATAATTATTAATTCATTTATATTTTTGGTTCAAAGATGGGTAAGGCTCTTTCCGCTTTGACCGAAAAGCAGTTTAAGGCGATTTGGTATGTAGCTGTAGAGGGCTTATCTTATACTGAAGCCGGACGGTTAATGGGAATACGTTGGGAGACGGTGAGACAGTATTATAAAAAGTCAGAAGAAAAAATAAAAAAATATTTTTAAAAAATATCCCCTAAAAACGCATTTCTCGTGACTATTAAGTAGGGGCAGATAAAAGTATAATCAAATTTTGTCGATCAAAAATTGCGTCGGTGTAATCAAATAAAAGCGATTTTTATTGACAAAGACAAAAAGTTATGTTATAATAGCATGACAATTAAATAACCTTGAACAGATACCTTGCCGTTATCGTAGGGAGATCTACAAGCCACAGAAACGCGGAATAATAATCGGGATTATTCCTGTGAACGGCTGCAAGCTTACTACTTGCGGAGGGAGATGACAGATAGCGGTGATAATGATACTTCCGTGCAAAATGCGCGGCCGGCGGGCAACCCGGCGGAGGTGAGATCCCTATGATGACAGCTCGTAACTGTCAGTCTGTGA
>JAFTXE010000059.1 GCA_017461745.1 Clostridia bacterium | reverse complement strand
GAGCGCATGACTGTTAATCATGATGTCGCTGGTTCGAGCCCAGCAGGGGGAGCCAGCACCTTTAGCTCAGTTGGTAGAGCAACTGACTCTTAATCAGTGGGTCCCGGGTTCGAATCCCTGAAGGTGCACCAATCCCGCACATTTTTGTGCGGGATTTTTTTATTAAGAAAATTTTTGAATACCCCAACCTTTTATAATTTTCCCTCACTATATTATCAAACGACGTCGGAGCAATAAATATGTTAAAACAAAAGGCTGATGAAATTATTATTGAGTACCTTCAAAAAATATACGGGTTTGCGGTAAAAAAGTCATATTCTTACGATGAGGCTGAGGAGCTGTGCTCGGAAATTATACAGGAAGTATATTCTTCATTGCTAAAGGCAGAAGATGTTTCTAATATCGAAGGATATATATGGCGAATAAGTGAGCATACGTATTCGAAATATGTTGCCGCTAAAAAGAAGCATCAAGGTATTTCCATTGACGGACTTCAAATTGCTTACTATGAAAAATATTTTTTTGAGAATAATGACAGTGAGCTAAGGAGACTAACAAGAGAAATTGCTTTTTTGTCTCAGAAACGCCGAAAAATAGTGTACGGTTTTTACTATGAAAACAAATCTGTTACGCGTATTTCCAAGGAATTGGGCATGCCCGAGGGTACTGTAAAATGGCATTTGAATCAGGCAAGAAATGAATTAAAGGAGGGATTTTCTATGGAAAGAAAAATAGGAAAGTTAGGATTATCTCCAATAAAGGCTACAGATTTTGGTCACAGTGGTGATCCCGGACGAAACGGAGGACCTGAATATTACTTAGGAGATAAATTAAATCTTAATATTGTTTATAGTGTATACCATTCTCCTAAAACCAAAGAAAAGATTGCGGAGGAATTGGGGCTTACTCCCGTTTACATTGAAGATAAAATAAATTTACTTGAGGAAAATGGATTCTTAGTTAAAAGCCAAGGAGAGAGATATACGACCTTTGTCAAATTCGACCCTGAAAAATTTTATCTTGAAATGCTTGAAAAGGAAACGGCGATACAATTTGAGATAGCCGATATTCTGGCTAAGGAATACGTACCTATCGTAAGAGAAGCCATAGTTGATGTTAATAACGTTTATATACCGAGCGGAAACAGAGAACTTTTAGAGGCTGCCGCTGTGTTTTACGGTATTGCGGCAAAATGCGGAATACCAATTAATAATGATTTATCCAAATACGTTATTAAAACGACTTGTGGCGGCAATTATATAGCATTTGTTCATATTAATTCTCAAAGAGCTGACCCTGATTATAATCCTGTTTACAAGGATTTACCGACGTATTGGGCTTGTGGTCATATGACAAGATGGTCAAGGAAATATCCATCCGTATATTCATGGTCGATAGACACAAGGCTATGTTCAAGAGAAGGCGCATGGTCAAATAATCATACGTCCGATTACGAATATCTTTACGAATTGATAATTGGATTAATCTGCGATAATTCTGCGAATAAAGAAAAGTTTGAGCGCCTGCGAAAAAGGAATTTTATAACATCAGATAACAAGCCCAATATTATGATAGTTAATGGAAATCAGAAAGATTTTTTTGATAAAATTCCTAAGCTCGATAAGGCTATAACCGATAGGTTCGCGGACAAAGCATTGGAGCTTGCCATGATGAAGGCAAAAAACTACCCGCCACAAATGCAAGACCTTATTATAAATTGGGAAGTAAGCGGCTTCATAGGCACAAAGGTAGCCTTAATGGTCATGGATATGCTGTATGCCAACGGAATTTTCAATCCCCTCAATGAGCAGGAAAAGGTAACGTCAAATCTTATCATGTTTTGCGATAAGCTACCGACTGCGTAAAATTGTTTTAAATCTGGAAGCGCGTTGTATTTACTTAACTGATACTTTGTTGATTTCTCTTGAATTTTACAAACTACTATGGTATAATGGTGTTGATAATTTAAGGTAAAAAGGATTAACAGGTTAAAGTGAGGAAACGCCTTGAATAAATATGAAGTATTAAAGCATTATTTCGGTTACACGACCTTTCGAGGTGGTCAGGAGCAATTGATTGATGCGGCGCTTGATGGACGAGATGTGTTGGGTATAATGCCTACGGGTGGTGGAAAAAGCCTTTGCTATCAGATTCCTGCTCTTATGTTTTCGGGAATTACCGTGGTGGTCTCGCCGCTTATCTCATTAATGAAGGATCAGGTCATGGCATTGAAAAACGTTAACGTAGCGGCGGCTTATATAAATAGCTCCTTGACCTTTGAGCAGCTGTTGAAGGTATATGACAATTTACGCTTGGGAATATATAAAATTCTTTATATAGCTCCCGAGAGACTTGAATCGGGAGGATTTGCGGAGCTTGCGCGTCAGCTGCCTATTTCTATGATTGCCGTGGACGAGGCGCATTGTATTTCACAGTGGGGAAACGATTTCAGACCGAGTTATCTCAAGATCGTGGATTTTATAAATTCCTTGTCCGCACGTCCCGTAGTCACTGCGTTTACGGCAACGGCGACGGAACAGGTCAGAGAGGACATTGAGGCAAAGCTCAGGCTGAGGTCTCCATTGCGTGTTATCACGGGCTTTGACCGTCCAAATCTTAAATTCGAGGTTCGTCAGCCGAGAAAAAGATCCGCGGAGATCTTGGAGCTTGTAGACAAGCGTCGGGATAAGAGCGGAATTATTTACTGCATGACACGGAGCAACGTTGAGAAGATATGTACCTTATTGGAGGAAAACGGATTTTCGGCGACCAGATATCACGCGGGTCTTGACGATGCGGAGAGACAGCGAAACCAAGAGGATTTTGTTTACGATCGAAAGACCGTTATGGTTGCTACCAACGCCTTCGGAATGGGGATTGATAAGTCCAACGTTTCCTTCGTCATACATTACAATATGCCCATGAGTCTTGAGGCATACTATCAGGAGGCGGGAAGAGCAGGGCGTGACGGCGAGCCTGCGGAGTGTATTTTGCTTTATTCGCCGAGCGATATTCATACGGCAAAAACGCTTATCGAGTATTCCGAGGAAAGTGATGCGATCACAGAGGAGGAAAGAGAAAAGCTACGTCGCAGAGATTACGAAAGACTCAACAGAATGATAGAATACTGCAAGACCACTAAGTGCCTGCGGAGCAATATTCTTGATTATTTCGGTCAGGAGCACAAGGACTTCTGCGACAATTGTGGAAACTGCGGCACGGTATTCAAGCAAAAGGATATTACCGTTGAGGCGCAGAAGATATTTTCTTGCGTTAGGCGAGTTTATAGCAGGCTTGGATATCACGTGGGAATTGCGGCGATCGTACGCGTGCTTCACGGAAGTGAGGAGAAGCGGATAGTGACATGGGGGCTCCATGAGCTGAGCACTTACGGAATCATGAGTGACGTTCCGAGAACTTATATCAGTGATATTATAAATTATCTTGTTGATCTCGGGTATGCCGTTAAGGATACTACATACGGTGCGCTCGTACTGACCGATAGAGCGGACGCCGTTCTGTTTGGCGGTGAACGGGTAGTGATGGAGTACAGAGAGGTTGAGCCAAAGGTAAGCAAAAACAAGAAGTCAAAGGAAAAACAAAAGCAACAGCAACAGCAACAGGTTACGGATTCCGACTTGTACGAGCGTTTGCGCAAGCTCCGATTTGAGATTGCAAACGCGCAAAACATACCCGCATATATCGTTTTCTCCAATGCGACACTTGCGGAAATGGCAAGCAAAAAGCCAACAGCAATGTGGGAATTCATGGAGATATCGGGCGTCGGCAGAACCAAGGCAGAGTTGTACGGCGATAGGTTTATAGAGGCTATCAGAAATTATATTAACGCGTAAGCAAATAATTGAAGAATAACCAATCGAACAGGAGATGTGTATTTGTTTTATACGCATCTCCTTTGTTACATAATGAATTTTTAATAAAATATTTGCTTGTTACTTTTTATTTTTCGAAAGAGAAAGTAACCAAGAGTAAAGCTGAACCGTGAAGGAATTGCGAAAACAGTGCTTCAAATTATAATTTATATCTTATTAAATAATAAAAATACTTGATATACCTATTTTTTTATGGTATAATTAAAGAGCAATTAATTTATATTAAGGTGTTAGATATGAAATTAACCGAGATTCTGAATCAAAATAAATTATCTCTTTCATTTGAAGTTTTTCCGCCTAAGACGGATACCGCATTTGACAGCGTCAAGCATGCTACCGAGGAGATAGCAAAGCTTCGCCCGTCCTTTATGAGTGTAACCTATGGAGCGGGAGGCGGCACGAGTCAATATACCTTGGATATCGCAAAAAACATTAAGGCAAATTACGGTGTTCCTACGCTTGCACATTTGACTTGTGTTTCATCTACTAAGGAGACGGTTCACTCTAAAATAGAGCAAATAAAAGCGGCGGGAATAGAAAATATAATGGCGCTTCGCGGTGATCTTACGCCGCAGCTTGAGGAGAGCGACCGCTCAAAATGGGCGTATCGTCACGCTGTCGAGCTTATCAGAGAGCTCAAAGAATACGGGGACGATTTCTGTATTGGTGGAGCTTGTTATCCCGAGATACATCCCGAAAGCACAAATCAAAGGGAAGATATCAAATATTTGAAGGAAAAGGTTGACGCAGGCTGTTCCTTCCTTACAACGCAGATGTTTTTTGATAATAATTTGCTCTATAATTTCCTCTATAAAATACGCGAGGCGGGAATTACCGTTCCGATAATCCCCGGTGTAATGCCTATAACCAACGGAAATCAAGTTGAAAGAGCAATTAAGCTCTCGGGCTCGTTTATGCCACAACGCTTCAAGTCCTTGGTTGACAAGTTTGGAGATACCCCTGCGGCTATGAAGCAGGCGGGAATAGCGTATGCCACTGACCAGATAATAGATTTGTTTGCTAACGGTATTACCAACGTGCACGTTTATTCAATGAATAAGCCTGACGTTGCGGCGGCAATTCAGAGCAATCTGTCGGATATACTCGGCTGATATGGATAGTACGGTATATACGAAAATATACGAAGCTCCGCCGATTGATAAAAAGGAAATTCTGAGATATGCGGGTGTGCGAGGTGATGCCCCCGAGCTTGAAGATATTTTGGCGTCTTGCATTGCGGAAACGTCAGGGCGGTTGACATATAAGGTTTGCTATCGTGAATTGCAGATATCCGTATCTGATGAAGTGCTGGACCTTGGCTTTTGTCGTACTTCGTCATCGGGGTTAAAGAAAAATTTAAATGGATGTAGCAGCATAATTTTGTTTGCTGCGACGGTAGGAATTGAGATAGACCGTCTTATCGCAAGATATTCTGCGATATCTCCGACGAAGGCACTCATGCTTCAAGCAATTGGAGCGGAACGGATTGAGAGCCTGTGTAACCTCTTTAACATAGAAATCAGCGAGCAGAAGAAAGCGGAAGGATACTCCACGCGACCGCGCTTCAGCGCAGGCTATGGAGATTTTTCAATTGAGGCGCAAAAAGAAATATTCGCCGCTCTTGATTGCTCAAGAAAAATAGGACTCAGTCTTAATCAAAGCTTGCTGATGTCGCCTTCAAAGTCGGTGACGGCAATTATCGGAATTTCCAAGGACGGACGAATTTGCGACGTGGCGGAGAAATGCGAGGCTTGTGATAAGCGAAATTGCGAATATAGGAGAGCATAATGAAAATTACCGAGTATATAAAAAATAATACGCTGTATCTTGACGGTGGAATGGGTACACTTTTGCAAAAGCAAGGACTTAAGGCAGGAGAGCTTCCTGAAAGATGGAATATATCAAAGCCCGAGGTCGTAACTGAAATTCACCGTGATTACTATAATGCGGGAAGTAACGTGGTCAATACAAATACCTTTGGCGCAAATTCGCTTAAGTTTTCCGCCAAGGAGCTTGGCGCGATAGTTAAGGCGGCAATAGATAATGCCCGCAGAGCAAGCGAGGAAAGCAGCGGAGAGCAGCCAAGGTGGGTAGCGCTCGATATAGGTCCTACGGGAAGAATGCTTAAGCCGTACGGTGATCTTGACTTTGAGGATGCGGTGTCTGTATTTGCCGAAACGGTTAGGCTTGGCGTCAAATACGGCGCTGACCTTATTTTCATTGAGACAATGAACGATAGCTATGAGACCAAGGCGGCGTTGCTTGCGGCTAAGGAGAATAGCGAGCTACCCGTGTTCGTATCCAACGCCTACGGAGAGGACGGCAAGCTGATGACGGGAGCGGATGCTGCCGCAATGACGGCAATGCTTGAGGGAATGGGCGCGGACGCGATTGGTGTCAATTGCTCGTTAGGACCGAAGGCTCTTTTCGGCGTTGTAGAGCAATATCTGAAATGCGCATCCGTCCCCGTAATACTTAAGCCCAATGCAGGACTTCCCAAGGCTGTGAACGGTAATACCGTCTACGACGTACTCGCTGATGATTTTGCCGCAGACGTTGCGGAAATGGTCAAAAAAGGTGTCAGAGCCATCGGTGGTTGCTGCGGTACGACACCCGAATATATATCCGCAACGGTCAATAAGACTAAAAATATAGCTCCAAAGCCTATAGAGAAGAAGAATATTACCTGCGTATCGTCGTACACTCACGCAGTAACCTTTGGAAATTCTCCCATACTGATAGGCGAGCGCATAAATCCCACGGGTAAAAAACGCTTCAAGGAAGCGCTTAAGGCGCACGATATAGATTATATACTCAAAGAGGGAATTGCTCAGCAGGAAAAGGGCGTGCATATACTTGACGTCAACGTCGGACTTCCCGAAATCGACGAGACGCAGATGCTTAAGACAGCAATATGTGAGCTTCAGGCAATAATTGACCTGCCATTGCAGATAGATACGTCAAACGCCGTCGCTATGGAGACCGCATTGCGTCGTTATAACGGAAAAGCAATGATAAACTCCGTGAATGGAAAGCAGGAGAGCATGGACGCAGTATTTCCGCTTGCTAAAAAATACGGCGGACTCGTCGTAGCTCTTACGCTTGATGAAAAGGGAATACCCGAAAAAGCAGAGCAGAGGCTTGAAATCGCCGAAAGAATTCTTGCCGAGGCTCAGAGGTACGGCATAGATAAAAAGGACATTATCTTTGACCCGCTAGCTCTTACGATAAGCGCGGATAGTACGGCGGCTAAGGAGACGATGCGTGCGGTCGGACTTATACGACATAAGCTCGGTTGTCACACGTCCTTGGGTGTTTCAAACGTTTCCTTTGGACTTCCGTCAAGAGATATTATAAACGGCGCTTTCTTTGCGCTGACGCTTGGTCAGGGACTTTCTGCGGCTATAATGAATCCTTATTCGGATGAAATGATGAAGGCTTACTTTGCTTATAGAGCACTTGCGGGACTTGACGATAACTGCGCCGAATATATAAAATTTTCGGAGACCCTGCCACAGACTGCCCCCGTCTCGGCAAGTGTAGTCAGTCGAGGAGAAGTTAAGGACGAATATGCGTCTGAGCTTCAAAGAGCAGTTGTAAAGGGACTTAAGGAGCAGGCGGCGGTGCTTACAGAGAATATGCTCCGTGACGTGCCACCTTTGCGGATAGTTCAGGAGGAGATAATACCCGCTCTCAATACCGTTGGCGTGGGCTTTGAGAATAAGACCGTATATCTGCCGCAGCTACTTATGAGCGCAGAGGCGGCGAAGTCCGCTTTTGAGGTAATAAAAACGAATATGTCGGGCAATAAGGCGTCGGATAAATGCGCTTTTATCATAGCTACGGTAAAGGGCGATATACACGATATCGGAAAGAATATCGTCAAGCTGTTGCTTGAAAATTACGGCTTTGCAGTAACGGATCTCGGTCGTGACGTTCCGCCCGAAGTGATAGCAGAGGAAGCGGTCAAGCTTCACGCCGAAATTGTGGGACTCAGCGCTCTGATGACTACGACAGTGCCCGCAATGGAAGATACTATAAAGCTTCTCCGTAAAAAAGCGCCATGGTGTAAGATAATTGTTGGTGGCGCTGTTCTTACTCAGGAGTATTCCGACGCAATAGGCGCGGATAAATACGCAAAGGACGCAATGGAAGCCGTGAGATACGCGGAGGAAATAAATAATAGCTTAAAATGAAAATCGCCCCGTCAAATGCCGTTGTAAATTTGACGGGGATTTTTCGTGCTTATTTAAAGTCGCGAAAATAAAAAAGAAACCTGTCAAATAAGTAGCGCGCTTGACTCGGTTTCTATATTAGAAAATACTATTCTTAAATTTTGAAGTTGGGGTCTTTCTATGAAAGAAAGACCCCAAAAAATTGTATTTGTGCTTGTAAAAAAACTAATTTTACTTAGCAACGACCTTACGGAAATTCTTTTTACCTCTGCGGAATACCTTACCTTCTGCCAATGCTTCCTTTGTAAAGATTGCTTTGAAGTCGGTTATCTTTTCGTTGTCAACACTAACGCCGCCTTGCTCGATAGCGCGTCTTGCTTCGGACTTGGAGGGAACGAGTCCCGCCTTTACGAGAACGGAGCCGATATCGATAATACCGTCAACAAAATCAGCGTCACAAAGCTCCGTCATAGGAATTTCAGCCTCAGCGCCCGCTCCGAAGAGAGCCTTTGCGCTTGCCTCTGCCTTCTTTGCTTCCTCCTCACCGTGAACGAGAGCCGTCAGCTCGTACGCAAGTATTTCCTTAGCCTTGTTGAGCTGAGCGCCTTCCCAAGTATCCATCTTGTTGATTTCCTCAAGAGGAAGGAAGGTGAGCATACGAATACACTTAAGTACGTCGGAGTCAGCAACGTTTCTCCAATACTGATAGAAGTCGTAGGGAGAGGTCTTTGCGGGGTCAAGCCAAACCGCGCCCGACTGCGTTTTACCCATCTTCTTGCCCTCGGAGTTGAGGAGAAGATTAATAGTCATAGCATACGCATCCTTGCCAAGCTTGCGGCGAATAAGCTCAGTACCGCCAAGCATATTTGACCACTGGTCGTCACCGCCGAACTGCATATTACAGCCCATGGTCTTGTAGAGATGATAGAAGTCGTAGGACTGCATTATCATGTAGTTAAATTCAAGGAAGGAAAGACCCTTTTCCATTCTTTGCTTGTAGCATTCAGCCGTCAGCATACGGTTGACGGAGAAGCAAGCGCCAACGTCGCGGAGAACCTCGACGTAGTTGAGGTCAAGCAGCCAATCGGCGTTGTTTACCATAATAGCCTTGCCATCGGAGAAATCAATAAAGCGGCTCATCTGCTTCTTAAAACACTCGCAGTTGTGCTCGATAGTCTCCTTGGTCATCATCTGGCGCATATCCGTACGTCCCGAGGGGTCGCCGACCATAGCCGTACCGCCGCCGATAAGAGCCACGGGCTTGTTTCCTGCCATTTGCAAACGCTTCATGAGGCAAAGCGCCATAAAGTGACCGACGTGCAAACTGTCAGCCGTGGGGTCAAAGCCAATATAGAAAACAGCTTTACCGTTGTTGATAAGCTCCTTTATTTCATTTTCATCCGTTACCTGAGCGATAAGCCCTCTGGCAACAAGCTCGTCATAAATAGTCATAAATCCTCCCGCGCCTTGCGCGCCATAAAATACTTCAATAATATATTATAAACCAAAATCCCCCTTTTGTCAACTATAAAAGCGTAATAAATGCAAATAACCGCTATAAATTCATTTCTTTTGCGATTTTCTGTACACCGACGGAGACACACCATAAGAATCGATAAATCTGCGATAAAAGCTTGAATTATCCTGAAACCCGCAAATAGTAGCAATTTGCGCCACTGAATAACGAGAGGACAGCAGAAGACGGCGGGCTTTCAGAAGCTGCATACGCGTTATATAGCTTTTGGGAGACTCTCCCATGACCGAGTAAAATATTTTTCTGAAATAAGATTCACTCATAAAGCAAGCGGCAGCCATTTTTTCAACGCTTGCACTCCGTCCCTTGTTAAGCTCGTTTGAGACGAGCTTTATGGCGGGCAGAATTACCGAGCTTTTCTTTTCGCTTTCCATTATGACAGCATTCGTTATATCCTTCATGGATAGCTCAAGTAAAAGAGAAATCAGCTTGGCAGTTATAAGGTCGTTTATATCGACCGTGTTTTCCGCTCTCGATATAGCAAGATTTACAATGTCGGAAATAAGCGCGGTGGCGGTTGGATGTTGTGATGCCGAAAAAATACCGCCGATGCGTATTTTTTCAATGAGGTCAATAAGGAATGCGGGATCGGGTGATATGTGCGCTGAGGATATACGGGGAACGTCGATATTTACAAACGCCCAAAGCGTATCTTCGGTATACGTCACGTTGTAATGTGGCTGAAAGGGGAGAATAAACTGAACGTCACCCTTGGAAAACGGATAACTCCCATCTGCCGTCAGACATTCTCCGCGTCCGCTAAGACAAAGCCCCAATTCCAACACGTCATGATAATGAAGAAATTCGGCGTTTTCTTTTTTCAGATTATAAAAAGAGGTGTGCAGATATCTGTTTTTCTCTTTAGCCGCATTTTCAAAAATTACGGGAATTTGCGCCTGACTCATAGCTCCTCCTTGTTTTTTAGATGTCATACTAATATTATAATATCATTTTGACGCTGTGTCAATAGCTTTTAAAAAATCGAAAATGCAATATATCAATCGCTAATGCAATGGACAAACGGCAAAATATCTGCTATAATAAAATAAACGATATTAAAATTCAGAAAGGATTTTGCATTATGGTGGAAAAGCTTGTAAAAGAGATAGACAATGCGCGAGTTATGTCTAAAAACTCGGATATTCGCGCGAAGTACGAAGGAACGCTTGCGGAAGCGGTCAGATTTATTGAGCGCAATCAGATATGCGAGGTAGGGCTCTGGCAAAAATTCGTGGAAGTATTCAAAAAGCAAGAGGATTTTGCGGGAGATATATGGTATACGAGCTGGAGAAGCGAATTCTGGGGAAAAATGATGCGCGGAGCGTCCATGGTTCTTGCCTATACCAAGGACGAAAAAATGTATAAAATTCTTGAGGACTCGGTAAGAGATATGCTTTCGGCGCAAGAGTCCTCGGGAAGAATATCTGGATATCCCGCAGAGCGTGAGCTTGAGCGCTGGGACCTTTGGGGACGTAAATACGTTATGCTCGGTATGATGTATTTTATGGAGATATCAAGAGACGAGGCGCTTAATCGTGAGCTTGTCACCTCAATGCAAAAGCAAGCGGATTATATAATTGAGCGTGTCGGCGAAGGTAAGCGCGATATCCGCAATTGCTCAAAGCACTGGGAGGGACTTAATTCCTGCTCCATACTTGAGCCCATGGTAAGACTTTATCGTCTGACGGGTGAGAAGAGATATCTTGATTTTGCTGAGTACATTATTTCCACGGGCTTTATCAAGTCCGCAAACCTAATCGAGCTTGCATATGCTGACGAAATAGCGCCATATCAGTATCCCGTAGTCAAGGCTTATGAGATGATGTCATGCTTTGAAGGACTTTTGCAGTATTATTACGTTACGGGCATTGAAAAATATAAAACGGCAGTTCTTAACTTCGGACGTAAAATAGTTGAAAATGAAATAAGTATCATCGGTTGTAGCGGCTGTACTCACGAGCTGTTTGACCATACGGCAGTAAAGCAGACTCAGACCGACTACGACGGTATAGTTCAGGAGACCTGCGTCACGGTTACGTGGATGAAGCTTGCCTCTGCGCTTCTTGAGCTGTCGGGAGACCCTGTATATGCGGACTGCATCGAGCAATCCTTCTATAATAGCTATATTGGGGCAATGAATACACAAAGAGTTCCCGTGCTTGATGAAAAATACGACGTAGTTCCGCAGGTGTTGCCGTTCGATAGCTATAGCCCCTTGGTTGCGGATACCAGAGGAAGAAAGACGGGCGGCTTCAATACATTCGACGATAAGACCTTCTACGGTTGTTGCGCGTGTATCGGCGCAGCAGGAGCTGGCGTCATTCCCGAAATTGCCGTTATGCATAGCTCAGACGGAGTTATCGTTAACTATTACGAAAAGGGAACTCTTAGCGTAAAAACTCCTAAAAATAACGAGTTGACGTTGAATATAAATACGTCTTATCCATATGACGGTAGAGTTGAAATAAATGTGAGCGTAGAAAAGCGCGAACATTTTGCCATGGCACTTAGAATACCCGCTTGGTGTAAAAAGGCTTGCGTAAGCTGCGGAGACACAGCAAAGAGTGCCGATGCGGGATACTTTAAGCTTGAAAGAGAATGGAGCAGCGGAGATACCGTAATTCTTGATATGCAGATGCCCATAACTCGCATTTTGCCACAGGATGACGCGCTTAATGCGGACTTGTTCGCGGGATATATGCGCGGACCTTTGGTGCTTGCGGCAGATAAAAGAGTTACCGACCCCGACGCAGTGCTTGACGTGCGCTGTGACTCGGACGGAACTGTCGAGGGAGAGCAGGCGTGCTGCCATGAAATACCCGAGGCAAAAATATGCATGAAGGTAGAGCTTGAAAACGGCGAGAGCATACGCCTTATAGATTATGCTTCCGCAGGTAAAACGTGGACGGAAGAGTCACGTTGTGCCGCATGGCTCAGAAGAAAGTAATAAATAATCGCAAAGGGCTGATTTGTCAAATAATCAGCCCTATTTTTGTTGCTTTTGACTATGTGAATAGTGCAATATATAAGCTTTTGCGCTAAAATCAATAACTTATTGGTATAATTGTCAATAGACAAGCCGAAAAAATTATGATATAATAAAATGATAAAAAATATAAAAAGGAGTAAAATAAATGAAATCTGTAAAAAAGCGTTTCTTAGGTCTCATAGTTGCTTTGGCATTGTGTATTTCTGCTGTGTCCTTTAACATAGTTGCGGAAGAAAACTTGAATAATGATGTTCAAGTTGATGGTACAAGCGAAGAAATAACTGATACAGATGCTAAGCTTGTATCGACGTATGACCAAATAGCTTCAGCATTGGCTGACAGTAATGTTTCCACTATAACATTAACGGGAGATATAACCTATAGCGGCGTCTATAACCATGGAAAGACGCTTAAGCTCGAAGCAGGAAGAACGGTAACTCTCGACCTCAACGGTCATACGCTTTCGCAAACCACAACTTCGTCAGGAGGAACAAGCGCAGCCGCAATTGCAATTCGCGCTGGTGCCTCACTTACCGTTATAGACAGCAGCGAGGAGCAAAATGGTGCTATCAAAGCAGGAAATTCTGCGTTTCAACTTGAGGGTGATTTGAAGTTTCAAAGCGGAAATATTATAATTGGCGAAGAAGGAACGTATTCAGGTGCGGATGTAAATTGGGAATCGGGATTTGCATATGGCATTTGGATATATATACGCGACAATGCTACTATTTATCCTTCATTTGAAATGACGGGTGGAAGCATACAAATTGTAGATAACAATTACTACGAAATGTATGCTTGTGCAGTTGCCATGGCAGATGGTGTCAATGGCGTTGGCGAAATATACGATAACGCAACGGTTACCATTACGGGCGGTACTATTAATAATATTATATATGTAAGCGCAAATAATCAAAACATTGATGTGTTGGATAGAATCGAAGTTGTTCGTCACGGCGTGATTATGACGGGGATAATGGTAGACGGAGTTCCATATAGTACTCTTGCAGAAGCTGTCAGCAATGCATCTGACGGACAGACGATTACTTTGATGGGTAGTATAGGCTATAGCGAGTTTGTTATAATAGATAAAAATATTACTCTCGATTTGAATGGATATACTATTACTGATTCAAATAATAATTTGATAGTTGTTGGATGTAACGGAAGCTTGACCGTTGTTGATAATAGCGAAGTTAAGAGTGGAGCGATTACTTCAAGTGGCGGTGTAGCTATATTGAATAATGGTATTACCGTAATAACCGCAGGAACTATCTCTCGCGTGGATAACAATAATAATTTGAGCATAAGCGGTGGAATCATTTCCCAACTTTTAGTTGGAGTTGGAAATGTCACTACTAACGTCAGTGCTGGAACTGTAAATAGTATCTCAGTAGCTGAGGGCGGAAATACGGCAAATATTTCTGTTCCTTCAACCCACTTGCTTGCAAAAAATAATACCAACGGTACATACATAATTATAGAGAATAATTATTTTGAATACCTTGGTGAAAATGTTCAAAATAAAACAGAAACCACTGCCTCATTGCGATACAACTATGACTTTGCAGACGATTTCAACTTTACCTCTTGGGGCTGGACCTTCTATGCTGAAGGCAAAACGAAAAAAGTTGAAGTTGCAGGAAATTACATTACAGAGAAAAATATTACGAGATTGGTTGTTACCAACATAGCATCGGATAATTGGAGTAAAAACGTCTGCGCTGATATGTGGTTTGAAGTTCAAATCGACGACGTTACGTATACGGTTTACGACCAAACTCGCACGGCAAGCGTAAACTCATCGAGCGTTGCGTAAGAGAAAGGATAAGCAATATGAAAAATTACATAAATCCTCAAATAGAAATAATTCCTTTTGCCATTGCAGACGTTATTACCGCATCTGTAGGTAACGACGGTGAAAACAGTGGTGACGGAAGCGGTATATTCTAAAATAAAAGAGATAACGTGGCTGACACTCCGTTTAGGCGTGTCAGCCACGTTTTTTTACTTAAATCAAATTAAAGTTAAGCGTTGGTGTTGTTCTTGATAGAGTTTTCGTAGCTCTCTACCATTTTCTTAGACGTGTGACCCGTACGGCTTCTATGCCGCGCGGTAAGCTTTTTTAGCCATTTTTCTGTGTTTTTGCCCGTAAATATCTTGATTTCAAGCTTCGCCGTATCATTATCTGTTAATGTGACGAAGATTTTATCAATATATTGGGCAACAAATTCGTTTGTTATCATGCCCGTGCTTGCGTCTCTTATCGCCGCGTCAAGCCTTGATTTTATATCACCGATATGCTTGCGGTATTCCTCTTTGGTGAATAACTGTTCCTCAAGCTCTGTGATGGCTTTTTGCGCTTCCTCGACCTCTCGGTCGCAGGTGACGGTCATAGACTTGAAATTCGCCGTTGTGATAGCGCCCGTCGTTACAAGCTCCAAGAGCTTGTTTTTCTTTTGGTCGGCAAGCTCTATGACACGCTTCTGCTCCTCCATCAGCTTTGCCGTTTCGTCGTCGGCTTCTAAGGACGTGAACATTTCCTCGTAGCTTGCGAGTAGGGCTTCAACGTCCACTCTCGTCTCGCTGAATACATCGAACAGAATGGGCTTTATCTCGTCCTCGTATATCGGGAAGGAAGGGCAGGCGTCCGCACCGTTGTTTATCTTGTTTGAGCATACCCATTTTGAGTTTACCTTGCCGTCCTTGCTCCTCGACTCTCTGCGGTAATAAGCCGCGCCACAATGAGCGCAGTATAGCTTGCCCGTCAGCAAATTTGCGTGGTTGCAGATGCCTTGTCGGTTCTTTACGTCCTCACTTCTGCGCCTGAGTACCTCGTTCGCTTTGTCCCAAACCTCCTCGGATACTATAGCGGGGACTATTTCGCCCGTCTCGTCCTTGAACATCACCCATTCCTCAGGCGGAAGGAATTTTTGCTTCTTGGTGAACATATCCACGATACGCACCTTGTTTCCAACGTAATATCCCTTGTATTTGGGATTGGATATGATTCCCGACATCGTCGTGTGGGCTATCTTGTTGCCGTTGTAATTGCGGTAGCCCTGCTCGTAGAATAGCACCTCAAGCTGCTTCATACTGTATTCGCCCGTGGCGTACAGACGAAACAGGTCACGCACCATAGGCGCTTGCGACTCGTCAATGACAAGCCGCTTGTCGTCCTTGGTGTAGCCAAAGATGCGGCTGTTGCCAAGCACAACGCTTGATTTTATCGCTTGCTGATGCCCGAATTTAACACGCGAGGATAGCTTGCGGAGCTCGTCCTGAGCAATTGAGGACATGATAGTGAGCCTGAGCTCCGCATCCTCGTCAAGCGTATTTATGTTGTCGTTCTGGAAGAATACGCCGACCCCTCGGGTAAGAAGCTCTCGCGTGTATTGCAGAGAATCGACCGTGTTACGCGCAAATCTGGATATTTCTTTCGTAATTATAAGGTCGAACATTCCTTCCTTGGCGTCGCAAATCATCTCGTTGAAATGCTTTCTTTTCTTGGTGGAAATACCCGAAAGTCCTTCGTCAACATAACCTGGTACAAAAGTCCACGCCGAATTTCTCTTTATAAAATCCTCGTAATACGATATCTGGTTGTCAAGGGAATTTAACTGCTCGTCGCTCTCCGAGGAAACACGCGCGTAATAAGTCACACGCAAGGGAATGTCGTATATTGATTTTGTTTTCATCAACGCTCGTATGTTTAATATATCCATCGTTGCTCCTTTCTCAAAAGTTCGTTTTATCATAATCTACACCGTATATTATACCACAAAAGAACCCAAAAAGCAAGCGAAAAATAAAAAATATCCGTTTATTCGCAAGCCAATGAAAACCAAATCGTATTAAATACTCTGCGATTGAAGTAGCTTACATCGTCAGATCGTCACGCGTATGTCGATGTGTGCGTTGCGCTATTTTATCGGTCATTTTTTTATATTCCTTTTCGGAAATCGTGCCGTGCTCAAACAGATATCGGTTAAAGTAATTAAGCCATAGAGACTCTGCCATTTGCTTTTCTCGTTCTTCGTTGGTGCTTTTTTTCTCCATTCAATCACCTCTTTCTTAATATTGATTGTTGGCATTTTGCCAAGAAAATAATCCCATTTACATACTTTGTTCCCATTCGTGCTTATCTCTCTTTCGCTTTTTCTTTGGCATGGTGGTACAATCCTCAGTGTTATCATGTTTTTCCAAGCTTAAAAGACCTCCGATAAAATAAAGAGCATCCGTTTCAACGCCATGTAAAGACGGGCTTGACGTTTTATCGTAAGCATCGTAGGGGTCTTGAGTATCTGTATCATCCTTTATCTCATCAAAAGACATATCACCGTACTCAGAAGAGTACTGACTATCCCACTCGCCGCTATCGAGCATATTATCCATCTCTTCGTTTGGTATAGCATGTCCTCGATAGCTTCCAGCTGATCCACTGTTTTGATGTTGAGCCGAGAGAAAAATTGTTCTCGCGTCTTCCCATCCTGTAAGAGAAGCTCCTTGTTCTCTCGAAGAATCTCCTGTACTCTCGGCACTATGCTGCTCGCTGTCTCCGTCACTTGCCGGCTCATGTGGTTTGACCATTCGTTCAGCGCTTCCATCATCACGTTCCAATCCTCCACCGTAAGAACCGTTTCCTGTAGCTCGGTGAGCTTGTTGAATAGTGTTGGCTGAAACGTTGACGTCGTCTTCATATACGTCAGAAATGCCACCCAGTCCTCGCGGGGAATGGCGTATACTATCGGCTGATACGGTGTCTGCGTCAGAGTCTGCATCGTTGCCGCCGTCGTTTGCTTTAGCTTGGTAATGCTCGTATTGTTTGATTGTTTGACTTCTGATTGTGAATTCATTTTGCATATTCTCCTTTAAAAATTTTAATTCGTGAAGCTTATTGTCTCTTACCTTCTTGCCGTCGGGGCAGGTGTAAGTAATATATTTTCGGCTATCCGTCCACGTGACCGAATAGCCCTCGGATTCCATGAGGGCAATAAAATCATCTTTCGTTGCCGCCACGGTCATCGCCTTTTCAATGGTGCAGATGAGTTTAAATTTCCAACTGTTTCCCTCGGTTGCCGCTCGATATTCCCGTGTGCCGAGTCCTTTTGAGGTGAAGCACTGCTTATATTCGTTAAGAGTCGATAGCCCATTCTCGCGGCATAGACGGTCGCTGATACGACGCATTTTTTCAAGCGTATAAGGACCGTAATCAAGCTTTTTACCATTTGAAAAGCTTACGCTGTTGATGACAAAATGATTGTGAACTCTCTGCCGACCGTCTGTGTCGTAAGCATCAAGATGAGTGGCAACGAGTACTTCAAAATCGGGAAACATTTCCTCGGCAAGCTGCCGACCTATCTCATGCGCGGTGTTATAGTCGCTTATCTCGTCGGGAACAAATGATTGCTCGTAATGATAATAAAAAATACCGCTTTGCTTTCCGTAAAGATTTTTCGTTGCCATAAACTCGTCGTAGGTGGACTCGCCCGAGCAATTTATACCCGATAGATAGCGCCGTCCGCCTTCGTCAAGAGTTTTTGCGTCTTGAGATACGTAGCGAATGACAGCCCTCATGGAGCTTTGATTTTGCTTTTTGGCTTGGATATAATTACACGTTGCCATGATTATTTTTCTCTGCGTTCTCGGATAGACCGCCGCTTGTGAGAGCGCCTTGGATGCGTTCGTAAAGTCCGTTAACGGCGGCGTAATTTTTTGATAACGCATTTGTAGCTTCTGAAAGATTGATTGCAGAAATGCGACCCTGATGCGCAAGCGTTGTGAGTTGATTGAGATTTCTGCCGATGGCTTTCAGCTCAAAAAGCATTGGCTTCAGCTCATCAACTTGATAAACCGTTTTGCCAAGCGCGGTGCTTAAAAGATATTCTCTTTGTGAAAGTCCTGTCCTTGCTATAAGCTTTTTTATGCGTTTTTGCTCGGATTCGCTCACCCAAAAGGACATTTTTTTGTTTCTTGTTCGACCGTGAACGTTGGTGTTTGCTTTGTTTTTCATAATACCTTCTTTCCTTGAACTTTAATGAATTTCTGTTTTGAGATTTACTATTTTTCTTGGCAAAGCAAGTGGGGGCTTGGGGGGCTTCGCCCCCGATAAATGTGGGTTGGGAATCTCACCGCCGTTGGCGGTGGGAACCCAAACCCTCTGCTTGCCCCGCTTTCGCGGGTACTCTGCCGATAATTTAGGCTTCTGTAATGAGCAAAGTTCATTTTTTGATCTCCTTTCTGCCTTACGGCGATAAATTTATTTGCAAACAAAAATAGCACTCTCACTACTTGTGGAGAGTGCTGTTGTGCTTGACTATACTATATTATGTGGGTAGTATTCATTTTACAAAACTATTGAAAATATCGCGATTATATGTTATACTGTTAGTAACGATATAAACGGGAGGTGAGTTCATGGCAGAGATACGATATAAAATACCGATCTTGTCAGCGCAAGCTATTGTTGCTTACGCTAAAAGCGATGGCTTGCCCGAGCAGTATCGCTTTCGTCTGAATAAGCGTGAAACCGAAAGCACGATCATGCGTCAAGGCGAGACTTACCAAGAGGATAACGCTATCTTCTTCCAAACTATGTGCGCGCTGAATGGCTATGACTATAAGCATCCCACGAGGGATACCGTGATTGACGACCTTTACGACGTAATCGTGTACGTTGATTTTGGCGGTATATTTGACCGTGATCCAAGTAATCCAAAAATTGCGCTGAGGCAAAAGAAGGCGGAGTCAATGTTTCGCCCCGCAGGTATTTATCTTGACCTTGGTAAAGGATTGGAGCAATACTTTCCGTTTGAGCGCTCAGCAAGCATGAGCCGAAGCTCCCGTCTTGCTTTCATCCGCTCTGATGTGTACGGAAGAGTCCATGGGCGAATGACGCTCAATATGAATATCGGCGAGTGTCAGCTCTCCAAGCTCTATGCCTATAACGGACTTTTGTTTTCAAGCGGAACGAGAATTGAAGCTCCTAATCTGTGGAAGAAGCACAGTATAGTTGTTATTGATAACCCCAAAGAGACGGTGAATGGCGTAAACGTTATTACCGTTGAGGACATCACGGGGCAGGGGAGCGTTCGTAAATACGAACGCCAAGAAAAGCAGACGAATGTAAGTGTCACTCTTTTTGACGGCGAGGGCTTGATCTCAAAGGAGTTCTCGGCACAGATAGATAAGCAGCTTTCAAAAACGCACGAGCACCATTCCTTCCAGATCCGTATGCCTTACATCAAGGGAATGGTTCACGAGGTCGATTTCCGCACGTTGCTTTCCTCTGTCGGCATTGATGTAATCACGGATATTTGGGGCAAGCGACACTACGTAAACGATGTGTGCATGATATTGACCAAGAGTCAGCTCAAAGGCTTTAATTGGCTTTTGGAGTGCGGATACGATTGGTATAAATATCTTGCGGTTTGTGAGGATTTTCGTCATGCGCTTTACGTTACGGGAGTCAGCAAGCCACAGCCCGAGGCGCTGACCGAGCTTAATTATCAGTTCTTGAATACTGTATCAATGAAAGCCGAGCTGTTTCGCCCCGATGACCTTCCTCTCGGTTGGGAGCATAGTCCTGCCGAGGACGGACGCAATTGGCTAACCAAAGCCACGGAGCAGAGATATTACGATCTCGTTGCCAACGAGAATTTTCGCAAGAATTTGTTTCTTGGACGTGCAGAACGATGGTTCTCACGGACAAAAGAGAGTAAAATGGCAAAGCTGTTGCGGAAAAATCCGTATTTTATAAACGAAGCGTATTATACCAACGAGCTTGATGCCTTAGCTGAAAGAACGTTAAAAAAGTACGCCGTGGGAAAGCTTTTGATTGCGGGTGATAACCGCTATCTTTCGGGCGACTTGATTACATTCCTTTACTATCTCATTCAAGGACAGCACGAAAATAACGACCAAGCCTATCGACTACAGAGTATGCTTTGCGAGGAAATGCTCACAGAGTCAGAGATATACGCAGCAGGTGCGGCGTACGAAAGCCAAGAACACTATACCTTGCTTCGCAACCCGCATATAGCGCGAAACGAGGAAGTATTGCTTGAGCCTATGAAGAAGGAAGGGGTAATCCGCAAGACCTATCTTTCTCACTTGACCGACGTGGTCATGGTATCTCCAAACGCGCTGATTGCCGAGCGACTTGGCGGTGCGGACTACGACGGTGATATGGTAAAAACGATTGCCGAGCCGATACTGAACGATTGCGTAATGCAAAATTACACGGCTCAAGCTGTACTGCCTCTTTTGCAGATACCCTCAGCAGAGCCACTGATCCATAACGCAAACGATTGGTACGCTCGCTTTGAGGCGATCCGAAACACCTTTTCATCCCGTGTAGGTCAGATATCCAACGCGGCGCTTGACCGCAGTATCATCGCCTACGACGAGAACGCCGACGCAGAGACAAAGGAAAAATGCAGACAGGAGACCGAAACGCTCGCAATTCTGACGGGGCTTGAGATAGACTCCGCAAAAAGCGGTATCAAGCCCGATCTGTCGGAGTATCTCGGCAAAATGTAGATAAAGCGCAGTAGCTTTTTGAAATACAAAAATATTCTTGATAGCTCCGAGGAGCGCCGCCCGTGGTACGAGCCGACCTTTGATGAGCAGTTCAAGGAATATTTTGGCTCGACTGATTGGAATACCGTCAGCTCAAATCTTGAAAAATTGCCGTATTACGCGCAGATGCTCAAGGAGCATACGCCCAAAATAAAGAGCAAGACTGCAAAGGCTTCGGAGCTTTTCACCTTTGCTTATGAGCAAGGATGGGAGAAGCGGCTGAACACGGATATTCTTGAACGTATCAAAAATCTTGTCGGAACGTATGAAAGCTGCTTGAAGCGTATCCGCGCAAGTCAGCACATTGCGGAAAGTAAAGCCAAGAAGAAGGGCATTAGCCGTATATTATTTATGCGCGATGAGGAAAATATCTATGATGCCGATGAGCTTTATGCTCTGTTCGTAAATCTCTCCGCAGACCGTGTGAGCGATATTCGCTGTGCTGTAAGAGAGGAAAAATGGCAGTTTCTGCCCGAAGAACAGAGAATGCTGTTTTTAAATAAATATCTGCCAGAAGAAGCATTTCAAAACTATTATGAGCTGCTCTCTGATTTCCGTTGCGGCGGCTATCGACTGCTCGGTGATCTGATTGCAGATACCGATAACGATAATATACGGCAGAACAGAGCACGACTGCATTATGAGGGTGATTCGTCCGAAATGACGGCGCTCATTGACGCCTATGTAAACAAAATATCGGGCAGTACCTATCGTGAAGCAGTTGCCAAAAAGTGCTTGGAGCTTGTCAAGGGTATCTGCAAGCCTGCTGAGGCTGTCAAATATGTAGTGGCTCTTAATAAGCGGTCGTTCCTTTGGGACGTTCTTTGGGAGTACGTAGATAAATATGCATTGAAGAAATGAGGTGAGCCGATATGACAAATGAATGGAACGAATATAAAGCTTATATCGGTCAGCCGACATATTCCGTCTCAAACGGCAAGGATACCTCTTTTCTCGGCAGATTTACCACCGATATGATAAAAGATTTCAAGGGTTTTTCCCGTATTTTTACAATACTCTCACGTGGATATATCTTTCATAACGCCGACGGCTCGCTGAAGGACGGTGAGCCGTATGAGCGTATAGAATACGCCCGTCGCGCCCTCTGCGCATGGTGCAGTATGCCCGCAAAGACGCCGCAAGCAAATAAAAAATCCAATCCAAGCGAGAATTGGCAATTTAAGGTCAGCTTCCCCGAATATCACGAGGAGTTTCCCGAGCTTGTGAATGAGGACGGTGCGGGGTGGTATTACCGTCACGTTCATTCTGTTGCACAGTTTATTGCGGAGAACAGAAGCAAGGTGAATAAGCACATTCATTGTCTCGCGGATAGAACAAAGCAATGGGAGGACGAATGGAGCGACAAGGTCAAGCAGTACCAAGTGCCGCTTTTCTCGTCCAAAACAAACGCGGAATGGCTTTTATCCTTCGATAGCGCTATAGCCGATGCCTTAGAGCTTGGCGCACTGCGGCGCGAGGCGGTAAAGCTCGCGCCCGAACAGCTTTCGTATATCGAAAGCATAAGACCCAACGGAGTACCGCTTAATGCGCTGATCACCATTGCGGAGTATTATATTGCTAATAAGCCCTACGACAGCGATTGGTGCGTTCTTCCTGTAACTAATATCGAAGCGTTTCTCGGCAGTTCGGCGCTCGGTCGGCAGTATATGAGCAAGCTGCCACCTGAGTTTATGGAAAGAAAAGAGAGTGGCTACGGAATATGCGTATGCCGTGTAAAATTAATTAATGGAGATACAAATGAGCCAAAGCATTGAAAATAACACACTGCCGTCCTGCATTGATTGCGGCTTGCCGCTAATCGTTGCGTCCTTTGACTACGATTGGAACGGCGAGCGTCCAAAGCGTTGTCCGTCATGCGCAAAGCTTGCGTATGAGAGGGAAGAGCAGAGACGTGAAGCTGAGCAAGAAAAGGCGTGGCAGAAGCAAAAGGAACGGGATCAAGCTGAATTTTTGCAGCTGTTGAAGCAATATCACGTCATTCCCGTAGAGGATATCAATATACACGAGGGGCAAACGCTTTGCGTTTTAGGAAATGGATTTGACCTTATGCATGGAGTAAGGTCAAGCTACTATTGCTTCCGTGACTCACTCGGAAAGCGCAACGGGCTTCGTGACACTCTTGAGACGTATCTGACCCCCAAGGATATATGGGCGGATTTTGAATCGGCACTTGCCAAGATAAACGTTCCAGCAATGAACTCATATGCCGTTGTAGATAATCTTTTGGACCTATTTGACGCTTACGAAAGCGAAAAAGCCTCGGATTTTTGCCTTGCGGTCGATACGGCGGCAGAGCCTATGAGTGAGATTGCACGTGAACTTGATCCTCAGTTTCGCAAGTGGGTGCAAACGTTGAAGATAGGAACAGACGACCGCCCATTGCGTCATCTGTTTACAGATGTCAAGGTGCTGAATTTCAATTACACCGAATTCCCCGAGTCACTGTACGGTGTGCCGAGGGAAAAGGTCTGCTACATTCACGGTTGTCGAAAGCATAAGAACCAAAGATTGATATTGGGGCATAGCTACGGAGCAAGCGACGCAATGTTTGATTACAAGGATACTTCATTCAGAGGAATAAGCAAAGGGAAGCGATTTATCGTTGAAAGAGCACAGGAAATGATTACCGAGAGTATAGCGTACAGCGACGAGGCGCTGACCAAGCATACCGACGATATAATACACGCAAATCAGCCGTTCTTTAACACGCTGAATAACATACGGGATATCGTCGTAATAGGGCACTCGCTTGCTGACGTTGACATGGATTATTTCAGGAAGATAGTTGCAAGCGTTGATGATCCTCAGTCAGTCCATTGGTATGTCGGTTGCCACGGTCTGCGTGACTTGAAAAACTTGGAGAATGCTTGTGCGGAGCTATCTATAAGCAGGGAACAATTGACCGTTTTTAGAACGGACGTTATCCGAGTGACGACGTATCCTTCGGAAAATAAGCCCTTAAAGAAAGTAAAGCAACCCGCCCCAGAGCAACCTTGCGGGTATTCCCCAGACGAAAAATGGCGCGTAACCTCCGCTTGCAATATGCTACGTCTGTATCGCGGTAAAGAGAATACAACCAACAATAAATTTGTCTTTTCACAGCCCGTCCATCGCGTCGTGTTCTTGTCAAATCAAAGATTGATGGTCGTTGTGAGGGGCGCATATAGCGCAATATTTCTCATGGGCTTGGAGGAGAATACAGAGCAGTGGACGCTGATAACCGAGCTGCAAAGTATACGAAATCAGAGCCTCATAAATCCAAGACTTCGCCACGTTTTTCTGACCTTCAATACACTCACCTTCGTCTATCAAAACCGCCTGCGCAGATATCTCCTTTCCGACGGCTCACTCGTCGCAAATTACTCACTGTACGGAAAGAGCAGACCTCAATACAGCGGCAAAGATATTTTTGATATGATCATCGTCAAAAAAGATAATCACCGCTGAATTTCAACCGCAAACAGATAAAAACTTAAAGAAAAAATACCTCCGCATCAAAATTGCGCAGAGGTATTTTTTCTCAATCCAAGCAAAATAAAACAATTAATACTACCCAAAAAACTCTGCTGCATTAGATTTCATATTGTGACAAAATTTTTATGTAGAATTTTGGAAAATTTTGTAGGTTATTAGTCTTTTATTTCCCCAAAAGTATTGACTTTTAAAGTGTTTTGTGATATAATAAATTGGTTTTTAATATGCATTTGTATCTGTAATATGTGTATTTTAATTGATGACTTTGCAAAAATAAGTTTTGTTGCGTGAAAAGATATGCAATGTACAGATAGATTAACCTTGCATAATGCTTAGAACGAATAGCGCAGAAAGGTTGTTGTTATGAAAATACCATTTTCACCACCTGATATTTCATCATTGGAAATTGAAGAAGTTGTAAGTGCTTTGCAATCTGGTTGGATTACTACAGGTCCGAGAACAAAAGAGTTAGAAAGAAAAATAGCGGAGTGGGTAGGCACAGAAAAATGTGTATGTCTGAATTCTCAAACCGCATGTGCTGAAATGGCGCTTCACGTCATGGGTATTGGGGCAGGTGATGAGGTTATTACTTGCGCATACACCTACACAGCATCAGCATCCGTAATTGCTCATGTAGGGGCAAAAATCGTATTGATTGATACACAAAAAAATAGTCTTGAAATGGACTACGATGCCCTTGAAGCTGCAATCAACGAAAAGACAAAAGCAATTATTCCCGTTGATCTTGCGGGTATTCCTTGTGACTACGACAGAATTTTTGAAATTGTAGAACGCAAGAAAAATCTGTTTAAGCCAAACAATGAAATTCAATCTGCGCTCGGTAGAGTGGCAGTTATGGCAGACACTGCTCATGCTTTCGGCGCAAAATACCATGGTAAGATGATTGGCTCTGTTGCTGATTTTTCCAGCTTTAGTTTCCATGCTGTAAAGAATTTCACAACAGCAGAAGGCGGTGCTCTTACATGGAGAACAATTCCTGGTATCAGCAACGAAGATATTTATAAGAAGCTCCAACTGCTCAGCCTGCACGGTCAGTCAAAGGATGCTTTGGCAAAGACTCAATTGGGTGCATGGGAGTACGATATTGTAGGTACATATTATAAGTGCAATATGACTGATATTGCGGCAGCAATCGGACTTAAACAGTTTGAGCGATACCCCGATATGTTGAAACGCAGAAAAGAAATTATTGAGAAGTACGATGCCGCACTCAAGCCGCTTGACATTGAAACACTTGACCATTATACCGATGAATGGGAATCTTCTGGTCATCTGTATTTGACACGGATTCCTAACATTACTCTTGAGCAGCGGAACGAGAGCATTATCAAGATGGCAGAACGTGGCGTAGCTTGCAATGTGCATTATAAGCCGTTGCCTATGCACACGGCTTATAAGAATTTGGGATTTGATATCGCTGATTATCCTAATTCGTATAATCATTTTGTAAATGAGATTACTTTGCCATTACATACCTGTCTGACGGATGAGGAAGTTGATTATGTAATTGATAATTACGCGAAAATCGTCAAGGAGTACATAAGATGATGTTAAAAAAATGGGAGCAGCTTCCCAAGGAGATGCAAACCGAAGAGGTAAGAAAGTATTACGATATTCTGAAAAAAAAGAAGGTAAGTTTGTTTTTTAAGAGAGTATTTGATATTTTTGCATCTGCTGTGATGCTCATTGTATTGTCTCCCGTGTTCTTGATTTTAGCTATAGCAATTAAGATTGATAGCAAGGGTCCAGTGTTTTATCGACAAGTTAGAGTAACGCAATATAATAAAAAATTTAAGATTTTTAAGTTTCGTTCTATGGTGCAGAATGCAGATAAGGGCTCGCAAGTTACGGTTAGCGGTGATGCGAGAGTTACTCGTGTCGGAAAGCTTGTTCGTAAATGTCGTCTCGATGAGATAAGTCAGCTCATTGATGTATTTAGAGGAAAAATGACGTTTGTAGGGACACGTCCCGAGGTACCGAAATATACAGAGCAGTATACAACAGAAATGATGGCGACGTTGCTTCTTCCTGCGGGCATTACTAGCCTTGCAAGTGTTTACTATAAGGATGAAGCGGAATTGCTTGACGGCGTAGAGGATACTGACAAGGTTTATATTGAAAAAATACTCCCCGGCAAGATGTATTATAACCTGAAAGGAATGGAGCAGTTCAGCTTTTGGAGCGATATAAATGTTATGTTCATGACGGTATTTGCAGTGCTTGGGAAGGAATATAAGGGCGATTATGAGGTCGTCACAGAAAAGGAGGAAATTGAGATATGATGACAGTATCGCTTTGTGTAGTTGCTTATAACGAAGAATCGTTTCTTCCAAAATTGTTAAAGGATTTATCGAATCAAACGTATCCGCATGAGTTAACAGAGATTGTGCTGGTTGATGGGCGTTCTACTGACAAAACTCGTGAGATAATGGACGATTTCAAAAAAAGCAATGTGTCTTTTATGACTGTAAAAGTGTTGGACAACCCAAAGAAAATTCAGGCAGCGGGTTGGAACGTTGCTATAAACAATGCCATTGGTGATGTCATTATCCGAATTGATGCTCATACGCATATTCCGGCAGAGTTTACAGAAAAGAATATGGAACTTCAAGAGAGTGGAGAGTATGTGACTGGTGGAGTTCGTCCGTGTGTGATAGAGGAACCAACAGCATGGAAAAACACTTTACTCGAAGTAGAAAATTCTTTGTTTGGAAGTAGCATCGCGATTAGCCGACATGGTAAAGAAAAGCAGTATGTAAAATCTATGTTTCACGCAGCATACAGACGAGAAGTTTTCGAAAAAGCTGGTTTGTTTAATGAAAATCTGCTTAGAACTGAAGATAATGAAATGCATTATCGTATTAGAAAATCGGGTTATAAGCTGTGTTTTGATCCTGAGATCGTTTCTTTTCAATATGCAAGAAGCAGTTTGACAAGAATGGTAAAACAGAAATATGGAAATGGTTATTGGATTGGGTTGACTTTGGGGATTTGTCCCGGTTGCATCTCGATATATCATTTAGTGCCTTTGGCTTTTGTACTTGGTATAGTAGTGACAAGTTTACTAGCATTATTGGATATGTGGCAACTTTCAGCACTTATGTGGGCATCGTATGGATTGTTTACGTTGGTGAGCGCTTTATTAACGGTGATTAAAGGCAATGGTAATTTATACTCAATTTGTATGCCATTCTTATTTTTTATTTTACATATTAGTTATGGGATAGGTACTCTAAAAGGTTTAATGCATAATGCCTTAACAATTTTTCATGGAAAGGAAGATAAAAATGAAAATTGAAGTACTTATGTCAACTATGTTTTTTGAAAGAGAGAAAAGCGATTATCTTGAGAATATGAATTTAGAAACGGATATGATAATTGGAAATCAAACAGATTCGATATCTGAAGAAATGTTCGTTCACAAAAAACACAAGGTTAAAATACTATCCAGAAGTGATAGGGGCGTAGGTCTCAATCGAAACGTGTCATTGTTTTCATCAGATGCAGATGTAGTCGTGTTTGCTGATAATGATGTCGTTTATAAAAAGGGTTACTCTAAAATCATAGAAGATTATTACAAAAAAAATAAAAAAGCAGATGTTGTAATTTTTAACTTTAAAGAGCGCCGGGGAGAAGAATCTTTCAAAGATATTAATGTAAAAAATGGAAAAGCCTCTTTTAGAGATCTATCTAAATTCGGAACATACGCTATTACAGCAAGAAGAATGTCTTTATTAAGAAACAGATTGTCATTTTCTCTACTGTTTGGCGGCGGGGCAATGTATTCCCATGGTGAAGATACAATTTTCCTTTATGATTGTTATCGTAAAGGACTGAACATCTATTTGTCAAGCGAAACTATAGGAGAGGTCACACACCGGGAATCTACTTGGTATCATGGAGTTACTGAAAAATCAATTGTTGACCAAGGTGTTCTGTATAAAACTTTATTCCCTAAGTGGTATAAACTGGCTATACTTTGTCATTTGTTCCGCCACTATGATATGTATCGAAATATGGGTAGCTTTTCGCATATTTATACCATAATGAATGAGGCATAGAATATTTTTGCAAAGGATAATATATAATAATGAAGTTTTCAATAATCGTACCTGTTTATAATGTTGAAGCCTATCTTGAACGATGCGTTGAATCATTAATAAATCAAACATATAACAATATAGAAATTATTTTGGTGGATGATGGAAGCAAGGATAACTCTCCCAAATTGTGTGATGATTTTGTAAAAAAAGACAGCAGAATTAAAGTGGTTCACAAAGAAAACGGAGGCTTGTCAGATGCTAGAAATGTAGGTCTTGAAATTGCTACTGGCGAATATGTTTTATTTGTTGATTCGGATGATTGGTTATTATTGGATGCTTGCGAACGTTTTAATGAAGTACTTACCGTAAATTTAGTTGATATTTGCATAGGTTGTCTAATTAACGAGGATTGTAGTAGATTTTCGTTGACTCCTGCAGCAATACCAGGGAAGATCTATAGAGGGGAAGAATACTATACACTTTTTATTGATAGCATATTGGCTTGTGCAGTTGCTCCAGCGTATAGAAGAAATTTCTTGCGTGAATGTGGTTTGAATTTTATGGTTGGCAAATTCCATGAAGATAATGAGTTTACTCCTCGAGCATATATAGAGGCTAATAGTATTGTGTTTTCAAATATAGATTTTTATGTACGATATGTTCGAGAAGATTCAATAACTACGCACAAAGATAAAAGAAAAAATTTGAAGGATATTATAGATATTAGTTATAGTTTGTTGCACTATTCAAACAGTCTTAAAAACAAGTGTACAAGAGATATTTTGAAAAATGAAATATGTAATGGGTATCTTAGCCAATTTTATGAAACTGATATTTTTCAGTATAAAAGAGAAAACTACAAAGATTACATCGATAAAGATTTATTAATAAAGACATCCAAAACATTTTACAACAAGATGAGATGTTTATTGTTCATGATATCACCAAGGTTGTATATGATTGTTAGAAAACGCAAAGGAAAGTGAGTTGTATGGTTGAAAAAACAAAAAAAACATATGGTTTTTTATATGGCTTTGTAATTTTATTTTTTGTTTTTGCGTTGAGAATTGTACCGGACGATATAATTCTTTTGTTTGCAATCGGTATTTTTTGTATTGCCCCAATCAATCAAACATTAATGATGTATATATTCTCTTTTGTTTGGTGTTTAGAAGCGGTTTTTTCTTTTGGAATTACATTATCTTTGATAATAAGTGTATTATTTGTTGTGAAATACACGTTTTTTTGCAAAAAAGTGTCCTTAAATGCATATGAAATCTTCTTCCTTTTATTATTTTTAGTTATAGGAATGTCTAACTTTCTTCTGTATGGAACATTAACGGGAGTTAGCATTTGTGTATACTTTTACGCTTCTTGCATTATCTTTCACAAACTGATATCCAGTACTAGTGAGGAAGGAGAAGCATTTTTAAAAACAATATTGTTGATGATACTTATAGGTTTTATAGAGGGAACAATTTATGGATATTGTGAAGGTACTTCTATTTTAAGATGGATACCTGGATTTGGTTATGTGAAACAGTTGTATGGAACACTTGGAACAAGCAGATTTTCATTATACGGATGTATAGCATTACTTTATCCACTATATTTTATGAAAAAGAATATAAGTAAATGGGTTGTATTTGCTATAATTTCTATTATTGTATTGCTTTCTGTTAGTTTAACTGCGGTAGTTTTATATATTGGCGTAATAGGATATTATATTCTTTCAAATATTAATTTGAAAAGAGTAACGCTCAAAGGCGTTATAACCGTTTTTTGTGCCATATGTGTCATTATAATAATTGCTTCGCAATTGTCGAACATTTCGTTTATGGAACCAATAATGCTGAGGGTAGATTCAATGGTTAATTCGATAAAATATGGTGATTTGAATGATGCTACAACAGGACGAACAGAATTAACAAATGCGTATGTTGCTATGTTCAAAGACGGAAATCTTATTCAAAAAGTATTTGGTAAAGCCTGGCTCGGATATGACGAATTAGTTGGCAAGTATTCACATAATTCATATCTTGACATTTTAATTTATAGCGGAGTTTTAGGTTTATTCGCGATGTTTTATGTACAGTTAAAGCGGTTAAAAAAGTATTATAAAACCAATAATTTTAAAGTTATGCTAATAATCAAATTGATACTAATAATCGGTGCCACTACGGTATCTACATTTAGTGCCCAATACTGGTTTGGTTTACTATTTATATAGAAAATGATTTGCTTAATATGATATACATAGTTGCAATTTTTATGACAAAATGGTAAATAAAGGGAGAGGTTTGATGAGAATCGGAATTTTATCAATGCAACGCGTGATTAATTATGGCTCTTTTTTACAAGCATATGCACTCAAATCTCTTGTTGAGGGGTTGGGACACGAAGCATTTTTTGTTGATATAAGAAATGGTGAAAAGTTAAACTTTGATACACTTTCCCAAAGCTTGATTAAGCAAAAGCCATGGAAGCATATTATCAAAAGAATTGAACATGTGGTATTTGAAAAAAATAGATGTTTATTATTTACCCAAAAGATGTTCAATGATATTGGTATATCGCATCCTGTTGATGAAACAGAAGTTGATATGATTATCATAGGCTCGGATGAAGTGTTTAACTGTTGCCAGGAATCCTCGTGGGGGTGTTCATTACAGTTGTTCGGCGATACAATGGTTCCAGCAATTTCATATGCTGGTTCCTTTGGACACACATCTTATGATAATTTAAAACAATATCATTTGACGGAGAACGTTGCAAAGTCTTTAAAAAAATTAAAGAGTATTTCTGTTAGAGATAAAAACTCTTTTGATTGTATTGAACAACTTACTGGTATTAAGCCATTCGTACATTTGGATCCCGTATTGGTTTACGATTGGTCGAATGTAAAAGATATTGATACTTATCCTAAGAATTATATTCTTATTTATTCATACGATAATAGAATCAATAACGAACAGGAAATTAGGGCGATTAAAGAGTTTGCTAAGAGAGAAGGAAAAACACTAATTAGCTGCGGCGTATATCAGAGATGGTGCGATAAAAATATTTTGTGCGAACCTTTTGAATTATTATCGTATTTTGATCATGCGGATTATGTAATTACAGATACATTTCATGGTACTGTAATTTCTATCAAACGAAACAAACAATTTGTAACAATTATACGCGACTCCAATAAAAATAAACTCATAGCTTTGCTGAATTTTTTTGGCTTAGAGAGCAGACAATTGCAGAAAGTAAATCAAATAGGCGAAATTTTTGATTCCAAAATCAGTTTCGACTATGCCAATCAACAAATTGCCAAAGAACAGGCGCGTACAATTGAGTATCTAAAGGAAAATTTGAAGAATGATTAATATACTGAACAAAGAAAAATGCTGTGGATGTTTTGCCTGTGAAGCCGCTTGTCCCACTAAAGCAATTTATAAAATTGAGGATGAGTACGGGAATCTGTTCCCTAGGGTTGATACAAGTAAGTGTATAGACTGCGGCAAGTGTAATAAGGTTTGTATATATGAACAGAATATTTCTTTTAGCAATGTTGACCAAGTATATGCTGGAATTGTAAAAAATAGAGATACGCATATGAAAAGTGCATCTGGAGGGGCTTTTTCCGCTTTGGCTGAATCGTTTATCAATCGATTACATGGAGTTGTTTATGGATGTACATATAATAGCGAAATGATGCCGACACATATTCGAGTAAATGCTTTGGGTGAATTGCACAGGCTACAAGGATCAAAGTATATTAAAAGTTCAATCCAACCAGAAGTTTTTTGCTGTGTTCAAAATGATTTAAAAAATAGAGTTCCAGTGTTATTTTCTGGGACACCTTGCCAATGTGCTGCTCTCAAACAGTTTGTTGGTGAAAAAAACTGCGATTTGCTATATACCGTGGAGGTTATTTGCCACGGTGTTATTGAACAGCCTTATTGGCGTGATTATATTCAATTATTGCAGACGAAACACAACTGCACAATTACAGACTTTTCCTTTAGAAACAAAGATAAAAAGCGTTCTTTTACTGCTAGATATACTGCTAGATATACTTTAAAAAATGGGACAGTAAAAGAAAAACGATATTATACAACGCCTTCGTTGTCATATTATTATAATCATTTCCTTTCTGGTAAAATTTTCAGGGAGAATTGTTATTCTTGTATGTTTGCAAAATCGGTACGTCAATCCGATTTAACTATAGGAGATTTTTGGGGATATGAGGGAAGTTTGCCCAAAGATAAGGGGATTTCAGCAATCTTGATTCAGACCGTAAAAGGGAAGAAGCTTTTCGATTTAGCATGTGAACTCCTTGATGTCAGCAAAAGTAATTTTGAAAGCGTAGCCAAAACTAATGAGCAACTAAAACAGCCGTTTGATAAAAATAAAATGGACTATGATGTGTTAACGGAGTGGAAAATGTATGGTGCTGAATACATGCAGAAACAATTTTCTCAAAAGCATTGGAAGGCTTTTATTCTGCGTAAGTTGGGAGTGTATGTGTAATGAAATTTTCAGTTGTTGTCCCGATTTATAATGTTTCTGTTTATTTGACAGAATGTATAGAATCGGTACTTAATCAAAGCTTCACGGATTATGAATTGATTCTAGTAAATGATGGGTCAAAAGACGATTCGTTATCAATATGCAGAAAATATGAAAGTGCATATCCAAATCGTATTATTGTTGTTGATAAACCCAATGGTGGTTTAGTTAGTGCGCGCAAGGCAGGTGCGGCTGTTGCTAGAGGTGAATTTATCGTGTGTTTAGACGGGGATGATCATCTAAATGTAGATTTATTTAGCAAATTGAACGCTGAAGTTGAACGCAATCCTCAGGTTGATATGATATGCTATGGATACACGGTTGATTATGGCATAAAACAATCTGAACCGGTACTTCCACCTTTAAAGGTTGGTATATATACCAATATTGCAGAAATTAGTTCTAATTATTTTTACAATGCATCGTCTGCTTCAGATAATTCTGGTTGCTTACTATACTCGATATGGTCCAAAGCAGTAAAACGCGAAATATATATAAAAAGCCAAAAGTTAGTACCAAATACAATTAAAAACGGAGAAGATGTACTTTTAACAGCTCTAATTTTAAATGAAACACAAAATGTTAGTGTTATTCACTATTCTGGTTACTTTTATAGGGAAAATATCGAATCGATGACACATGTGAGAAAGCCCTATGACCTAGTGAATGTCACGAATGTTAAAAGTGAAATTGAAAACATTGGCATTTACCCCTTGGAGAATATAGCTCATTACTATATTTCCTCAATTTGGGTACTCACACACGATTTTGCCTTACAATCTCAAAGTTATACAGAATTTATTAGTTTGATTCGCGAATATCTACAATTTGACAAAAAATACAAACGAGTTAATTTTTATAGAAACCTAAAATCATCTTCAACAAAATTCAAGTACAAGCTCATTCAGTGGGAACTATGGAGGTTTATCTACTGGTATACGAAGCGAAAAGGTTGACAAACGCTTCGTAATAAAAAGGTAGGGAAATAATATGAGACGAGTGATTATTTTAGCAAGATTATTTTTGGATGCCGATTCAATGTCAAAATTGAATATTGGCGGCATTGAAACATATTTGCATAATTTGGTGAGTGTCATTAAACAATGTGAATTATTGCCAATTATTATACAGTACTCTAAGGAAGATAAAGAAGTTGTATTTAATGGTACTAAGGTTGTTGGCGTTAATGTCGACAAGCTTACTCCCGAAAAAAAGGTTGTCAAACTAAACAAAAAATTAGAGAGTATGCTGCAAGAGAATGACATTATTTTGTACGCAACAGAAAACCTCATTATACAAAAATACAAAAACGTAGCTGTTTCTATTCAACATGGTATAGGTAGAGATATTGTCTCAAAGGGTCAATTGAGTAGGTTAGAAATGCTTAAAAACACAATTAATAAAGCAAGAGACTCATATGCCGAACAGAAAATTCTATCTATGATTGATTACCTTGTATGCGTTGACTATAACTATATGAATTGGTTTAGAACGCAAACCCATAGTATTGGGACAAAATATGTTTGCATACCAAACTTTGCAAAAACAGTGCCGTTCCCCCGAAAAAGCGATGGTGAAATTGTGAGGATCTTATTTGCACGACGTCTTCAAGAATATAGAGGGACAAAAGTATTTACTGCAGTTGCCGAGAAACTATTGTGTAAATATCCGAATATCGAAATTACTATCGCAGGAGAAGGTCCTGACGAAATTTGGATGAAAGATAGGTTGAAAAGATTTGCTAATGTAAGTTTTATAAAGTATGAAGCAGATGAGAGCTATGCAATACACTCAGACAAAGATATTGCTGTAGTGCCAACAATCGGGTCGGAAGGGACTTCACTTTCTTTGTTAGAAGCTATGGCATCAGGTTGCGCACCGGTTTGTACAGATGTCGGCGGTATGACCAATATCATTCTAAATGGATATAACGGTATAATGGTTCGTTCGGCAGAAGTAGAAGAATTAAATGAAGCTATAAGCGAATTGATTGATAAGCCAGAATATAGACGAAATATTGCTAATAATGCATATAAAACTGTAAATTGTTCATTTTCTCATGAACGATGGAAAAAGCAATGGATTAAAGCAATCGAGGAAATATTAATGTTATAATAGAAACGGCTTAAAAATGATTGATTGCTTATAAGCATAACAGAAAGGAATTGTCAATTTGAAAGCAGGCGTTATTACTTGGCATCATCACCATAATTTGGGTGGTTCCTTGCAGGCATATGCTATTAGTACAATTTTAACCCAATATTGTGATGATGTAAAAATTATCAATTATAAGACTAACAATAATGATGTTAGCGAGTTTGACGGACTCAAATGTATGATTGGCAGGATAATGCAAATTTTCCCATATAACTTTCTTCCTACAAGAAGGTATCATTATCTCAGGTTTGATAGAAAATATTTAAATTTAACAGAATTTGTCCCTAAGTCAGAACTTAGTGGTCTAAATTGCAAATTTGATATTATCGTTTGCGGTAGTGACCAAATATGGGCACCTAATGTATTAGATACTTCTTACATGTTGGACTTTATAGATAATAAAAAAGTGAGAAAAGTGGCGTATGCACCAAGTATTGGATTGGAAAAAATCCCAGAGCATCTACATGATTCCTATAAAAGTTGTTTGTGTGATTTTGATTATATTTCGATTAGAGAAGAAGCAGGAAAAGTATTGTTAAAGGATAATTTCAATATTGAATCAACTGTAGTTTTGGATCCAACTCTTCTTTTGTCCAAGGAACATTATGAAAAGATGGAGAATAAACCTACGGGTTTTGTGGGAAAGTATATATTCTGTTACTTTTTAAATAAAAATCACGATTATAGAGAACAAATATATCAATATGCGATGGAGCATAAATTGAAGGTTGTGGGTGTTTCTGTTAATCCAGCTGATAGTGACTGGATTGAAACGTTAGACGGCATGGGTCCTTTGGAATTTTTGTGGCTTATCCATCATGCAGAAGTTGTATTCACAGATTCTTATCATGGAACGATTTTTTCTTTATTATTTGAGAAAGAATTTTTTACTTTTGAACGCTTCGGTATAGATGACCCAATAAATCAGAACTCAAGAATTTATCAGTTGGACAGATGGTTTAATATTAGCGATAGATTTTTAAACAAGCATAAATTGATAGACGAATGTAAGAGAATCGATTATCACGACATTGAAAAAAAATTAGAGGATGCTAGAATTCTTTCGCATAGCTACTTAGAAAGGGCGTTGTTATAAAAATGTTAGATTTTACAAAAGAAAAATCTAATTGTATGGGGTGTTCTGCGTGTTACGCTGCTTGTCCTGTTCAGTGTATTAAAATGGAGCCTGATGAAGAAGGCTTTTTATACCCTACCGCATCCCCAAAATGCATTCATTGTGAAAAATGCAAAAGAATTTGTCCAATAGCTACTCCTAATGTAGAAGAAGGGGGGATGGCTTTTCAAAAGTCTGCTTGGTGTGCGGTTACCAAAAAATATCGTATTTGGAAACGTAGTGCCAGCGGTGGTGCATTTTCTGAAATTTGTAAAGCTTTCGGAGATGACGAAACAATCATATGTGGAGCTGCTTGGGATGGTTTGCGAGTACATCATGTTTGCGTAAAAGGCGTTCGTAATATCGCTGCATTATGCAAGTCTAAATATGTTGCGAGCAATCCGGAGAATGTATTTGCAGAAATTCAGCAGTATTTAAAAGGTGGAAAAAAAGTTGTTTTTTGTGGAACCCCTTGTCAAGTTGCTGGTTTAAAGCGATATATTGGAAATCAAGATAAAAATTTATTACTGATTGACTTAATCTGCCATGGTGTTGGTAGTCAAAAAGTGTTTGAAGCTTGTGTAAATAGCCTTTCGAAACAGTTTGAAAATAATATTGTCGGTTATGAATTTCGAGCAAAAGGACGAGTTTATGAAACAGACCATCTTCAAAAAATCACGAGTGACAATGGTAATAAATTATTAGTTCAAAATGACCCATATATGCAATTGTTTTTGAAGCAACTTAGTTTAAGACCTTCTTGTGGCGGAAATTGTCATTTCCGAATTGAAAACAGAGTAAGTGATATTACGATTGCTGACTTTAAGGGGGTAAGTAAGGTATTTCCCAAATTGTATCTTTCAAAACGCAATTTTTCTTCTATTATTATCCACACAGAAAAAGGAAATCTGTTGTTGGAACAACTGAAAAAGAACATGGTTATGTATTCATGCACGATTGATGATATTAAGGAACATAATCCATTGTTCTATAGGCAAACATGGATTGCTCATAATAGAGATGATTTTTTCGCGGATTTTATTAGCAACGAAAAAGGAGCAATTTCAAAATGGTGCTGTGAAGCATCTGAATACAAACTTTCCTGGAAAGGTAAGATATGGTGTTTACTTCCTAACATAATAAGAAGACAATTGATTCGTTTTGTTCAAAAAAAACACAGCAAATAGAATTTGCGTGGAAATATCAGTATAAAGAGATAAGTGATAAGGAAATATGAAAAAAAACAGTTTAATAACGAATTTAGCTTGGAAATTTGGGGAAAGAATTTCTGCTCAACTTATATCAATGATTGTGTCAATAATTCTTGCACGATTATTATCTCCGGAGGATTATGGTGTTGTTTCAATTGTTATGATATTCATAACGTTGGCTAATGTTTTTGTTAGCGATGGTTTCGGAAGTGCATTGATTCAAAAGAAGGGTGCTACCGCATTAGATTTCTTTTCTGTTCTGTATTTCAATATCGGTTTTTCTTTGTTGCTGTATTTGATTATATATATTTCAGCTCCGTATATTTCTGTGTTTTATGGTGAAGGGTATGAAATATTAACTCCAATTTTGCGTGTGCTTGGGATAAGAATTGTTTTTACGGCAATTAATTCTGTACAGCAAGCATACATTTCAAAGAAAATGATGTTCCAAAAGTTTTTCTTCGCTACACTATGGGGAACAATATCATCTGCGGTCATTGGAATTGCGATGGCTTACCTTGGATACGGCGTTTGGGCGTTGGTTACACAATACTTGGTTAGTACAACGGTTAGTACTTTCAGTTTGATGGTTGTCATAAAAAAGAAGCCTCAAATCTGTTTTTCCATATCTTCTTTAAGACAACTTTTCCCATATGGTATTAGGATTTTAGGAACAGGAATGCTAATGACAGGGTACCAAGAGTTGAGGGCACTTATTATTGGTAAAGTTTATTCGTCATCTGATTTAGCATATTATGATAAAGGAAGACAGTTTCCTAATTTAATTGTAACAAATATTAATACCTCAATAAGTTCTGTATTGTTTCCCAAAATGGCAGATGAGCAGGATGATATAACAAAGCTAAAAGAGACAACACGTAATTCAATTAGGTTTAGTTCCTATATTATGTGCCCGGTTATGCTTGGTTTGGCAGCTGTTGCCATTCCCTTTGTTAGACTTTTGCTTACAGATAAATGGATAGATTGTGTTCCGTTGCTTCAACTATTTTGTGTAATATATTTATTTCAACCAATGCATGTAGCAAATATTCAAGCTATAAAAGCTATGGGGCGAAGCGATATATATTTAAAACTAGAAGTATTCAAAAAGATTATTGAATTAATTGTTTTGTTGATTGCAATGTGGATTAGTGTAGAAGCTATTGTAATTGGTATGGCGATATGTACAACGCTATTTACATTTGTTAATGCATATCCTAATGTGAAATTGTTGGGGTATTCATTGCGTGAACAAATGCAGGATATTATCCCCAGCGTTATCATATCATGCATTATGTTTTGCTGTGTTTATATGATGAACTATATTCCCGTCAATGATTTTATCAAGTTGATTGTTCAAGTCGTTTCGGGTGGCGTTATTTATATACTATTATCTGTTGTAACTAGAAATAGTGTTTTTGCCAATATGAAAACTTTATTATATAATATAATAAAAAGTAAAAGAAATAATTAGTTTGATTGTATATAATAATAAAGAATATAATCGGAAAAGAATATATTTTAGTATAAAAGATATTTAGCCCTATGGAGGAAGCTATGCAGATACCGTTATTGATTAAGCAAATCATCCAATTGCCTGGAACATTATATCACAAGAAAAAAAGTAAATCCTTACTTAATTTGAACCCTACTATCATTTCGAGCAACTGTTTTGGCACATTTATTTATCATGACATGGGATTAAAGTTCAACTCGCCCACAATAAATTTGTTTTTTTCTGTAGATGATTTTATTAAAATGGTAATGAATTTGCCGGAATATATGGAATCAGATGTTGTGGAGATACAGAATTCGGGGTATGATTTCCCAGTTGGGAAAATATCGTATAACGGTGAAGATGTATACATTAAGTTTATGCACTATACCGACTTTCATATAGCAAAAGAAAAATGGAATGAAAGGAAAAAAAGAATAGATTATTCTAATCTCTATATAATTTTAAACATTGCACAAATATCTGATGAATATATTCAAAAGTTCCAAAAAATACCTTACCCAAACAAATTATTGGTTACTAATGAGAATCCGAGTAATGATAACAACATTGTAACACATAATATTTTTGATAAGAATTATAAAAACGGTAAAGTTTTTAAATATAAACACCTATTTTCTACAAAACGATATATGGATGAGATTGATTATATACAATTCCTTAATAGCAATAATACGATTGGAGAAGAAATCAAATGAAAACAATAATGCTCGTCTTTGGAACACGTCCCGAAGCAATCAAAATGTGTCCGCTCGTGAATGAGTTGAAATCCAGAAAAAATATCAAGACAGTTGTATGCGTAACAGGTCAGCATCGTCAGATGCTTGACATGGTACTTGATACATTCAATGTTGTACCGGATTATGATCTTTCCATAATGAAAGCCGGACAGACTTTGTTTGACATCACAACAAACATCTTAAATAGAATTGGAGATGTACTCGATGAAGTAAAACCCGATGTGGTTCTCGTTCATGGTGATACATCTACCACCTTTGTGACGGCTCTTGCGTGCTTCTACAAGCAGATCGCAATCGGTCATGTGGAAGCAGGACTTCGTACATACAATATTTACAGTCCTTATCCGGAAGAATTTAACCGTCAAGCAGTTTCTATTATATCCAAGTACAATTTTGCTCCTACCGAGCTTTCAAAAGCAAACCTTGTGAAAGAGGGCAAGGATGAGAGTAGCATCTATATCACCGGTAACACGGCAATTGACGCACTAAAAACAACCGTGCGTGATGATTACACGCATCCGGAATTGGAATGGGCGAAAGATAGCCGTTTGATTATGATTACGGCACATCGTCGTGAGAATCTTGGTGAACCTATGCACAATATGTTCCGTGCAATCCGCCGTGTTATGGACGAGCATCCCGATGTAAAGGCGATCTATCCCATACACATGAACCCTGTTGTACGCCAAGCTGCTGATGCGGAACTTGGTGATTGTGATCGCATCCATATCATTGAACCTCTTGAAGTTTTGGATTTCCATAACTTCCTATCTCGTAGCTTTATGATCTTGACAGATAGCGGAGGGATTCAGGAAGAAGCTCCGTCCTTGGGCAAGCCTGTCCTTGTTATGCGTGATACAACGGAACGTCCAGAAGGCATCAAGGCAGGAACACTGAAATTAGTCGGTACTGACGAGCGGATTATTTATGAAAATTTCAAATTGCTTCTTGAAGATCAGATTGCTTATGAAGCAATGTCGAAGGCAAGTAATCCTTACGGCGACGGTTTGGCTTGCAAGAGAATTGCAGATATTTTAGAGGCGTAAGGTAACGATGTATTTGATATTAACTGAAGTAGGACGAACCTTGTGAGATATATTCATACGATGTCAGTACCATGGGAAATATCAATTCCACCTACAAAGTTACATATATACAAAGAGATAACTCATTGAAATCCTATTTATTTCAAAGAGTAAACACGAATATTTTCAAAAATCCTATTGAGATTATGGAAAACATTGACCGTGTAACAACATTTATTCGCAGTAAATATCCCGATCAGATAACGCTTCATTTCCATCACACAGATGAAGGCTTGAACTATTATTTGTATGAGAAAGATGCGTTTTGGCGAGTAGTAAATTACGTTGATTCCGTAACATTCAACGCTTCCGATGATTTCGGTATTATTGAAGCGACAGGAAAAGCATTCGGCGATTTTCAGACTCAGCTTTCGGATTTCGATGGTTCGGTTCTTTACGAAACTATTCCCGATTTTCACAACACTAAAAAGAGACTTGATACGTTGTTTTCTCATGTTGCCGATGATCTATGCGGGCGAGTAGCAGAAGTTAAGAAAGAGTTAGACTATATTGCTTCCGTACGTGAGAAAGCGACAGAACTCAGCGTACAATTCGCAAATGGAGAAATCCCTAAACGAGTTACGCACAACGATACTAAGTGCAACAATGTTCTCTTTGACAGAAAAACCAAGGAACCTATTGTTGTAATTGACCTTGACACAATCATGCCTGGTATGTCGATGTATGACTTTGCAGATGCGGTTCGTTTTATTGCAAATACTGCGGTGGAAGATGAGCCAGATATATCGAAAGTATTTTTCGATACCGCAAAATTCCGTGCTTTTGCTAAAGGATTTATCGGAGCTACACACAAATCACTTGAACCTGTTGAAATCACTAATTTGGTTAAATCTACTTTTTCCATTACGATTGAACTTGCTTCAAGATTTTTGGATGACTATATCACAGGAGATCAGTATTTCAGATGTGCGTATCCTAAGCATAACCTCGTTCGCACCCGTTGTCAGTTGAAACTTGCAGAGGATATTGAACGCAAATGGGAAGAACTTGAGTGGATTGTTTCTAATGTGATAGAAACAATATAATCAAATAACGAGCATGTTTGTACGAAAAACGAAATATACATACCAAGTTCACCAATACATAGTATAGTGAATATATAGACAAGGTTCATACGAGCGATTTGTGTTTCAGAGATTAAATTGTTTTGGAAGGAGAACGCAATATGACTGTAACGGAAATAATGCTCTCGGCAATACGTACTCAGGTTTGTAGTGCCGAAAGAGTAGAATACGGAGAATTATCCGAGGAGGTAATGCGTTCTCTGTACGGGTTATCCAAGTCGCACGATATGGCTCATATAGTGTCGGCAGAGCTTGACGCTCAGGGGCTGCTTAAGAATGGAGACGAGATAAGCGAGAAATTCCGTAAGCAGCATATGATAGCCATTTTCAGATACGAGCGTATAAACTATGAGCTTGAGGAAATCTGTACTGCACTTGAAAACGCGAAAATACAATTTATACCGCTTAAAGGCTCTATAATACGTAAGTACTATCCGGAGCCTTGGATGAGAACAAGCTGTGATATCGACGTGTTGGTAAGACCCGAGGACTTAGACAGAGCGACAAAGTGTATACAGGACGACTTGGGTTATGATGTTGAAGGTAAAGGTTCGCACGACGTTTCTATGTTTTCACCGAGTGGGGTTCATGTTGAACTGCATTACGACCTTGTGGAAGAAGATATAGTAAATAACTGTTGCGAGATACTAAAAAACGCTTGGGACTATGCCGCTCCGATATCTGAAGGCACTTATCGCTGTGATTTTTCGGACGCTATGTTTTATTTCTATCATATTGCCCATATGGCAAAACACTTTGAACATGGTGGATGCGGAGTCCGACCATTACTTGACCTTTGGATACTTGATAAACAAGAAGGGTATGATGCTGTTGCCCGAGACGCACTGCTTGAGAGTGGAGCACTTTTGAAATTTACCAATGCCGCGCGTAGCTTAGCGTCAGTATGGTTTAACGGTGCGGAGCATACAGAGACCACGTCGCAGATGGAGCAATATTTACTGTTTGGCGGAGTATACGGCAATATGGAGAACCGCGTTGCACTTCAGCAACAGAAAAAAGGCGGAAAATTTAAGTACATCGTATCAAGAATTTTCTTACCGTATAGTACAATAAAATTTCACTATCCAATACTGCAAAAGCACCGTTGGCTGACACCCGTAATGCAGGTGCGTCGATGGTTTAAGCTTATTTTTCGCGGCGGACTTAAACGGTCAATAAACGAAATAAACGTTAACGCTAAGATGTCTGACGATAAAAAGGAAAGCGCAACCGAGCTTTTGGAACGAATAGGATTGTAACTTCTTGAGATTAATACAAGATTTAGATTATAATGATTTAATCCCCCGAGGAAAGTTTTCCTTGGGGGATTAAATTATCACACTGTTAACGAAAATATGTACCGCACGCTTACCATATGCCCCTTAGCTACACGGCTTGGGCGGTCGAATTTCATAGTTCGTACGGGGTTCATATTGTTGACCATCTGACCGCCGACACTTCCTGCCTGCTTAGAGGTGAGGTCGCCGTTGTAACCGTTCTTGAGGTTAACACCGACCTCGCTTGCAGCCTGCATCTTAAACTTGTTAAGAGCTTCCTTAGCCTCAGGTACTACGTTCTTGTTAGACATTTTAATAATCTCCTGTTCAATTTCATCTATTTTATCGAGCGAAAGTGAGGTAAATGCAAGACCTAAGGTCCTGCGCTTGCCTTGAGACATAGCATACCGCGCAAAGCTTTTGCGCGCGTCGCCGTGACTTTTTCCGTCGCTCTGCTATTATTGTTGACAGAAAACTTTTTATTATTAAAGAGAAATTATGGTAATTTAAAAAAATTATAAACTTTCATTTCGCCGTTGATTTATCTTTTGAAATGTGGTAAAATATATAATGATATATTGTTTTTTTATTGAGGAGAGGTTGGATATGACTAACAGAGAAAAATTTATTGAGATCTATAGATCCTGCGTAACCAGAGAGGGTGCGGATAAGCTGCTTGAATACATAGAGTATAAAACGGATTTCTTTTCAGCACCCGCATCTACGAGATTTCACGGCGCGTACGAGGGGGGACTCCTTGAGCATAGCCTCAACGTATACGAGTGTCTCTGTGATTTTGTAAAGCGTCCTCGCTTTAAGGAGAAGTACGGATTTACTTTTACCGAGGAGAGTCTTGCGATAGTAGCGTTGTTGCACGATCTCTGCAAGACCAATTTCTATAAGACGGAAATGAGAAACGTAAAGAAAAACGGTGTGTGGGAAAGCGTGCCTTATTATACCATTGAGGATACGTTGCCTTACGGACACGGAGAAAAATCAGTCTATATAATCTCCGGCTTTATGAAGCTTACGCGAGACGAAGCTTTTGCCATTCGCTATCATATGGGCTTTTCAGGACCAGAGGACGCAAATCAGGTTGGCAAGGCGCTTGAAATGTTTCCTCTCGCGTTTTCACTTTGCGTAGCTGATATGGAAGCCTCTTACTACATGGAAGGAAATCCTAATTGAAATTTACGGAGGTAGCATTATGCCAAATAACGTACCAACTCCACATATAAAAGCTAACGTAGGTGATATTGCCAAGGTAGTTCTTATGCCGGGCGACCCGTTACGCTCAAAATTTGTCGCGGAGAATTTTCTTGATAGCCCTACGCTTTTTAATAACGTAAGAGGAGTACAAGGGTATACGGGAACTTGGAGCGGTGAACGCGTGTCTGTTATGGCAAGCGGAATGGGAATGCCATCCATTGGAATATATAGCTATGAGCTTTATAATTTTTTTGACGTTGATCTTATAATAAGAATCGGCTCGGCGGGCGCCTTGCAGAAGAGCGTCGCTATGCGTGATATAGTGTTCGGCATGGGAGCTTGCACAAATTCAGCGTACGCATCTCAATACGACCTCGGCGGTAGCTTTGCGCCTATATGCGATTGGGAAACACTTGAATGTGCCGTAGAGCTTGCAAAGCAAAAGGGACTAAAATACCACGTTGGAAATCTTTTGTCGTCCGATACCTTTTACGACGAATCAGGTGGTGGACTTAAGTGGCAGAAGATGGGTGTGCTTGCCGTTGAAATGGAAGCGGCGGCACTTTATATGAATGCCGCAAGAGCGGGAAAGAGAGCGCTTGCCGTATGTACCGTATCGGATTCCTTGGTAACGGGCGAGGCAACGGATTCGGATGAGAGAATGAGCGGATTCGTTGATATGATGAAGCTCGCGCTTGACGTTGCGGCTCAAATGCAGAAGTCAAATAAAATAAATTAACTAACGAGGTTTTTGATGAGTAATATCAAAAGAGTATTTTTGATAGTTCTTGACAGCGTTGGAGCGGGAGAAGCTCCCGATGCAGAAATCTTCGGTGACGTTGGCGCGCATACGCTTAAAAGCGCGTATAATACGGAAATATTGAACATTCCTAATTTAAGAGCGTTGGGAATAGCCAATATCGATGGCTTGCATTTTCTCGGCGCTGTTGACTCTCCTCAGGCTCGCATTGCGAGAATGATGGAGCTTTCGGCGGGGAAGGATACGACGGTTGGACATTGGGAGATTGCGGGACATATTTCGGATACCCCGTTACCTACGTTTCCCGACGGATTTCCGAAGGAGATAATAGATAAGCTGGAGTACGCTTTTGGCAGAGGGATACTTTGTAATAAAGCGTATTCGGGTACGGCGGTGCTTGAGGACTTCGGTAGAGAGCATATGGAAAGCGGTAGGCTTATCGTGTATACCTCTGCGGACAGTGTTTTGCAGATTGCCGCTCATACGGATGTCGTGCCGCTTGAAGAGCTTTACGGATATTGCAGAATTGCAAGGGAAATAATGAGCGGTGAGAAATATGGCGTTGGCAGAGTTATAGCGAGACCTTTTGAGAGCGTCGACGGAAAATTCAAGCGTACTGCGGACAGAAAGGATTTTTCCTTGATGCCGCCAAAGGACTTGCTTGCCGATATTCTTACGGCTAACGGAGTTACCACAGTAGCCGTCGGTAAAATATTCGATATTTTTGCGGGTAGAGGATTTGACAGAGCTATAAAGACACATTCAAATGCCGAGGGAATGTCGGTGTGCTCAGCGCTTGTAAAATCCAATACTGAAGGACTTTGCTTTGTGAACCTCGTTGATTTTGATATGCTGTGGGGGCATAGAAGAGACCCCATTGCGTATGCCGAGGGACTGAATGCGTTTGATAGCTGGCTTGGCGGATTTCTTAAAGAGATGAGAGCTACGGATGCCCTTATTATAACTGCCGACCACGGCTGTGACCCAAGCTTTGGTAAAACTACCGACCATACGAGAGAATATACGCCCTGTATAATTTACGGCGCAAGTGTTACACCTGAAAATCTCGGAACGAGAGAGGGCTTTTGTGATATAGCCGCGACGGTTGCCGAAATGTTGGACGTGAAGTATATCTCTTGCGGTAAAAGTATGCTTGGAGATTAATTTTTTTCGGGAGATCAATATGACAGTAACCGAGCTTATAAATTTAGCCAATAAAGCGAGAGAGCGAGCGTATGCTCCGTACTCTGAGTTTACCGTCGGAGCGGCTCTGCTTTGCTCGGATGGAAGTGTATATACGGGCTGTAATATAGAAAACGCATCGTATACCCCGACGTGCTGTGCGGAAAGAGTAGCTTTCTTTTCGGCGGTAAGCGATGGAAAAAGGGACTTTTCAAAAATAGCCGTAGTTGGCGGTGACGCCGATACTGAAAGAGCGCGTTGCTATCCTTGCGGCGTTTGCAGACAGGTAATGTCGGAATTTGTAGATAAGGACTTCAAAGTAGTTTTCTCTGACGGAAAAGAGCTTTCCATGGAAGAATTGCTTCCGTATAGCTTTTCAATAAAATAAAAGCGAAAGGTATCAATAAAAAATATGAAAAAAAGTACCCGAAAGGGATTTATATATTTCAGATATATTTTTCCGATAGCGGCGGCGCTTGTACTTCTGCTTCTAATGCTTGTGCCGTGCTATCGCTACATAACGGCTGACACGGGAATAAACGGAGCAATATCTCTCGGCGAGCTTATCGGTAACTCGTGGGATACTGCAAGAGAATATCTTTTTGGCAATTCTCAGAAGAACGAGGTCACCTCAAGTTTTGCAAAGACCCTTATAGCTATCATAGTTACCTTCATAGCTCTTTTTATCGTTGGTCTTGCTTCTGCTATATACGCGGCTATAAGCGCGTTTTCATATTTTAAGAACGGATGCCGCGAAAGCAAAAAGAGAATAATGTTTATAACGCTCACTCTCAACAGAGCAGTTCTTTGCGTATATCACGCGCTGATGCTTCCAATATTTGCGCTCCCTGTTATAATGCCGTATCTGTACGACAATATGCTTAACTATCACGTTGAGTTAGATGCGTCACCGTTTGATATGCTTTACGTTGCGCTCGCTGTCTATGCGGCAGTCGTAATAGTAATTGCCGTGAGCAAAAATTTTGAGATAGTAGCCGAAATGAATATTTATACTAAGCGGAGACCCGAAAAAAATACTCTATCCGTCGGAGTAGAGTCGGAATCAACCGAGGCAGAGCCTGAGGACGCATACGAAAGAATGGCGGCAAGAGCGAGGGCGGAGCAGACGGAACGCATCATGAGACTGTTAAATAAGCAGGATGCGGAAGGTGAAGAAAAAGAGGAAGATAAATGAGTTCTATTGCAGAAGAATACATAAAAGTAAAGCGACAGCTTTTTGAAGCGTACTATAGCCATTTAAACCATGAGCAGCAAAGAGCGGTGTTCAAGACACAAGGACAGCTTTTAGTGCTTGCGGGTGCGGGAAGCGGAAAGACCACGGTGCTTGTAAATCGCGTGGGATTTATAATAAAATACGGAAACGCATATTTCAGCGATTACGTTCCCGAGGACGTGACCGAGAGCAGAATTGAGAATTATAAACGCGCACTGACGTTGCCTCGTGAACAGCTTGGAGCAGTGCTTGATGAGTTTATAGTAAGTCCGTGTCCACCTTGGAACGTGCTTGCTATAACCTTTACCAAGAAGGCGGCAGAGGAGATAAGAACGCGCCTTGCTACGACGCTTGGAGAGCGTGTTTCGGTTGACGATATCTGGGCGGGAACGTTTCACTCGGTTTGCGTGCGCATTATTCGTAAATACTCCGAGTTTATAGGCTATAGGTCGGATTTCTCCATATACGATACCGATAATACCAAGTCGGTTATTAAGGACGTTATGAAGGATATGCGCATAGACGAGAAGTCCTTACAGCTGAAAAGCATAAAAAACGAAATAAGCCGCGCAAAGAACTCACTTATGACGCCCGATGTTTACGCAAGAGAGGTAAGGGGAGATTACCGTCGTGAGAAGATAGCGGGAGTTTACGAGAGATATCAGCAGAGACTCAAGGAGTGTATGGCGCTTGACTTCGACGATATTATCATGCAGGCGGTCAATATCCTTGAAAACTGCGCCGAGGCAAGAGAATATTACTCCAATAAATTCAGATACGTTCTCGTTGACGAATTTCAGGATACCAACGAGGCTCAGCTGAAGCTTACCCAATTGCTTGGCTCAAAGCACGGCAATATAATGGTAGTCGGTGACGACGACCAGAGTATTTATAAATTCCGCGGAGCAGTTGTTGAAAATATAATCAACTTCGGAAAAATGAAGGGGACGGAGGTAGTAAGGCTTGAACGTAATTACCGCTCTACCTCACAGATCCTTGACGCCGCAAATGCGGTCATTGCGCAGAACTCTACGAGAATGGGTAAGAAGCTGTTCACGGAGAGACGTCAGGGTAGCAGACTTTGCTTACATAGGAGTGACACGCAAAAGAGCGAGGCAATATACATCTGCGAGAAAATAAATGACCTTGTCAGAAGCGGAAAATATAAATATCGCGATATGGCGGTGCTTTATAGACTTAACGCTATTTCAAACTCAATAGAGTCAACCATGGCGGCAAACGGAATTCCGCACGTAACTCTGTCGGGACAGAGCTTCTACGAGCGAATGGAGATAAAGGATATTCTCGCGTATCTCCACGTCATAGTTAATCCGTCGGACAGAGAAAGACTTAAAAGAATAATCAACGTTCCCAAAAGAGCCATTGGAGCGAGAACCGTAGAGGGATTGTTCGCAATAGCAACGGAGCAGGGCGTATCCCCTATGGACGTCATGCGCCATGCGGATAAATATACAGCGCTTTCCCGCTCCGCAATCAAGCTAAAGGAGTTCGCGGCTCTTATAGATAGTCTGACCTCAAGTCTTTACGGAAAAATAAGCCTTGAGGATTTTGTCAACAAAGTGCTTGATTCGTCGGGCTATAGGCAAGCCCTTATTGATGCGGGCGAGGAGGAAAAGGAGCGACTTGATAACCTTCAGGAATTTATTTCGGGAGTTATAGATTTTGAGAGAGAGTATGAAGTAATGCTCAGCGTCTCGGGTACGGACGAGGAGTCCTTCGGCTCGGTGAGAAGGGATACCCCATTTGCCGCGCTCAGCGTATTTCTTGAAAGATGCGCGCTTGTCGCGGAGGTGGATAAGTACGACGAGGCGGCTGACGCCGTTGTGCTCATGACCGTCCATTCCGCCAAGGGACTTGAATTTCCCGTCGTATTTCTGCCCGCTATGGAGGACGGAGTTTTCCCTGGGACTCAGAACATAAATTCCATAAACGCCGAGGATATGGAAGAGGAAAGACGCTTAGCTTACGTTGCTATAACGAGAGCTAAAGACATGATATATATAACGCATACAAAAAACAGAATGCTGTATAATCAGACGTCCTACAATCCGCTGTCGAGATTTATCCGTGAGATACCCGACGAGCTTATAAGCAACGAAACTCAGGAATACGATACCTACGCCTATATGCCGCAAAGACCGCGTGTGAAAACTTATTTCTCCGAGCAGTCGGCGTCCGAGGATAGCGCCATCGCAAGACACACCGCAATTCCGCAAAGACAAACGCCGCCGAAGCCCTTGGTTGCCCTGAAGGTAGGCGACAGAGTGTCGCACAGAGTGTTTGGAAAGGGCGAGATATTCAGCGTCAAGCCAATGGGCGCGGATATACTTTACGAGGTGATTTTCGATAACGCGGGAACGAAAAAGCTTATGGGAAGCTTCGCAAGGTTGAAAAAATTGTAAGTTAATCAAAAAGCAGAAAAAAGAAGAAAAACTTCAAAAAAAGTGTTGACAAACGGAATGCGGTTGTGGTATAATATACAATGCCGCATAAATTGGGGGCTTTTTAAGTGTGTCGTGGCGAAAGTGATGACAACGCCTTCATTAGCGAGTCTATAAAGAAAGAGAGGTGCTTTTCGTGTACGCAATTATTGAAACAGGCGGAAAGCAGTACAAGGTTAACGAGGGCGATATCATTTTCGTTGAGAAGCTCGCTGTTAACGCAGGCGACACGGTTACATTCGACAGTGTCAAGGCAATATCCATGGGAGACGATTTTAAGGTTGGCGCTCCCACAGTAGAAGGTGCTACTGTTACGGCAAACGTCATTTCCAACGGAAAAGGCAAGAAGATCCATGTAATCAAGTACAAGTCCAAGAAGAACGAAAAGAAGAAGATTGGCCACAGACAGCCTTACACCAAGCTTCAGATCGTGTCCATCAACGGTTGATTTTTCTTCAAAGTCGTACTGAAAGATGACAAAAATCGTTTTTTTCAGAAGCGGAGGCAGCTTTTACGGATTTGAGGAGCACGGACATTCGGGATATGCGGATGCGGGAGAGGACGTTCTCTGCGCGGCAATATCGGCGATGACTATGCTCATAATCAATACGGTCGAGGTAGCGTACGCATCGGATGTGGAATATACCATAGACGAGGGAGCTACTAACATAAGAGTTCGCTCAAAGGCAGCACTTACTGAATTTGAGGAGGACGAGCGTAAGAGATACGCGGTGTCGGGACTTTTTATGTCGTACTACTATCAGCTTAATGAGCTTGTCGAGGAGTATTATGACCACTTGTCCGTAGAGGTAAAGGATATAGATTATATTTGATTATATCTGACCGTAGCTTCAAAAAGTCACATTGTGCAATTATTACATTAAATACGGAGGAATGAAAAATGGTAAGAATCAGTTTGCAGTTCTTTGCTCATAAAAAGGGCGTTGGTTCTACAAAGAACGGCCGTGACAGCGAATCCAAGCGCCTTGGCGTAAAGAAGGCTGACGGACAGCCCGTAGTTGCAGGTAACATCATCGTAAGACAGAGAGGTACCGCAATTCACCCCGGCAATAACGTCGGAATCGGTAAGGACGACACACTTTTCGCTCTCATTGACGGAAAGGTTAAGTTCGAGCAGAAGACAAAGGACAAAAAGCAGGTTAGCGTATACGCTGACTAATAGCTTTTAATACAAAAAGAGCTGACTTTATAAAAGTCGGTTCTTTTTGTTTTTTTACCTCTTTACTTTTTTATAAGCTCTTGACAACCGTAAAACAATATGATATAATTATTGAGATAATGATTTAGATGAGGTGCTTATAGATGAATCGGAAAAAACTTAATTTAATATTGACGATAGCTTGCGCTTGCTTTGCCGTAGTTGCAATCGTTTTGCTGGTGTTCGGAATAATATATGACGGTGACCATACCTTTACTAAAGTACTTATGATAGTAGCGGCAGTTCTCAGTCTTGCCCTCGCGGGTGAGCTTGCGTATCTGCTTTGGTTTTCGGGAAGCGGAGAGAAGCCAAACTACTTCCTTTACGATGCAAGCTCCAAGAGAAACGTAACCGTGGACAAGCTTACCATGCCCGTTGTCAATAAGAGAATGGAACGCTATTTCTCAAATTATGCCGCATCTGAAGGCAAGCTTTGGACGGACGGCATTCTTGAGAATCCTATGCTTGATATGGACGACGCATTTAAGCCCTTGGTAGCGTACAAGCTCCTTTTCGACCTTGCTGATAAGGATATAGATAAGGGTTGGAAATGCTTTGAGTTAGCTTCATATGAGACTGTGGATTTTATTTGCCGCGGACTTGAAATGAACGGCGAGACCGAGGTAGCGGGCAATCTCAGAAAAATGAAGATGGTAAAACCCTTCCAGATAAAGTACGTAAGAGATTATCTCGTAAGCAACTGTAACTACTTGCAGACCAAGATGCTTATGTACGTAAGAGATAATATCGAAAAATTTCAGTAAATATCAATAAAAAGACTGTTTCTTATTTTGTGTTTGTAACAGTCTTTTTTGTTTGTTTAACACAACTTATTGACAAAATCTTCGGGATATGATAAAATATAATGAGTAAAGCTTTGGAGGGAATATGTTGTATATCCGTATCGCCGAATTGAATATCTGTATTGAAAATAAATACGATTATCTTGAAAAACTGTGTAGGGAATATACTATAGAAAAGCCTGAAAACGTCGATATGACGGTCAGCGTTTCAGACGAACAGATCGCTCAAGAAATGAGCATCGCAGAAACCGAGGTAACTGCGGGATACGCCGAGGGCGTTTGCGCCTACAGAGAAATATGTAAAAGATTACCCGTTGAATTTGGCGCGTATCTTTTCCATAGCGCCGTTATCGAATACGGTGGGGACGGATTTGCCTTTGCCGCTAAGAGCGGAACGGGAAAGTCCACCCATATAAAGCTCTGGAGACGGAGATTTGGCGAGGGCGTTCACGTGGTAAACGGAGATAAACCGATATTGCGTTTTGAGAACGGCAAGCTCTATGCCTACGGCACACCGTGGTGTGGAAAGGAAGGCTGGCAAACCAATACCAGAGTTCCCCTAAAGGCGCTTTGCTTCCTTGAGAGGTCGGCAGAGAACAGAATAAGAAGAATTGGCGCTGACGAGGCGGTAATGCTTATGTTCCATCAGATACTTACACCTCAGGATCTGGAAACGGTAGACTCTCTGTTTCCTCTTCTTGATAAAACCCTGCGCGAGATACCGTGCTATATTCTCGGCTGTAATATGTCCGAGGAGGCGGCAGAGGTGTCCTATAACGGAATGAAATAATTAAAAGAGGTATATAGATATGAAAATCAAAAAGGGATTTGTAGCGAAGGAAATCGCAGGACAGTACGTTGTCGTGGCACTCGGTGCGGCAAGCAAAATTTTTAATGGAATTATCAAGCTCAACGACAGCGCAAAATTTATATGGGATATGCTTTCCGAGGGCGCGGAAAAGACAGAAATAGTCGATGCGCTTCTTGCGGAATATGACGTTGATAAAGAGACGGCGGAGCGCGATGTCGACGCTTTTGTAGCTCAGCTTGAGGGAGCGAATATACTTGAATAACGGAGAATTTTATCTTGCCGATGCAATTGAGGTAATCGAAGAGGTATTGGCAAGCGGTGGCGAGTTCCGCATGTATCCCAAGGGAACGAGCATGCTGCCGCTTATCGTGCAGACGAGAGATTCTGTAGTGCTGAAGCGAAACGAAAATGACGCCGCAAAGAAACACGATATTGCGTTTTACAGACGGGATAACGGACAGTTTGTGCTTCATAGAGTAATGGATATCTGCGACGACGGTACGTATACCATGTGCGGAGATAATCAGACGGCGCTTGAAAAGGGAATCAGAAAGGACCAGATAATAGCTTACGTTTCGGGACTTTACCGAAAGGAAAAGCAGGTGAAAATGGACGGCGGAGCTTATTCGGCGTACGTTTTCTTATGGTCAAAAATGCCCCTTCGCCATTTCGTCTTTTTCTTCCGAAGAGCCAAAAATAAAATTGTAAGAATTTTTAAGGGGATATTCGGAAAACGCTCTTGACGGCATCGACAAAATATGATATAATATTATAGATAAAGAGATGTTCATTTGGAGGTAAGCTATGAAAATGTATTTCAAGAACGCGCTTATATATAAAAACGGCGCTTTTACTTCCGTTGACGCTACTTTTGACGGGACTTGCTTCAATATCCTCGACCACGGTATCTGTGATACCGATATTGTTGATTTTCATATTTTCAATAATTGTTATATTTTGCCCGGCTTTTGTGATGTGCATGTGCATTTTCGTGAGCCGGGTTATTTGTATAAAGAGGATACCGCAAGCGGCTCGGCAGCGGCGGCGCACGGAGGATATACGGCGGTATGCACTATGCCCAATCTCGTTCCCACCCCCGATAGCAAGGAAAATCTTCGGCCCCAGCTTGACGCTATAAAGCAAAAGGCTAAGATAGCGGTTCTTCCTTTCGGAACGATAACAAAGGGTCAAAAGGGCGAGGAGCTTTCCGATATAGAGGATATAGCAGATAGCGTTATCGGATTTTCCGACGACGGCAGAGGAGTGCAGTCCGAGGAAATGATGCTCGCGGCTATGAAAAAAGTACGGGCGGCGGGAAGCATAATCTCAGCGCACTGCGAAGATAATTCACTGCTTCACGGCGGATATATCCACGACGGCGAGTATGCCCGCGCTCACGGTCATAAAGGAATTTGCTCAGAGAGCGAATGGGGACCGATAAAGAGAGATATTGAGCTCGTTAAAAAGACGGGCTGCCCTTACCACGTTTGCCATATCTCCACCAAGGAGAGCGTTGAGCTTATAAGACGCGCTAAGGCAGAGGGAGTTGATATAACCTGTGAAACGGGTCCTCACTATCTTGTCATGAACGACACTCAGATAAAGGAAGAGGGAAGATTTAAAATGAATCCCCCTATACGCTCAGAGGAGGACCGCTTGGCGCTTGTCGAGGGTATAAAGGACGGAACGATAGACGTTATAGCTACGGACCACGCACCTCACTCAGCTGAGGAAAAATCCCGTGGACTTGAAAAGAGTCTTATGGGCGTCGTTGGACTTGAAACGTCATTTGCGGTGCTTTATACAGAGCTTGTGAAAACGGGAATTATAAGCATGGAAAAGCTGGTTGAGCTTATGTCCGTAAAGCCCAGAGAAAGATTTTCCGTCAATACCGACGCAGGCTTTACCGTGTTCAGTGTTGAGAACGAATATCAAATAAATACTGACGACTTTCTGTCAATGGGCAGAAGCACGCCATTTGAAAATAAAAGGGTATGGGGCGAGTGCTTGCTGACCGTTTATGAGGGCAGAGCGGTATACGTCAAGGAATGAGGTAAACATGAAAGAGATACTTTATACGATAGAGAGTAATGTCGCGCTTACCGATAGCGTCTATAAAATGGTGATGTCGGGCGACACGTCTGAGATAGGCGGCGCGGGACAGTTCGTCAATATAAAGCTTGACGGACAGTATTTGCGCAGACCTATTTCTATATGCGATTATGATGAAAATACGCTGACCATAATCTATAAGGTGGTCGGAGGCGGAACGGAGCAGATGAGCGAAATGAAGGCGGGCGAGAAGCTGAATATTCTCGTCGGACTTGGAAACGGCTACGACCTGTCTCTGTCGGGAGACGCGCCTCTCCTCGTGGGCGGCGGAGTCGGAGTTCCCCCTCTTTATAAGCTCTGTAAGCTGTTGAAGGCTCAGGGTAAGAAGGTAACCGTCATTCTCGGCTTCAATACGGCATCTGAGATTTTCTGCGAAAAGGAATTTTCGGAGATTGCCGATAAGGTCATAGTTACCACTGTTGACGGTTCTTACGGAATAAAGGGCTTCGTTACCAACGCGCTCTCAAGCGTAAGCTATACGTACGTCTATACCTGCGGACCTTTCCCAATGCTCAAAGCGCTTGCGGCGGCAACCGAGGTCAGCGGTCAGTATAGCCTTGAGGAAAGAATGGGCTGTGGCTTTGGCGCTTGTATGGGCTGTAGCTGTAAGACCATGCTTGGAAATAAGAGAGTATGTAAGGACGGACCCGTGTTCGTGAAGGAGGAGATAATATGGTAAATACAAAGGTAAGCCTTTGCGGCATAGAGATAGATAATCCTCTGATACCCGCCAGCGGTACGTTTGGATACGGTAAGGAATTCAATGAGATTTACGATATAAACTGCCTCGGAAGCTTTTCCTTCAAGGGAACGACGCTTGAGGCAAGATTCGGTAATCCTACTCCGAGAATTGCCGAGTGTACGGCAGGCATGATAAACGCCGTCGGACTTCAGAACCCAGGTGTCAAGGCGGTTGTGGAGCACGAGCTTCCCGAACTGAAAAAATTCTTCCATAAGCCCGTTATGGCTAATATCTGCGGATTTTCCATTGAGGAGTATACCGAGGTGTCGAGGATACTTGATAAAGAGGAACAGGTAGGCTGGCTTGAAATAAACGTCTCGTGCCCCAACGTACATGGAGGCGGCATGAGCTTTGGAGTAACGTCCGAGGGCGCGGCGTCGGTTGTAAAGTCAGTAAAGGCAGTCACGACCAAGCCCGTTATAATAAAGCTTTCTCCAAACGTTACCGACATAGTCTCCATTGCCAAGGCGTGTGAGGCTGAGGGGGCGGATGCTATCAGTATGATAAATACCATGCTTGGTATGAGTATTGACCTCAGAACCAAGAAGCCCGTTATCGCCAATAAAATGGGCGGATTTTCGGGACCCGCGATAAAGCCCGTGGCGCTCCGTATGGTTTATCAGGTTTATGAAAACGTCAATATTCCCATTGTGGGAATGGGCGGTCTTTCTTCGGCTGAGGACGTTATCGAAATGATGCTTGCGGGAGCGACGGCAGTTGAGATAGGAAGCGCTAATCTCGTTGATCCCTATATATGCAGGGATATCGTGGACAAGCTTCCCGAGGTTATGGAAAAGTATAAAATAAATAATTTAAAAGATATAATAGGAGGTGCCCACTAATGGGAAAGGACGTAATTATTGCTTGTGACTTTAACAGCAAAAAGGAGGTGCTCAGCTTTCTTGATAAATTTGAGGGAAGAAAGCCCTTCGTAAAGATCGGCATGGAGCTTTTCTATGCTGAAGGTCCTGCAATCGTAAAGGAGATAAAGGAGAGAGGACATAAAATATTCCTTGACCTCAAGCTCTGTGATATCCCCAATACCGTAAAGAAATCAATGGCGGTCCTTTCGGGACTTGACGTTGATATGACCAACCTTCACGCGAGCGGAACTATCGCTATGATGGAAGCGGCTCTTGAAGGACTTACCAGACCCGATGGCACACGTCCTCTGCTTATTGCCGTAACTCAGCTCACCTCTACAAGTGAGGAGAGAATGAGAGAGGACCTTCTCATAGACAGACCTCTTGACGAGGTAGTTATGCACTACGCAAGCAATGCCAAGAAGGCAGGACTTGACGGAGTGGTTTGTTCTCCCAGAGAAGCAGAAAAGGTGCACAACAGATGCGGAAAGGAATTTTTGACCGTTACCCCAGGTGTACGCTTTGCAGACGGCGATATCGGAGATCAGGTCAGAGTAATGACCCCCGCTGACGCAAAGGCTATAGGCTCGGATTATATCGTCGTAGGACGTCCTATAACCGCTGCTGCTGACCCCGTTGCCGCTTATAATCGCTGCGTTGCTGAATTCGTTGATTAATTTAGAAAAGGAAGGTATATAAAAATGACAGAGCTTCAGAAGACAATTGCTAAGGACTTGCTTGATATCAAGGCAGTATTTTTCAGACCCGAAGAGCCTTTTACGTGGGCGTCGGGAATCAAGAGCCCCGTTTACTGTGATAACAGACTTACCCTTACCTCTGTTAAGGTAAGAACCGACGTTGAAGAGGGACTTGCAAAGCTTATTAAGGAAAACTACCCCGACGCAGAGGTTCTTATGGGTACTTCCACAGCGGGTATCGCTCACGCGGCTATTACGGGACATCTTCTCGGTATGCCTATGGGCTACGTTCGCTCGGGCGCTAAGGACCACGGTAGACAGAATCAGATAGAGGGAAGACTCGAAAAGGGACAGAAAGTAGTCGTTGTTGAGGACCTTATATCCACGGGCGGCAGCGTTATCGAGGTCGTTAATACTCTCCGCGAGGCAGGCGCTGACGTTCTCGGAATAGTTTCCATCTTCACTTACGGAATGAAGAAGGGTCTTGTAAGACTTGAGGAGGCTAACGTAAAGAACGTAAGCCTTACCGATTTTGACTGTATCGCTCAGGTTGCGGCTGATACGGGTTACATTAAGGAAAGCGATATTGCAAGACTTATCGCGTTCAGAAATAATCCTTCCGATGAAAGCTGGATCGGAGGCAATAAATGAGAAGTCTGATTGATATTCAAGAGCTTTCAACTGCCGAAATAGATGAGCTGTTGAAGATAGCCCAAGATATAATCAACAATCCCGCAAAGTACAGTGAGATGTGCAAGGGCAAAAAGCTTGCGACGCTGTTCTTTGAGCCGTCCACCCGTACCCGCCTTTCCTTTGAGGCTGCTATGTACGAGCTTGGCGGAAACGTTCTGTCCGTATCAAGCGCTGAGTCGTCCTCGGCGGCAAAGGGCGAGAGCGTTGCAGACACGGCAAAGACTATCTCTAATTATGCTGACATCATCGCAATGCGTCATCCCAAGGAGGGCGCGCCGTTGGTTGCTTCTATGAACGCGACTATCCCCGTTATCAATGCGGGAGACGGCGGACATAACCACCCCACGCAGACATTGGCTGACCTTTGTACCATTTACTGCGAAAAGGGAAGACTTGACAATATGACCGTGGGACTTTGCGGAGACCTTAAGTTTGGAAGAACGGTACATTCTCTTATTGCCGCTATGGCAAGATACGAGAACGTAAAGTTCGTGCTTATCTCTCCCGTGGAGCTTAAGGTTCCAAGCTACGTTAAGAAGGATATACTTAAGCAGAAGAATATTGAGTACGTGCAGACGACGGAGCTTGAAGAGGTCATGCCCGAGCTTGACGTGCTTTATATGACCCGCGTTCAGAAGGAAAGATTCTTCAATGAGGAGGATTACCTCAGACTCAAGGATAGTTATATCCTCACTCCCGAAAAGCTCAAAAACGCAAAGCCCGACTTGTCAATACTTCATCCGTTGCCCCGTGTAAACGAGATAGCTGTCGCTATTGACGACGACCCAAGAGCTTGCTATTTCAAGCAGGTCTACTATGGCAAGATAATGCGTATGAGCCTTATACTCAAAGCTCTGGAGGTGCTGTAATGCATATAGATTCTATAAAGAACGGAATTGTTATCGACCATATCACCGCAGGCAGAGGCATGGAGCTTTATCACCTTCTCGGACTTGATAAGCTCGATTGCTCCATAGCTATTATCAAGAACGTTCATAGCAATAAAATGGGTAAGAAGGATATTATCAAGATAGACGGAGAAGTCGTTCTCGATATGAAGATACTCGGCTACGTTGATCCCGGTGTTACCGTTGATATTATAAAGGACGGAAACTTGGTTGAAAAGAAAAGAATATCACTCCCGAGCGAGATAAAGAACGTTATATTCTGCAAAAATCCCCGTTGTATCACAAGCACCGAGCAGGAGCTTCCTCACGTATTCAGACTTACCGACGTTGAGAACAGAGTATTCCGTTGTATTTATTGCGAGACCAAGGCAGATTAAGAAGGAGCTTTTATGAGAAAGATAGCTAACGTTATCTGGTTTATTTTGGGAGGACTTATTTCGGCGCTCCTGTGGGGAATTGGCGGAATCGTTCTGTGTATCACCATAGTGGGTATACCGCTGGGCATTCAGCTGTTTAAGTTTGCCAAGATATCCTTCGCTCCCTTTGGCAAAAAGGTAAAGCTCAATTACATGGAGCACCCGATAGCCAATACCGTTTGGCTGATATTTTTGGGTTGGGAGACGTTTCTCGTGTTTATGCTTGCAGGGCTGCTGTGCTGTATCACGGTAGTGGGAGTCCCCGTAGGAATTCAAGGCTTCAAATATGCCAAGCTTGCTTTCGCCCCATTCGGAGCTAAAGTATATTCTAAAAGATAATATTGCAAACATATTGTAAAAATTATACCGCAGAATTGACATTTACGTCATTTTGCGGTATAATTATTTGTAGTAAAATATATTTTCAAGGAGGTGCAATATGTATCCACATGAAATACTACCGGGAATAGATATGTACGTTATCATGCTTTGCTTGGCAGCGGTTTCGGCTATTTTTGTATATAGATTTGTAGCCGATAAACGCGGACTTGGCGCAAGGCTTCAAAATCTCTGCCTGTTTAACGCCGTTGCGTCCATTATGGTCGGGTATTATTCTGCCGTGCTGTTTCAGGCGTTTTATAATATTCCCAAATACGGTGAATTTCGTATTGACTCCAAAACAGGCGCTACCTTTTACGGAGGACTTATAGGTGGAGCGGCGTTCTTTCTGTTAGTTTACTTTATTGCGGGTAAGTTCCTTTTCAAAGAAAGTAAGGAGCATATACGCAATCTGCGTACCATTACCGATATTGCCGCACCCTGTATCGCTATCGCTCACGGCTTTGGACGTATAGGCTGTCTTATGGCTGGGTGCTGTTACGGAGCGGAAACTGACGCGTGGTACGGTATACATATGCAGAACATAGATAAGAAGGTAGTCCCCATTCAGCTTTTTGAGGCGCTAATTCTCTTTGCGTTGTTCGGACTTTTTCTTTATAGAGTGTTAAAGGGAAGAACGTATAATCTGCCACTTTATATGGCGGTCTACGGCATATGGAGATTTCTCATTGAATACGCAAGAGACGATTACAGAGGATATACCTTTATCAGCTTCCTTACACCCTCACAGCTTACCGCAATAGCCATGATAATAGGCGCTGCCATTTTGTTTGCAGTTATGAAAATCAGCGTAAAAAAAGAGCAGTCAGGAGAGACTTTGTAATGAAGCCTATAATAAAAAAGCGAATACTGCTGTCCTGTGCGGCGGTTTGGTTTGCGGCACTGCTTGTTATTGAGCTGTTTCATACCAAGATCTTTACGTCTGAGGTCTATGGCGAAACTCTTTATTCTATAACCACAAGATTTCTCGGCGGCTTTGCTTGCATGGTGTTCATTTATCTGTATTCCTCAAAAAAAATGCTGTCGCCCAAAACAAGCTTAAGGGCGTTTGCTATTTTTCTGCCGTGCATGGCGGTGGCGATAAATAACTTTCCGTTTATAACGTATTTTAGCGGTCAAGCTTATATTGACGCTGAGCCAAAGCGTATTTTGCTGTATGCTGCCGTGTGCCTTGGAGTAGGTCTTTTTGAGGAAATGGCGTTCAGAGGATGTATATTTACCGTCATTCTTCAAAGGCGAAAGCGCAGATGGGTGGACGTTTTCTGGTCTATCGCAATTTCCTCGGCAGTGTTCGGGATAGTGCACCTCGTAAATATATTTTCGGGCGCGTCTCCTGCGGCGGTTATTTTGCAGGTGGGTTATTCCTTCCTTATCGGAGGAATGTGTTCGGTAATACTTATAAAAACGTCTAACATTTGGTATTGCGTAATACTCCACGCCGTATATAATTTTGCGGGAGGTGTTGTTCCCGAATGCGGCGGCGGAGCAATATGGACAATGCCAACGGTAATACTTACCGCGGTCGTTGCCGTAATAGTAGCCGTATACGTTATTTATCAGCTCATCAGGATAACACCCGACGAAATTGAGCGCTTTTTGAATGAGAAAAAGGCGGAGGAGCAGAATAATAACTAAGTGCTTGAAAAAATGAGATAACGGAGTAAATATGCTGACTTATAAGGATATAAAGGAAAATAAAGCGATTTGCGAATATATAAAACGCGCCGACGAGTCGCTCAAGGCGCAAGGATACACAGAGCATAGCTTTGCTCATGTCGGACGTGCGGCAGCTTGGGTAGAGTATATACTTTCAACTCTCGGATACGACGAGCATGAAATCGAGCTTGCAAAGATTGCGGCTCATATGCACGATATAGGAAATCTCGTCAACAGAGTTGACCATTCGCAAAGCGGAGCTATAATGTCATTCCGTATTCTCGATAAGCTCGGAATGCCCGCGGAGGATATCGCAACGGTGGTAACTGCTATAGGAAACCACGACGAAGGAACGGGAGTTCCCGTGAATCCCATATCGGCGGCACTTATACTTGCGGATAAATCCGACGTGCGAAGAACGAGAGTCAGAAATAATGATGTCTCTACATTTGATATTCACGACAGAGTAAACTATTCCGCGGTATCCTCGGAGCTTACCATCGGAGAGGGAAAAGATACTATATTGCTTGAAATTGAGATAGATACCAAGTATAGCTCGGTGATGGAGTATTTTGAGATATTTCTCGGACGAATGGTGCTCTGTCGAAAAGCCGCAGAGCGTTTGGGACTCGCGTTCCACCTCTCAATAAACGGACAGAGGCTTTTATAGAAATACCGAAGGGAAAGGAGAAACATACGCTCCTTTCCCTTAAATGCGTAATTACAAAGGCTTTCCTTGGGGGAAGCTCCCGCGATAGCTGGCAATGTTCGCTTGCGAACTTGCGGGCTCGCCATGTGATGAGGGTAGCCGACGAAGTCGGCGTGCTCTTAACACAAAGTGACTTTTAAAAATAATATTAAAGTAACATGTCAAAAAAATAACCTCAACATACAGCAGAATTGTTGAAAAGTACGGATAAAAATTAAGCAAAAGTCATTGACAAAAACGGTTTAATGTGTTATCATATTAAAGTATTAAAGTGAAAGGGGATTTTTCTCATGAATCTCAACGAAAATGAAGGCTACAACCTTCTTGTAAAAGCACTTGTAGCAGTAGATAATCAAAAGGATTGCGAAGCTCTTCTTGAGGATTTGATGACGAGAAAGGAGCTGCTTGACATAGCGCAGAGAATGCTCGTGGCAAAGATGCTTTCCGAGCAGGTAGTATATAATAAGATCGTAGAGGAAACGGGCGCAAGCACCGCAACCATAAGCCGTGTTAACCGCAGCTATACATACGGAGCAGGGGGATACGCCGCGATACTCGATAAAATAAAGGAGGATGCGGAATGACTCCTTCTAAAGACGTGCTGAGAAGTGACGAGCGCGCAATATACGCGCTTAGGGAGCTTTACAGAAAATTCGGATATTCACAGTACAGAGTAGGTAAATTCGAGGAATACGACCTGTACGCAAGAAATAAAAGCTTTCTCGTTAGCGAGAATGTGCTGACGTTCACCGATACCAACGGTAAGCTTATGGCGCTTAAGCCCGACGTTACGCTGTCGATAGTAAAAAATATTTCCTTTGAGGAGGGCGTGACCCATAAGCTTTATTACAATGAGAACGTTTATCGCACGTCAGCCGAGAGCCACGGCTTTAAGGAAATAATGCAGACGGGGCTTGAATGTGTTGGCGACGTAGATATTTTTGCGGAGAGCGAGGTAGTAATGCTTGCGCTCAGAAGCCTTGAATCCATAAGTAACGACTATATACTTGATATATCACATATGGGTATCGTCGAGGGCTTGCTCGACAGTGAGGACACTCAGGGCGCGGATAGAGACGATATCCTCGGATATGTAAAAAGCAAGAATACTGCGGCAATGAAAAAGCTTGCCGCAAGCGGCAGAATATCGGAAAAGCTCTGCGATACACTTTGTAAAATGACGCAGATGTATACCACGCTTGCGCAGTCGCTTTCGATTATTGAGGAATTTGTTACCGACGGAAAAATGAGAGCGGCGTATGACGAGCTTCGACATATAAGCGATACCATGAGTATTTACGGACTTTCTGATAAGCTTTATTTTGATTTCTCGGTCGTAAACGATTGCAATTATTACGACGGCGTAATTTTCAAGGGCTTTATAAACGGAATTCCCGATAGCGTGCTCTCTGGCGGAAGATACGACAGACTGCTTTTGAAAATGGGAAAGAAGTGCGGAGCTATCGGCTTTGCCGTATACCTTGACGCGCTTGAAAGATTCGGTAAGGAGCAGATAGAATACGATACCGACGTGCTTCTTATCTACGATACGGATACCGAAAGTAAAAGTATTATAGATACCGTAAAGCTGCTGTCAGACAGCGGAAAAACGGTCAAGACGGCAAGACGCGCGGATGAATTCGTAAGATACCGTCAGCTTCTTAAAATTGGCAAGGGAGGAATAGAGATCCTTGAAACAAATGATTAACATAGCGCTCCCTAAGGGCAGACTTGGCGAGAAGGTATACTCGATTCTTGAAGCGTCAGGCTTTGAGTGCCCGTCTATCAGAGAGCAGAACAGAAAGCTTATATTTGAGAACGAGGAAAAGGGAGTAAGATACTTTTGGGTAAAGCCCTCAGACGTAGTTATCTACGTTGAGCGCGGAGCGGCTGATATAGGAATTGCGGGAAAGGATATAATTCTTGAATATTCTCCCGACATATACGAGCTTGCGGACCTCGGCATAGGCAAATGCCGTATGGCAGTGGCGGCGAAGAAGGACTTCTGCGACAGACGCGACGGAGTTCTGAGAGTTGCCACCAAGTTCCCGAATATAGCGAGAAATTATTATAATAGCCAAAGCAGAGATATTGACATCATAAAATTAAACGGTTCCATAGAAATAGCGCCCATTCTCGGTCTTTCCGACGTTATCGTTGACATCGTGGAAACAGGAAAAACGCTCTATGAAAACAATCTTGAGCCAAAGCAGGATATAGTTGATATCAGCGCTATACTTATAGCCAATAAGGTGAGCTATAAATTCAAGAACGCTGAGATAAACGGTATTTGCGAGGCAGTAAGAAAAAATCTCAATCTTTAAACGCATACGTCGGAGGAAACAAATGATTCGCACATATAAATACGGTGAAATAACCAAGGAAGAAATATTTGCCCGCACGGAATCCACGATAAACGTCGAGGAGATAGTAGCGGATATCATAAAGAACGTCAGAGCGGATAAAGACGAGGCGTTGCTTCGTTATTCCGAAAAATTTGACGGGGTAAGGCTCAGTGCTATTGAGGTAACTGAGGAGGAAATAGACGAGGCGGTAGCATCGGTCGATGCAAAGTTTATCGAGATACTTAAGCGCGCGTCGGAAAGCATATACGCATTCCACTCAAGACAGGTACGCAATAGCTTCCTCATAAACGATAAAGATGGCGTGATAATCGGTCAGAAGATAATTCCGATAGAGAAGGTGGGACTTTACGTACCGGGCGGTACAGCGGCGTATCCTTCCTCAGTGCTTATGAACTGTATCCCCGCCAAGATAGCGGGCTGTCCCGAAATAGTTATGGTAACTCCCCCTTCAAAAGAGGGAAAGGTAAATCCGCATATTCTTGCGGCGGCGCGTGTTGCGGGAGTCAACAGAGTATTTAAGGTCGGCGGCGCACAGGCGATTGCGGCGCTTGCTTACGGAACTCAGACCGTACCTCAGGTGGATAAAATAGTAGGTCCGGGTAACGCATTCGTGGCAGAGGCTAAGAAGCAGGTGTTCGGAAAGGTATCTATTGATATGATAGCAGGACCGAGTGAGATACTCGTTATCGCTGACGCAACTTGTAATCCCAAATACGTAGCCGCAGACTTGCTTTCTCAGGCAGAGCACGATAGAATGGCAAGCGCGGTTCTGGTAACCGATAGCGAAAAGCTCGCCTACGACGTAGCCGAGGAGCTTGAGCGTCAGTTGCCCTTGCTTGAAAGAGTAGATATAGCAACTACGTCAATAAACAATAACGGAAAGATAATTATTACGGGTAGCATAGACGAGGCTGTCGAGGTCGCTAATAGCATAGCGCCCGAGCATCTTGAAATATGCGTGGACGAGCCGTTTATGTATCTTGATAAGATTAAAAACGCAGGCTCTGTATTTATGGGTAAATATTGTCCCGAGGCGCTTGGCGATTATATGGCAGGACCTAACCATACTTTGCCCACAAGCGGAACGGCAAGATTTTCAAGCCCTCTGTCCGTAGACGACTTTATAAAGAAAACGCAGTTTTCTTACTTCACCGAAGACGCGCTTGAGAAGGTATGCAGAGACGTTGAATACTTTGCAAATAAAGAAGGCTTGGGCGCGCATGCAAAGAGCGCTGTGATAAGATTTGACGAGGAGTAATATGAGTCGCTTTATCAATAAGAAATTTCAAGAGCTTGAGGCGTATACCCCCGGGGAACAACCCACGGATATGAAATATATCAAGCTCAATACCAACGAATCACCGTTTCCGCCCTCACAGAGCGTCTTGAAAGCGATATCAGCAGAGGAAGTGTCCAAGCTGAATCTTTATCCCGACCCAACGGGAAACTCCCTCAAGGACGCATTGGCAGGGCTTTACGGTGTAGAGAGAAAAAATGTCTTTATATCCAACGGCTCTGATGACATACTGAACTTCTTTTTTATGGCGTTTTGTAACGACGATGAGCATCCCGTAAAATTTCCTTCGATATCATACGGCTTTTATAAGGTCTACGCTGAGCTTTACGGCGTGAAGTATAAAACGGTAGACCTTGCGAACGATTTCAGTATAAATATCGAAGATTACTTTGGTAACGACGCGAATGTGGTCATCGCCAACCCAAACGCTCCCACGGGAATTGCGCTCAGCAGAGCAGACGTGGAAGAAATCGACAAGGCAAATCCCGACAGAGTGGTGCTGATAGACGAAGCATACGTTGATTTCGGTGCTGAAAGCTCTGTAGCGCTTACCAAGAAGTACGATAATCTTCTCGTAGTCTGCACCTATTCAAAATCACGCTCCATGGCAGGAGCAAGACTTGGCTTTGCGATAGGTAACGAAGGGCTTATAGCAGACCTTGAAAAGATAAAGTATTCAACTAATCCGTATAACATAAACCGATTGACCATGCTTGCTGGTATAGAGGCAATTAAGGATAACGAGTATTACGTCAATAACTGTAAAACAGTTGCGGAGAACCGTGAGTATACTCAGAAGAAGCTCGTCGAGCTTGGCTTTGAGGTAACGCCCTCAAAGGCAAACTTCATATTTGCCAAGAGCGAGCGTATTGACGGTGAGGAGCTCTATCTGAAATTGAAGGCAAGAGGAATTCTCGTCCGCCACTTTACCGCAAATGCTATTTGCCAGTATAACCGTATAACCGTGGGAACGAGAGAGCAGATGGACAAGCTGCTTGATGTAACTGCGGATATCCTTAATGAAAAGGAGAACTCAAAATGAGAAAATATTCTATAGACAGAAAGACCGCCGAGACGGATATCAGACTTTCGATAGAGCTTGACGGTAAAGGAAACTCAAATATAAATACGGGCTGTGGTTTTCTTGACCATATGCTGACACTTTTTGCGTCTCACGGAAGCTTTGACCTTAACGTTGAATGTAAGGGCGACGTAAACGTTGATTATCATCACAGCGTAGAGGATATAGGCATTTGTCTTGGAAAAGCCTTTGCTGAGGCTCTCGGAGACCGTAAGGGCATTTGCCGTTACGGAAATATGACGCTTCCCATGGATGAGGCACTTATCATGACCGCGGTGGATATTTCGGGACGCGATCATCTTGCTTACGGCTTGAAGATTCCAACGGAAAAGGTCGGAGACTTTGATACCGAGCTCGTTGAAGAATTTTTACTTGGATTTGTACGCAATGCAAGAATGACCGTGCACGTAATTCAGATGGCGGGAACTAACTCGCACCACATAATTGAAGGAGCGTTCAAATCCTTGGCAAGAGCGCTTAAGGCGGCAGTGGCAATTGATAGCGCAAACGCCGATAAAATACCTTCAACAAAGGGTACTCTCGCATGATAGCAATAATTGATTACGGAATAGGAAATCTTTTTTCGCTGAAAAGCTCTTTTTCAAGGATTGGCGAACAGGCGGTCGTCACGTCTGACGAAAGCGTTATAAAAAAAGCTGACAGAATTATTCTTCCGGGTGTCGGCGCGTTTGAGGACGCCGCGCGCAAGCTCAGGGAAAGCGGACTTGATAAAGTCGTGCTCTCAGAGGTTCAAGACGGCAAAGCGCTTATGGGAATATGCCTCGGTATGCAAATGCTCTTTGATAAGAGCTATGAGTACGGAGAGCATAAAGGACTCGGACTTATAAAAGGCGAGGTAGTAGCGATGTCGGGAAATATCCCCTCAGAGCTGAAAATACCGCATATGGGCTGGAATAAGCTTGACTTCGTTGGAGAGAAGGACGAGCTTTTCAAATACGTCAACGAGGGAGACTTCGTTTATTTCGTTCATTCCTATTACGCTACGGGCTGTGACGAAGCACTCATAGCCACGGCGGAATACGGTAAACCCATCACGGCGGCGGTAAGACAAGGAAACGTGTGGGGCTGTCAGTTTCACCCCGAAAAAAGCGGAAAAGTAGGACTTGGAATACTCAAAGCGTTCTGTGAGATATAACACGCTTCCCCCTTATGAAAGTTTTTAGTCAAGTTTTTTTCAAAAAACTTGCAGTTTCCAAAGGCGGCGCCTTTGGTTGCCCGTAGCAACGGGCGAAACATCCATGCGTGTAAGGGATTTCGCTCACTGCATTAAGCGACAAGGGCTTCTCTCCCTTGACCTCGTGAACTTTTTGAAAAAAGTTCAATTAAAAACTTTCAAAGTGGGATTGTGCAAACCATTATTTAACCCTTTAAGGAGGAGCATATGTATATAATTCCCGCTATTGATCTGATAGGCGGAAAAGCGGTAAGACTTATGAAGGGAGACTATAACAAGGTTACCGTTTATAACGACGAGCCCGCAGAGGTAGCAAAGCAATTTGAGGCGGCAGGCGCAAAGCTTTTGCACGTGGTCGATCTCGACGGTGCTAAGGACGGAACTACCGCAAACTTTGATACAGTAAAAAGAATAATCGATACCACGGGGCTTTCCGTTGAAATCGGCGGCGGAGTGCGGGATATCGAAAGAGTAAAAAAATACGTCGATATCGGCGTTGACCGTATTATTATCGGTACGGCGGCGGTAACTGATCCCGAATTCTTGGAGGAGGCTGTTAAGCTGTACGGCGAAAGAATAGTGGTAGGAGTTGACGTAAAGGACGGCTACGTAGCTATAAAGGGCTGGCTTGAGACCTCTGAGCTTGCTTGCTTTGACTTTTGCGAGAAGCTGGCGGCTATGGGAGTTAAGACGGTAATTTGCACGGATATCTCCAAGGACGGAATGATGTCGGGAACAAATCTTGAGCTTTACCGTGAGCTTTCGGGTCGTTTCGGCATGAATATCATCGCATCGGGCGGCGTGTCGTCGCTTGACGACGTTCGCTCACTTGCCCGTATGGATATCTACGGTGCAATTCTCGGTAAAGCGCTCTATACGGGAGCGGTTGACCTTGCCGACGCAATAGCAGAGGCGGGAAGGAGCGCTGAATGATAGCAAAGAGAATTATTCCTTGCCTTGACGTAAGAAACGGAAGAGTGGTAAAGGGCGTCAACTTTGAGGGACTTTCCGATGTGTCCTCGCCCGTTTCCTTGGCAGAATACTATAGCGAATGCGGAGCGGACGAGCTTGTGTTCTACGATATTACGGCTTCCTTTGAGGGACGCGCTCTGTTTACTGATATTCTCAGAGAGACGGCAAGTAAAGTTTTTATTCCGCTGACGGTCGGCGGCGGTATCAATACCATTGACGATTTTGACAGAGTGCTTAAATGCGGCGCTGATAAGGTCAGCGTAAACTCGGGCGCTATTCGTAATCCCGACCTCATAGGCGAGGCGGCAAAAAAGTACGGCGACCAGTGCGTAGTGCTTTCCGTAGATATAAAAAGAGTGGACGGAGTTTTCCGTGTGTTCGCAAAGGGCGGACGTGAAAACACGGGTATGGAGGCTATCTCGTGGATAAAACGCTGCGTGGCAAACGGAGCGGGCGAGGTTGTCGTAAACAGCATAGATACGGACGGAGTGAAGAAGGGCTTTGATATTGAAATGCTTGATGCCGTCTGCGAGGCGGTAAGCGTACCCGTAATAGCATCGGGAGGAGCGGGCTGCATTGACGATTTCGTGACTCTCTTTAATACGCTTCCCAAGGTCGATGCGGGACTTGCCGCATCTATATTCCATTTCGGCGAGGTCAGCATAAATGAGCTTAAATCGACCTTGGCGGCAAAAAATATTAACGTAAGATTATAACAGAGGTATAAAAATGTTGGAAATAAATCAGCTAAAATTTGACGAAAACGGTCTTATCCCCGCAGTAGTGGTGGACGCAATATCCAAGAAGGTTCTGACCGTAGCTTATATGAACGCGGAGTCCTTGAAAATAAGCATGGAGGAGGGAACGACTTGCTTCTGGTCGCGCTCCCGCAAGTGCCTTTGGAGAAAGGGAGAGACCTCGGGCAATAAGCAGCACATCGTATCAATAGTCACGGACTGTGACAGAGATGCGCTGACGGTTACCGTGTATAAGGACGGACCCGCTTGCCATACGGGTGCTGACTCTTGCTTCAACGAGGTGGTATATACGGGTGAGGACGAGGAATTTTCACTCGATGCGCTCATGAAGGTAATAGAGGGCAGAAAGATAGAGAAGAAAGAGGGCTCTTATACTACGTACCTATTTGAGAAGGGAATAGATAAGATTCTCAAAAAGGTAGGCGAGGAATGCACGGAGGTAATTATCGCGGGTAAGGCTGACGATAAGGCTGAGACTATCTATGAGATAGCGGACCTCGTTTATCACGTAATGGTTCTCATGATAGAAATGGGAATTTCTCTTGACGATATAAAGAAGGAGCTTGCTTCAAGACACGTTATAGACCATAAGGTCAAGCAGGAGAAAATGACAAAGTGATACTTGGAAGTAATCTTCACACACACACCACCTTCTGCGATGGAGCGAATTCCGCTGAGGAGATGGTGTTGAGTGCTATAAAGGCGGGGTGTCATACCCTCGGATTTTCTGGACATTCATATATCGAGGGCGAAGGTTCGTCGGATTGGGTAATGAGCCGCGAGGGACAGAAAACGTACGTCGAGGAAATAACTCGCTTGAAGAGAGTGTACTCTGATAGAATACATATACTTCTCGGTATCGAGCAGGATTATTACTCAGAGCCGTTGACAGAGAATTTTGATTATATCATTGGCTCTGTTCATGCGGTGGTAGTGAAGGGGAACAGAATTGACGTCGACTTGTCCCCCGATGCACTGAGCAACGGAATACAAAAATTTTACGGCGGTAACGCTATGGCATTCGTAAAGGATTATTACGCGCTCGTTGCAGACGTGGTTAATAAGACGAAGTGCGATATAATAGGACACTTCGACCTCATAACCAAATTCAATGAAAAGCATCATATCTTCGATGTCCAATCAGACGAATACAAAAAAATAGTCTTTGAGGCTCTTGACGCGCTTATACCCGAGAATAAGCTGTTCGAGATAAACACGGGGGCTATATCAAGAGGCTGGAGAACGACACCTTACCCCGAAGGCTTTATTCTGAAAAGAATGGCAGAGAGGGGTGCTGAGGTCATAATCACGAGCGATTGTCATAATAAAGAAAATATAACATTTTATTTTGATGAAGCCGTGGAGTACGCCAAAGCTTTCGGTATTAAGACGCTGAATATTTATAAAGGGAAAAATATAGAAAAAATTTTAATTCGGGAGGAATAAAATGGCTAAATCGAGTTTTGATGTTAATAAGTTGCTTTCACAAATGACACTTGAGGAAAAAATAGGACAGCTCGTTCAGTTTAACGCATCTCTGTTTGGAAGTAGCGCGGCTGAAATAACGGGTCCGCTTGAAAAACTCGGCGTGAGCTCCGAACAGCTTAAGAACGTCGGAAGCACACTGAACTTTAAAGGCGCGGGTGAGGTCATAGCGCTTCAGGATAAGCATATGAAGGAGGACAGAAACCATATTCCTATGCTGTTTATGATGGACGTTATCCATGGCTATCGTACGATTTATCCCATTCCCCTGGGACTTGGAGCGTCCTTTGACCCCGAGTTAGTAAAGGAATGCTCTGAAATGGCGGCTAAGGAGGCGTCAGCAGGCGGAGTTCACGTAACATTTACTCCTATGGTCGATTACGTGCGTGACGCCCGTTGGGGCAGAGTTATGGAGAGCTGCGGAGAAGACCCATACCTCAATAGCGTTATGGGTGCGGCTCAGGTAAAAGCCTTTCAAGGCGACGACCTTTCAGACGATGACAGACTTGCAACCTGTGTAAAGCACTTTGCGGCTTACGGTGGAGCAGAGGCGGGAAGAGACTATAATACAGTTGAGATATCCGAAAGACTTTTGCGTGAGTATTATTTCCCCGCATATAAGGCTTGCATCGATGCGGGCGTTACTATGCTTATGCCGTCCTTTAACTCACTTAACGGAGTACCGTCCATAGCAAATAAGTGGCTTATGAAAAAAGTATTGAAGGAAGAATGGGGCTTTGAAGGCGTAGTTATAAGTGACTATAACGCTATAGGCGAGCTTAAAAAGCACGGTATTACAGACGACATGAAGAAGGGCGCTGAAATGGCGTTCGATTGTGGCTGTGATATCGAAATGATGTCCTCGGCATACATAAATCATCTTGCAGACCTCGTAAGAGAAGGACGATTTTCTGAGAAAATGATAGACAATGCGGCTCTCAAGGTGCTTGAGCTTAAAAAGCGCCTGGGACTTTTCGAAGACCCCTATCACGGTGCGTCCGTAGAAAAGGAAGCCGCAGTGTGCTTGACCTCCGAGCATAGAGCAATATCCAGAAGGGCGGCTGAAGGCTGTGCCGTATTGCTTAAGAATAACGGTGTGTTGCCTTTCTCAAAGAGCGTAAAGAAAATAGCCGTTATCGGACCGTTGGCAACCACTAACGAAATGAAGGGCTCTTGGTCGTGTAACGGAGAGAACGAGGATTGTATCACCGTTTACCAAGGTATCAAGAATCTTCTTCCAAATGCCGAGGTAGTTACCGCGCAGGGCTGCGGAGTTGAATGGGATAACTTCGATAGAAGCGGCTTTGACGAGGCAGTAGAGTTAGCGAAGAGCGCAGACGCGGTAGTGCTGTGCCTTGGTGAATATCAGAAATACAGCGGAGAGGGCAATAGCCGAATAGATATCTGCCTTACGGGCGTCCAAGACGAGCTTGCAAAGCTTATAACGGCGGCTACTCCCAATACCGCGGCAGTTGTATTCAGCGGCAGACCCTTGGTGCTCAAGGCTCTTGACAGCCACGCTCCCGCAATACTTGAGATGTGGTGGCCAGGAAGCGAGGGCGGAAACGCAGTCGCAAGACTTCTCTTTGGTGACGCTAACCCCTCGGGTAAAGTTCCCATGAGCTTCCCCAAGGCACTCGGTCAGTGCCCGATATACTATAATCATCCCTCAACGGGTCGTCCCAAGATGACGCCCGAGGAGGTCCATCAGGGATATGCGTCCAATTATATCGGTGAAGGAAACCTTCCTTTGTATCCCTTCGGTCACGGTCTGTCGTACTCCAACTTCGTGTACGAGACGCTGGAGCTTGATAAGACTACTATGACAAAGGATTCTGAAATAAAAGTAAGCATCACCGTATATAATGATAGTGACGTGGTTGGAAAAGAAGTCGTACAGCTTTATATGCACGACCTTTGGGCATCCACCGTGCGTCCCATTCAGTCGCTTATCGGATTTGAAAAGATAGAGCTTGGCGCAAGAGAAAGAAAGACGGTTACCTTTACCGTAAAAGAAACCATGCTTCGATTCTACGACGCTGAATGTAACTTTATTTCTGAGGCAGGAGAATTTACGCTTTCAACAGGATGCGCAGATAATCTTTTGCTTACCAAGAGCTTTACGCTTGAAAATTGATCCAAAAGGAGAAAAACATGAAAAGATTATCTCAATTTATTTCCGCGGCAATGACCTTGATTCTTGGAATTTTGTTCGTTATTATGAAGGAGGAAGTCGTCGGAATTTGTCTTACAATCTTCGGTGTGGCACTCGTTATTATGGCAATACTCGATATTATCCGCCTGAGCATAATATCGGGAGTTATTAAGGCTGTGCTTGGCGTAGCCGTTCTGGTTATAGGTTGGCTTTTGATAGACGTAGCGCTGACTATTATTGGAATAGTTCTTTTGATATACGGTGTATTCAATTTTGTTAAAAGACTCGTTGGAAAAAAACGCGGCATGAAGCTTTGGGCAATAATTCTCAGCATCATAGAGCCGCTGATATGCATTGTTGCGGCAATATTCCTGATAACAAGCAGCGGAACCGCAATTTCTCTGACGGTTACTGTGGCAGGCGTGTTCCTTATAATCAACGGAATACTTTCTGTAATCGGCGCAATTGCGGGCAAAAAGAAAAACTGACAAAAAATTTGAGTTGAAGCACCGTTTGGAGCTTCAACTCATTTTTTATAATGATTTTTTTAGCTTTGAGGGGGGATATCCGTAATACTTTTTGAATGCGGTGCTGAAGTAGTTCTGATTTGCAAAGCCCAATGCAAATGCGGTCTCGTTGACATTCTTTCCTTCGGATAGAAGCTCAGTCGCTTTTTTCATTTTTAAAGCGTTGAAATGAGAAATAGCACCGCAGTGAAGGTATTTGTAAACGGTCTTTTCAAGCGCGGGAACGCTCATGTTACATATCCGTGAAAGCTCGTCAACCGTGAGAGCGCGTGAGAGATTATTTTCCATTGCCGTCAGTATCCTTGTGTAAGCTTCGGACTTAGTCGGCATAATAACGGATTGTTGCGTTTCGGGCGAGGAAAAGACGTTGAGCATAAATAATTCCAGCCGCTTGACAGCTACTGCCGCATGAAGTTTCATTTCTGGGCGTATTTCCTTTACGGCTATTTTTTTTATGTCAAAGGATTGCCCAAAAAGATAAAAAATATCGCGTAGCTCTGCCATTTGCCCTTGTGATATATCCCATACGTATCTCGAAATATCGGGAAATTCGCTTGCGGAAAACGAAAAAATAATAACCTCGGGCTTGTAGTCGTCCGCAGCCCAGATAGCGTGAAATTCATTTGAAGGGTGAATTATCATTTGTCCCTCCGAAAGAATAAATATGTTTTTATCGGCAGTAACGCCTACCTTGCCGTCAAGAACACAAACGACCTCAAAAAAGTCGTGCCGCTCTCCCTTAAAATAAAAATTCTGAGGATAGCGTATATTAAAAAAAGTGTATAGCTCGGTTATAGACAGACACGGAGCAATGAGGCAGGGAACGTGAGTTATCATTTTCACCTCTGTAAATTATAAGATTTTAAAGATTGTGAATAATAAAGAGCGTTTATTTATGCTTTTGCATAGTATAATTATAACATTATACGATACAAATGTCAATATGCTTATCTTATATAATGTGGTTGAAAAAATGTTGAATTTATGATATAATAAGATATCGACAAATAAGAATTTGATGAGGTTATTACTTATGGAAAAGATATGGATTGAAATGTACGAAGCTGCCCAAGCGGTATTAAATGAGCGCAGAATTTCGGAATATGTCACCTGCGGAGAAGTATCGGCTGCGGTCTGTTCAAAATCAGGAAAGATATACACAGGTGTGTGCATAGACACTTGTTCAACACTTGGCATTTGTGCAGAGAGAAATGCTATTTTTAATATGATTACTAACGGTGAACAGGAAATTGACAAAGTTCTTTGTATTTTGCCCGATGGTTCTAACGGTGCACCCTGCGGTGCTTGCCGTGAACTTATGGTTCAACTTATGGCAGGAAATTATTATGATATAGAAATCATGCTCGATTATTCAACGGGCAAAACCGTAAAACTCGGTGAAATAACTCCTGAATGGTGGATTAAATAAATTTCAATTTTACATCTGACAGCAACAGACAGTTGCTTGCAGTCTGCGGCAATCTGTGGTAAAATATAATCACAAAATACAAGGCGGTGATTTTATGGAAACGAAGGATATTATTTTAGAACTCAGAACGAAAAAAGGACTCTCTCAAGAGGAACTTGCGGAAAAAATATTTGTTACAAGGCAGGCTGTTTCCCGTTGGGAGAATGGTGAAACTATACCGAACACGGAAACGCTGAAGCTCCTCTCAAAAGAGTTTGACGTATCGATCAATACGCTTCTCGGCTCGCCGAGAAATCTTATCTGTCAATGTTGCGGTATGCCGCTTGAGGACAGTAATATAAGCAAAGAAACCAATGGCTTTTTCAACGAGGAATACTGCAAGTGGTGCTACGCTGACGGCAATTTCTGCTATACAAGTCTTGAAGAGCTGACCGATTTCTTGGTCGGTCATATGTCGAATGAAAATTGGCCAAAGGAGCAGGCAAGAGCTTATTTTGACGAGCATCTTCCCAAGCTTAATTATTGGAAACGCTATGCAGAGCTTGGCGGTGATGAGAATTTCAAGAAATTCAAAGAGCAGCTTATTCGTGAATTTAACGATTTACATATTGAAGGAATGCCCGAAGTCAAGACGCTCAATTTTCTTGTAGGCGGTTATATCAATATGGAATACTCGCTCCCAAACGGACAAAAGGTAAAATTCCTTGATGATAATACTACCTATCTCGCTAATCAGCTTGAATGCGAATTCGGCGGTAACCGTTGTTTTGGCATTGCGGGAAATATGGATTTCCTACTAGTCTGCACCTACGAAGAAAACGGAGAAAATCCCGAGCTTGTGATTTATAAAAAGAGATAAACAAGCTGCATTCTGACGAGGTGGGAATATGGAAATGTCATTTGCAAACGAAATTTCAATTTATGTAACAGCATACCATGACGGTAATATTGTGATATAGTATCTTACGAGTAACGTTACAGAAGTATCTTTTGCTATTCATGAACCATAATGACAAAATTTTCTTCATAAAAAAGCAAAGCCGAAAGGCTGCATTATATTACAGAGTCAATTGATGGATGAGACCGTAAATCCTATCGACCCGTAGTATGACCATGCAGTTTTTTCGGCTTTTTTATACAGAAAAAGCGGTAAACCCTAAAGTTTACCGCTGACTTGGTGACCCACCGGAGACTCGAACTCCGGACCCCTTGATTAAAAGTCAAGTGCTCTACCGTCTGAGCTAGTGGGTCAAGCGTATTTGCGCTACCTATATATGATACCACATTTTTGCCGATTTGTCAAGTTTTTTGTGTATGTCAACTTCAACAAAACTAAAAATCAAAGGCATCGCAAATATGTAAAAATAACGAATTTATAAAAGTGCTCTGATGCTGTCCGCAAGTCTTGAAATGTTTTCGGGAATTATTTCAGGGAGCGGAGGATGATCAGGGTCGGGAGTCTCAAAATCGTCACGAGCAGCTTCCGAGCGGACCATCTTAAGGATAAGCTTGTCAATGCCGTGAAGCTTCTGCGGCTTTAATTCTCCGCCAAAGAAGTGAATACCGAGATCCGCATTAATTGCTTTAGGGAACTGCATAGATACGTAGTCGTCAAAATTTTCCGAAAATCCGCAGCAAATAAACAGCGCCGTATGAATCTTGTTCAGCTTGTCAATATTTGACTTAAGATAAGCCTTAAGCTTCTTATTCAAAGAGCCCATTCTTATTGAGCCGCCTATAACCGCAACGTCAAAGTCCTCAGGAGACGGCGGCTCGTCTTGAATATCACAAAGCGTTACGTCAAAGGTGGGTGTCAGCTTATCCGTAAGCATTTCCGCGCAGGCTCTGCTGACGCCCCATTTGGTCGAATATATAACGAGTACCTTCATAATTAAACCTCAATATCAAAGTATCATTCGCAAAAGCATAAAGATAACGGGAATGGTTATGATAGAAAGAATATGAGATATAAGAGCCATACCCGATGCAACCGAGGTGTCCTTGCCGTAAGCCGCGGGGATAACTATGGTGTTAAGCCCCAAGGGCATTGCTATCGAGCAAACGGCGCATATAACGTAGCTGTCGGGAATATCCAAAGGAATTATTGCGAAAATTCCAATGGCAATAAGGGGATACACGATAAGTCTGAGAACACTTATCGTATAAACGCTTAACTTGGAAAGAGTTTTCTTGATGTCTATTTCCGCTACCGTAAATCCTGTGAGTAGCATTGCTATGGGAGACATACAGCTTGCAGACGTGCTTATGACGGAATCAACGCTTGAGGGAAGGTCAAGCCCCGTAATACCTATTATCATACCAATTATCATGGCAATGAACATCGGGTTTACGAAGGACTTAAGTCTTGATGCCAAGGATTTCTTTTCACCGTCGGACACAAGGAGCGCAGGGACACCCCAAAGATAAATGGGAATCCAAAGCGTGAGTGTAAATACGATATATTCGTAAAATACGTCGGGGAAAATAGCGTTTACGACTGCGTTACCCATAAAAGCAAAATTTGAGAAGCAGAGCCCGTAAATACAAATTTTTCTCGTATATGAGTCTTTAGCCGCAATACGCGCGGAAACTATTGACAGTGGAATTACCACGGCGTCAATAATAAATCCAAACACGAACAGCTTCCATGTGACACCGAGATTTGAAACGGTAAAGTTACCTATAAAGGTTTGCATAACGAGCGCGGGAATGAATAGCCAATTTTCCAATTTAGCAAGTATTCCTGCCGAGCCGTGCGGAACAACCTTGAATTTCGCCAGAAAATATCCTATCAGAATAAAGGCGAAGAGAAATACCATTTGGTTAAGCGTTGGTAAAAATAAGTCCATGACTTTTTATGAAGATCCTTTCTTAGTCAAGCTTTTGTCTGAATTGCGAAATTTGTCAAAGCAGAAATGCGAAGATGTAGGTAAGTGCGCCCGCAACCATAAGAAGCGCGAGTATCCAACAGAGTATTCTGGTAAAAAGCTTAGTTTTGTTCATTGAATATTTATCCTTTCATTCAGCCGTCAATTTTTAGCTGTTGGCGCTTTATATCCTTTTCGTTGAGGATCTGTCCCGTCGCGGGAATTTTCAGCTTGCGATAGCCCTTCGTGTCCTCGTAAATGCTCTCAAAATCACGGCGACAATCGGTAACGGTCTGTCCCTTTTTGAGCGACATAAGCGTAACGCCGCCCGACGTTCTCGTCGTTTTTATCGGAATAAGGGAGGTCTTAATTATTATTGCGCGCTCACCGTTTGCCACCATGATGATCTCAAACGGATTCTTTTCGTTTTCGTAGAATACGGCGCTGATGGGAGACACATTGGAGTATACGTTAACGAGCTTACGCCTTGGAGCTTTTGTTTCGTAGGTAACGGCAGGAACTCTGACACCCTTACCGTTTTCAAATATGAATACAAAGTTTTCTCCCTCCTTCCAGCCGTCGTGGAGCTTCATGAATACGGGCTTCTCACCCTCGTCCATGTTGAGCTTTGCGGGGAGATATTCACCCATTGCCGACGCCTTACAGCACTCGAAATCGGCAGTCTTGGCCCGATAAAGCTGACATTTGTCCGTAACGAATATAAGCTCGGAGCGATTGTCCGTTTCCTCGGAGAAGAGAATTTCGTCGTTTTCCTTTAGCTTGTGCTCATCGTTACCTCTGAGCGACTGCATGGTTATCTTTTTGAAGTAGCCTTCGCGTGTAAGATATATCTTAACGTTGTAGTTTTCGACCTCGCTTTCCTCGTCGTATACCTCAATATCGTCGGTGTGAATGAGCTGTGAGCGACGGGGCTGTGCGTATTTTTTCTTGATTTCGGTAAGCTGAGAGGAAATAAGAGCCTTGAGCTTGAGCTCATCGCCGAGTATATCCTCAATATGAGCTATCTCAGCCTGCAAGCCCTCAATTTCATTTATGCGGTTGATAATATACTGCTTGTTGAGGTTACGCAGCTTTATCTCGGCAATGTATTCAGCTTGTATCTCGTCGATACCAAAGCCTGACATAAGGTTGGGGATAACGTCCTCTTCCTTTTCGGTGTGGCGGATTATCCTTATAGCCTTGTCGATGTCAAGAAGGATCTTTCCAAGACCGAGAAGCAGATGTAGCTTGTCCTTCTTTTTCTTAAGGTCAAACGTAAGCTCACGGCTAAGGCAGGTCATTCTGAACTTTATCCACTCGGAAAGTATTTCAATAACGCCCATCTGTCTTGGAGTAGAGTCAATGAGTATATTGAAATTACACTTGAAGCTGTCCTCAAGAGGAGTGAGCTTGAATAGCTTGTTCATAAGCTTGTCAGGGTCAACTCCGCGTCTGAGGTCAAGCGTCAGCTTAAAGCCGCTGAGATCTATCTCGTCACGGAAGTCAACTATCTCCTTGAGCTTTCCTTCCTTTACAAGATCGGAAATACGGTTGAGTATCAGCTCAATAGAGGTAGAGTAGGGGATCTGAATTATATCAATGCAGTTCTGCGCTTTGTCGTAGTTGTACCTTGAGCGTATCTTGACCGAGCCCGAGCCCGTCTCGAAGATCTGCTTCATATCGTCTCTGTTGTAGATTATAGCACCGCCACCGGGGAAATCGGGGGCTTTGATGATATCAAGCATCTTGTCGGTAGTAATGCGAGGATTTTTCAAAAGCGCGATAGTACCGTCGCAAATTTCCGCAAGATTAAACGAGCAGATAGACGAAGCCATACCGACGGCAATACCTGTGTTAGGTGTTACTAAAACGTTCGGGAACGTGGTGGGAAGCAAAACGGGCTCCTTCATAGTACCGTCGTAGTTGTCTATCATGTCCACGGCGTCCTTGTCAATACCTCTGAATAGCTCCTGACAGAATGTGTCAAGCTTGACCTCGGTATAACGCGAAGCGGCGAAGCGCATATTCGACGAATACTGCTTACCAAAGCTACCCTTTGAGTCAACGAAGGGGTGGAGAAGGGACTCGTTACCTCTTGTAAGACGAACCATAGTCTCGTAAATAGCCATGTCTCCGTGAGGATTGAGCTTCATTGTCTGTCCTACGACGTTAGCACTCTTGGTTCTCGGACCTGTCAGAAGCCCCATCTTGTACATGGTGTAAAGAAGCTTTCTGTGCGAGGGCTTAAGTCCGTCTATCTCGGGGATAGCACGCGAGACTATAACGCTCATAACGTAGGGCATATAGTTTTTTTCAATGGTATCGGTTATAAGCTGATTTTGAACGGGGGCGTACACAATTTCTTGCGCTTGCTTTATGTTCTTTGCTTTCTTAGCCATTAATAGTTTACCGTCCTTATATGTTGTTTAATGATTTTTATGATGAATAACGGAGGCAGAGGTAACGTGAAGGATAGTGTGCGCTGCCGCGCGAATAAGTCTGTTGTAAAGTGCGAGCCCCATGCCGTCCTTGGTTGGCAGATGGGCGTAAATTATATCGCAGTCAAGCTTGTCCGCGTCTCTCAGCGCCGCAAATAGCCGCTGTGCTTGCGTAGAGAGGTCCTCTTGCGCTCCAATATCTATAAGTCGCTCTTGCCGTAGATCCTCAAATTCCTCGTGGTAACAAAGAATTGCGCACTTTTCTGCGTTCTGCGCATTGTGAAGGAAGGTGAGTACCTTGTCCGCCTCGCCCTCAAGAAGAACGAGAGGCACGGAGGGGGCGTAGTGTCTGTATTTCATACCTGGGGAAAGAGGCTTTTCGTTCTCGGCAAGCATATGAGTTACCGCGTCGGATATCTTAACGTTTTCGCAAACGCATCTGAGCGCGTCCGCCGTAATAGCGCCGGGGCGGAGAAGTATCAGCTTGTCCCCATCAATTTTTACTATGGTCGATTCAAGTCCTATCTCGCACTCTCCACCCGCAATGATAGCGTCTATCTTTCCGCTCATGTCCGAAATAACGTGCTCCGCAAGTGTAGGAGAGGGGCTTCCCGAAATGTTTGCCGACGGAGCGGCAATAGCAACTCCGCTCTTTTCAATAAGGGCTTTAGCAATAGGATGCGAGGGACAGCGAACAGCAACCGAATCAAGCCCCCCCGTAACTCCGTCGGGAACGATATCGCGCTTTTTCATAATAACGGTCAGAGGACCTGGCATAAATGCGTCGGCAAGCCTCTTGTAAAGCTCGTCCGTATATGCGTATTTGTCCGCATCCGCAGGAGAAGCGACGTGTATTATCAAAGGATTGTCAGAGGGTCTGCCCTTGGCGGCGTATATCTTGCTTGCCGCAGAGGCATCGGTCGCGTCAGCCCCCAAGCCGTAAACGGTTTCCGTGGGAAAAGAAACCAAGCCGCCGCGCCTTATAATATCTGCGCAATCGGAAATTGAGCCGTCGCAGATATCGGAAGGGTCTATTTTGAATATTTTAGTTTCCATATTTTACTCCGTTGCCTTAAGCTTTTCAGCGGTATCGGCGGTAATAAGCGCATCTATCATGTCGCCGATATTTCCGTTGAGAAAGCTGTCAAGAGAGAAGAGAGTAAGACCTATTCTGTGGTCGGTTATACGTCCCTGAGGATAGTTGTATGTGCGTATTCTCTCGCTTCTGTCACCCGTGCCGACCTGACTTTTTCTGTCTGATGCAATCTTTTCGTTCTGCTCTCTCTGTTTTATGTCGTAAAGCTTGGTTTTGAGCATCTTCAGCGCCTTGTCCTTGTTCTTGAACTGACTGCGCTCCTCCTGACACTCAATAACTATTCCCGTGGGCTTGTGCGTAAGTCTTACGGCGGACTCCGTCTTGTTTATGTGCTGACCGCCCGCTCCGCTCGATTTGCAGGACTCAATTATGATATCCGCGGGATTTATCTCAACCTCGACGTCCTCAGCCTCGGGAAGCACCGCAACGGTTGCGGTTGAGGTCTGAATACGTCCCTGCGACTCGGTTTCGGGAACACGCTGAACACGGTGCACTCCGCTTTCAAATTTAAATCGGGAATACGCACCGTCGCCCTCAATCATAAACGTGATTTCCTTAAAGCCGCCAAGCTCCGTTTCGTTTGCGCTCATGAGAGAGGTCTTAAAGCCTGCGTTCTCGGCGTACATGGTGTACATTCTGTAAAGCACGCCCGCAAAGAGAGCCGCCTCCTCTCCGCCTGCTCCGCTTCGTATCTCCACCATAACGTTTTTATCGTCATTCTCATCGCGGGGGAGAAGTAATATTTTTAACTCGTCAAGAAGCACGTCCATTTTAGCGCGTGTGTCCTTAAGCTCCTCGACTATCATTTCCCTTAGCTCAGGCTCGGGGGAGTCGTCAAGCATCGCCTGAGCGTCGGCGTGAGCCGAACTGACAGAGGTATATTCTCTGAATTTTTCAATTACGGGAGTGAGAGCCTTGTAATCCTTCATGAGCTGAGTGAATTTTTCGTTGTCGGCGAAAATATTCGGGTCAGCAAGCGCCTCCTCCATGGAAATATATCTTTTTTCAGCTTCCTTAAGCCTGTCTAACATTTGAACTCCTTGTAGGTCGTAATTTTTATCGTTTTGAGATTATGGTTTAATGGTAATAAGGCAATAACGTTCAAAGTCCTTCTAAGGTGTCGGAAACTTTCTTGAAAAAAAGTTTCCGACAATCGTATCCTCACCGTCGTTACGTTCTTAATACTTATAGAATGCGCGGATAGCTCTGAAGGCTTCGTAAAGGTCAACCTTAGATATTACCTCGTAGGGGGCGTGCATGGAAATAACGGGAACTCCAAGATCAATAGTTTCGATATTGTGCTTGGAGATATACTTTGCGACCGTACCGCCGCCACCGCAGTCTACCTTGCCAAGCTCTCCTGCCTGCCATACAACGCCGTCGCGCGCAAGTATGGAGCGAAGCCAACCGATATATTCGGCGTTTGCGTCGTTTGTGCTTGATTTTCCACCTGAGCCTGTGAACTTGGTGAATACCGCACCGCAACAGAGCAGGGGAGTGTTCTGCTTTTCAAATACGTCGGGGAAATTGGGGTCGTACGCGGCAGATACGTCGGCGGATAAGCATTTTGAATTAGCGCGTATAGCCGCAGAATTACCTCCGAGATTTTTTGCAAGCTCGTCAATAATATCAAGCATAAGATCGCATTGCATACCCGTAGGACCGTCGCTGCCCGTTTCCTCCTTATCTGCGAGAATACACATAAGCGTGTGAGCGCTGTCAGTGCTTTCAAGCAGAGCGGTGAGCGCTGGATACGCGCAAACTCTGTCGTCGTGACCGTAAGCGCCGATAAGCGAGCGGTCAAAACCTACGTCGCGTGCCTTTGCCGCGGGAACGACGCAAAGCTCTGCGGAGAGGAAATCCTCCTCGCAAATTCCATATTTCTCGTTGAGAATGGAGAGTATATTCATCTTAACGGAGTTTTCCTCACCGTCGGGTATACTTCCAAGAAGAACGTTGAGCTGTTCGCCCTTAATACCCTCGGCAAGAGGAAGCTTTGCCTGCTCGCGTCCGAGGTGGGGTAGAAGGTCGTTTATATAGAATAAGGGGTCGCTTTCGTCCTCACCGATATTGATTTCAAGCACCTTGCCGCTCTGAAGCGCGATAACGCCGTGAAGCGCCAAGGGCGTCGCTACCCATTGATACTTGCGTATGCCGCCATAATAATGGGTTTTGAAAAAGCCCATGCCTCCGTCCTCATAAAGCGGGCATTGCTTGAGGTCTATTCTCGGAGCGTCGATATGAGCGGCGGTAATTCTTATACCGTCGTTTATGCTTTCCGTACCGACGGAGAAAACGAACAGATTTTTGCCGCGGTTGTTGTAATAAAGCTTGTCACCTGCGGAGATTTTGTCACCGATACGGTATTCGCGGAAGCCGTGAGCCTCAGCCATAGCAACTGATAGCTTAAGCGCCTCGCGCTCCGTCTTTCCGCCATCAAGATATTTTTTGTAATCCTCAGCATATTCAAATGCCGCCTTCACGGTGTCCTTGGATGCTTTTTCGTATACGGTCTTCTTTTTATAAGCAAGATTTTCATTCATGGCTCGTTTACCTCTTTCTGATCCTCATAATATAATTTTTTGTATGTATCTATTTCCTTGTTGACCTTATCAACGTAATTTGCCGTCTCCTTAAAGGGAATATTCGTAAGATTTCCTTCTCCGTCGGAGTATTCTGGGTCAGCAAGCCATTTTGCCACGTTGCCCTCACCGCCGTTGTACGCGGCAAGCGCCGTGTTCCAATTTCTATCGAATTTCTGATAAAGATAATTGAGATAGTACGTTCCGTATTTTATACTTACCTCAGCGTCAAAAAGCTCGCTCTTGTGCAAATTCTCGCCGAGATGCTCGTCGCCCGTCAGCCATTCAAACGTAGAGGGAAGCATCTGCATAAGTCCGCGCGCTCCTGCGCTTGACTCAGCCCGTGTGTCGAAATTGCTTTCCACCTTTATGACGGCGAAGACGACCGACTCGGGCACGTTGTATTCGTAAGCGTATTTTCTGACGTATTCCAGATGGTCGTCGGGATGGACGCTTTTTTCAATATTTCCCCATACGAGATCTACGATAAGTCCGAGTATTATAGCAACGACAATAATTATCGATACAACTATAGTTCTTTTCAGAGAACGGTTCATACGCAATATCCTTTCATTTTTGTGTAAAATCAGTCAGACCAAGAGTAACGCCAAGCTCTTTTATTTTTTGCAGAAAGCTCTCCTTGTCCGTATCGTTTGTAAGAACGTAATCGGAATGTGAGATATAGAATTGGTCTTCCTTTTGCGCCTTGACTCTTTCTTGCGCTCTGTTATGCGTAATACCGTCACGCAATGAAATACGCTCTATTCTTTGCTCCTTGGGCGATATCACCGAAATCACGGTGTTGCAGTCGTTGTGAAGTCCCGATTCAATGAGCGTAGGTGCGTCGATTATGACTGCCTTCTCACCGCTATTCTCAAGCTTACGAAGCTGCTTTTTTATCTCGGCGATAACTATTTTCAATACCGTAGAATTGAGAAGCGCAAGTTTTTTTGAATCGTTGAATACTATAGCTGAAAGAGAAGTGCGGTCAAGACTGCCGTCTGCGCTAAAAACTTCTGCACCAAAAGCGTCGCGGATAGCGTCAAGACATTCGGAGGGGGGGATAAGCATGGAGTGATAAAGCTCATCAGCGTTGATAGTCGGAACGCCCAAGGAAGAAAAATATTCAGTTAGAGCAGTCTTTCCCGAACCCGATGGACCCGTTACACCGATGATCTTCATAATAGCTCTCCTTTAAAGATTTATTTGTCTGTGCTCCTTGTCGGAAAGATAAGCCGCTTCCATAACTGCTTGGATATGAGCGGCATCGGTAAACGTCGGCGCGTGAGGAATACCCGAATGTACGGATGACAAAAATTCGTACATAGAGCCAACGTGTCCGCGTATCCATGAGGACGGAGCTTTGGGAGCGGGGAACGTACCGCTCGGGGAAGGATAACGTCCAACACATTCAATAGCGGTATATCCCGTACTGCCGCCAAGCACGGACGGCTTTTGCGTAGCATCGTAATAGTAAAGGAAATTCGGCTGCATAAGCGAGAATTTAAGCGAGCCCTTTTCACCGTAAACACAGAGCGTCAAATCGTCGTTAGCTCCGTTTATAAGCTTGCTGACCGTCACCGTACCAACTGCGCCCGAGGCAAGACGGGCGATAACGTAAAACGCCTCGTCAGCATTTGTTTGCCAAGCCGCACCGTCAGCTCCCGCTCTCGTTGAGTAAGCAATCTGAGAAGTGCCGCTGACACTCTCAAACTCACCGCAGAGAAAATATATTAAGTCAAGCGCGTGAGAGCCAAGGTCAAAGAGAACTCCGCCGCCGCAGATATCACTGTTCTGCTTCCAGCCCGCAGGTCGCTCGACGTCAGTACAGCTGTTGTGAAGATATTCTGCCGAGAAGGAGAGCACACGACCTATCTTTCCCTCGTCTATAAGCTGCTTGGCTCTGAGCATGGGAGCGATAAAACGGTTGTTGAATACTATGTTGCAGATAAGACCGCTGTCCTGTGCAAGTCTTGCTACCTCGAGCGCCTGCTCTGAGGTCACGCATAAGGGCTTTTCGCAGTAAATATGCTTGCCTGCCGCAAGCGCTTTTTTTATGGTTTCGTAATGATAGATATTGGGAGTGCATATGTCAATAACGTCAATATCGGGATCGAATATAAGCCTATCCTCGTCGGACGTCGCCACATCAAAACCGAATTTTTCACAGACCGATAAGCTTTTTTGCTCGCTCGTCGTACAAACCCCGTGGATCTTCGCATCAAACGGCAGACCGTCGTAGTAAAATTTGAGATTATCAACGCAGTAAGAATGGACCTTTCCCATAGCGCCGAAGCCGAGAAGTCCGATCTTTATTGTGTTTTTCATAACGCAACTCTCCATAATAACAAAACATAACTATACATTATATTATTATACCGCATTTAAATAAATTTTTCAAGTGATATTTATTAATTATTTTCCATATAGGTTGAAAAAAAGATAAAAACATAGTATAATATTATTGTATGAGATGTTTTGGGAGGTGATACGGTGAAATACGATATATTGCTTTTTGACGCGGACGCTACCTTGCTTGATTTTCACAGAAGTGAAGCACAGGCTATAACCGAGGCGATGGAGATGAATGGAATACAGCCTACCGAGGAAAAGGTAGCGCTGTACAGCGAAATAAATGACGGACTCTGGAAGAAGCTTGAGAGGGGAGAAATAGAGAAAAAGGTACTTTTGTATCATCGCTTTGAGCTTCTTATGGAGGCTCTCGGTGTTAAGGGCGACGCAAAAAAGATGGCAGCCGATTATATGAACTCGTTGTCCACTAAGGGATATCTGCTTGACGGCGCGGAGCAAATGTGTCAAAGACTTTGCGGAAGGGCAAAAATGTACATAGTGACTAACGGAGTTGAATTTATCCAACGGGGCAGATACGCTTGCTGTGGAATAGATAAATATTTTGACGGAGTGTTTATATCCGATGTTATTGGCGCGGAAAAACCGTCTGTCAGATTTTTTGAATACGTAGCCGAGCACGTTGAAGGCTTTTCAAAGGAAAAAGCGCTTATCATCGGTGACTCGTTGACCTCTGATATGAGGGGCGGACTTAATTTCGGAATAGATACCTGTTGGTACAATCCCAATAAAAAAGCGCTTCCCGAGGATATGAAGCTTACGTGGGTAGCTCATAGCTTTGACGACGTCGTCGATTTTATTATGAATGGAGATAAATAATGCCGTATTCCAACCTTTTGCGATTGCTTGAAAAGAACGGAATAGAATATAAAACGGAATATAATTTAAAAAATTCCTCTACCTTCCGTATAGGAGGAGTATGCGACGTAGCGCTGTTCCCAAAAAGTGCCGATGAGCTTGGAATGTGCATTGCTTTGCTTGATGCGGAAAATTACCCGTTTTGCGTCGTCGGCAGAGGCTCAAACACTTTGTTCTCGGACGGTGAGATACATAAAGCGATAGTATTTACGTCAGCTCTTTGCGATATAGACGTCCGTGACGAGCGCATAATCGCCGATGCGGGAGTAGGGCTTATGTCACTGTCGGCACTCGCTTGTGAAAAGGGACTCAGCGGCTTGGAATTTGCCTGCGGAATCCCTGGGAGTGTCGGAGGGGCAATGTATATGAATGCGGGCGCTCACGGTGGCACAATGGCTGACGTAGTCGTAAAAAGCCGTGCCTACGACAGAATGAGCGGAAGTATAATTACCGTGGAAAATCACGATTTTGCATATAGAAAAAGTGTTTATATGCAAAATCCCCGTCTCGTCTGCCTTAGCGCTGTGCTTGAATTAAAGAAAGGTAGCTCCGATGAAATAAAGGCTAAGATGAAGCAGCTTTTGCAAGCGCGCAGACAAAGTCAGCCGCTTGAATATCCAAGCGCGGGAAGCTATTTTAAGCGCCCCGAGGGAGATTTTGCGGGTAGACTTATAGAGGTCTGCGGACTAAAAGGCGCTACGGTAGGTGGAGCGACGGTGTCGGAGAAGCATGCGGGATTTATAATAAACTCAAACAACGCTGCTTTTGAGGACGTAATGGAGCTTGAGAAAAGAGTAATTGATACCGTGCTTGAAAAAACGGGAATAAAGCTTGAAAGGGAAGTTGAAATTGTCAGATAAGCTTAATGATATAAAAAAACAGTCGCTTACGGAGGACGTCGTCGAGGAACTTTATTCCATACCCGTAAGCAAGAGCTGTTGCTATAAGGCGTTCGTTTGCGGCTTGCTTTACAATTGTAAAAAAAATCAAGAAGCTAAAGCATATGAAGCCTTTTTTTACAGAGAAAATGACGCTTGTAGCGCCGCCGATATCATAGACGGTAAATTTTCCTCGGGCGAACGAACGGAAATAGCTCCGCGCGCGAGAGGCGGGCATAGGGGATACGCAATTGAATTTAAGTCAAAGGCGCTGATCTCTGTGTTCAGGGATATTGACGACGGAAAAAAGGAAAATATACAAAGCGCCGTAGGCTTCAGATGCGATGATTGTAAGCTACATTTTTTCAGAGGTGTGTTTATGTCCTGTGCGGCTCTCAGCCGTCCAAAAAGCGGATATCACCTTGAATTTTCCTTGAACAATGAAAAAAGAGCGGAGCTTTTATCAAGGATACTCTCCGAGGGCATGGCAGCCCCGGGACGTATAGTAAGAGCCAATAAAATCGGACTCTATTATAAAAGCAACGGCAAGATATCCGACCTGCTCTATTGCTTTGGCGCATTGAGAGCAAGCTTTGATATGACCAACGTGAGCATAGAGCGAGATATAAGAAATAACGAAAACAGAGCCACCAACTGCGTAACGAGAAATATTTCACGCTCCGTCGGCGCAACTATCAAGCAAGTTGAGGCGATAAAATATCTTTTGGAGAATGATAAGATCGCTCTGCTTGGAGATGAGCTTGAATATACCGCAAGACTCAGAATAGAGAACGACTCGGCGTCGCTGTCCGAGCTTGCCGCGCTTCATGAGCCGCCGATATCCAAATCGGGACTCAATTCAAGGCTATCAAAAATACTTGCAATAGCAGAACGGCATAAAAATATATAATTTTGCGCAATTTACTGTATAGTTTGCTGTGATTGCAGTTGACAAAGAAAATATTTTATGATATAATATACTTTGTATAGTAATAAATCGGTGGTGATTTTGTTTCGTGGAACAAAAGAAAAAAATAGTTTCTGATTCCATATGGAGCATTGCCGGACTTGTGCTTATGAACGTGGCTCTTCAATTTGCCGTTTATCCGTTTTGGGAGAGACGCGTTGGAGAAGCGGCGCTTGGAAATATCCTTTACCTTATCTCCTTGATGAACGTATTTGCCGTTTCAATGGGAGTAAGCGTGAATTATGCGAGATTGAAGCAGAGCGCAAACGGCGAAACTCATAATAAGCCGTATCTTCTTATTCTCGGAGTGGCTTCCGCTGTATGCATTGCGTTCGGTATAATAATATCAACGCTTGGCGGCGTGGAAATGTCGTGGACGGAGACCTTGCTCTTTTCATTGGTCGTGTGCGCTACCATGTGGCGTTATTACGCTGACGTTGAATATAAGCTTTCGCTTAATTATAAAAGATATTTTCTTTACTATCTGTTTATAAGCGTTGGATATGCGGTGGGAATAGCTCTGTTTTATATGACGGGACTGTGGCCCTTGACGCTTCTTATGGGTGAGGCGTTCGGACTTACCTTCGTATTGCTGTTTGGACGTATATTCCGTTCTGATGCTTCTTTGCAGAGTGGGGAATTGAGTGACGCGCTGAAGCTCGTCATGATACTTCTTGGCTCGGAAATGCTCTCAACGCTTATCTTCAATGCGGATAAAATATTGCTGAAAAACGTAATTGATGAGATTGCGGTAACGGAGTTCTATCTTGCGTCTCTGCTCGGTAAGACCATTGCGTTGCTTACAGCTCCGCTTACGGGTGTTATCATAGGATATCTTTCAAAATATAAAGGTGAGCTGACGGCTAAAATAATGAATATTTCCGTGTGCATCGCTATTGCGATGGTACTCTTGGCTACGGCGGCCTGTACTATAGGCTCTTATATATTGATACCTGTTTTGTACCCCCATCAGTATGCCGAGGTAAAGCAGTATTTTATAATGGCAAATCTGTCACAGGTAATATTTTTTGTGGGAAGCGTAATGACAGTTGTACTGTTGCGCTTCGCAAAATCTAAGTATCAGATGTATATTACAGCTATCTATGCGGTATCCTTTGTGGCAATATGTATTCCTTTTGCTCTCAATTGGGGGCTTGAGGGCTTCTGTCTTGGACTTACCTTAACGTGTCTTGCAAGATTTTTGATAACCGTATTCCTTGGATATTTCAGCGTAAGAAAGAACAAAAAATCAGTGTGAGGTGTAACTAATGACACTCGAAGAACTTCATAATAAGCTGTACGACTTGCTTTGCATAGTTGATGATATATGTAAAAAAGAAGGCGTACGGTGGTTTATTGACGGCGGCACGGAGATAGGCGCTGTTCGTGAGAAAAATTTCGTACCGTGGGATGACGACCTTGATATCAAGGTGCTCCGCGAGGATTATGAGGCGTTTAAGGCGGCAATGATAAAGCATCTACCCTCAAATTATCGCTTTATCGAGCCTGAGGAATTTTCTCCGTATTTCTACGATTTCGTTCCCAGAGTTGTCGATACCGAACAGCTTTTGCGTACCGTTACGGACGAGGATACAGCATATAAAAATTACCAGAATTGCGTGGGCTTCGATGTCTTTATTCTTGAAAACGCTCCTTCGGGCGCTCTTGCGCGGAAGCTTATGCATTTGAAGCTTAAGATGATATACGGAATGGCAATGTCAAAGCGCTATAAGCTTCACAGAGAAGGTTATAGCCTTGTGCAAAAGGTAGTTACGTCTGTGAGCGTAACACTTGGAAAAATGTTCAGCCTTGAAAAAATATTCAAGATGTGGAAAAAATCAATGGGAAAGTATAACGGAAAGAAAACCGAATACGTAATTCCCGCGAATTTTCCGTTACCGTTTATTGACTTCTTCAAACGCGAGTGGTACGAGACCGCCGCAGACGGAGAACTAAGGGGAAGAAAATTTCCTATCCCCGTTGGCTACGACGCTGAAATGACACAGATATACGGCGATTATATGAAGCCGCCGAAGGACAAGTCTATTTATACCACACATTTGAAATAATAAAAGCGCTTACGTTATACGATAATGCTCGTAAACGTAAGCACTTTTTTTGCATTGTAAAAAGCGTAGCTGTGAGAAAACTCACAGCTACGCGAATTTTTGTATTCGGTTTTCCCTTAATTACTTGTTGGAGATAGCAGCCTGTGCAGCAGCAAGACGAGCTATCGGAACACGGAAGGGAGAGCAGGATACGTAGTCAAGTCCGATCTTGTGGCAGAACTCAACAGACGTGGGGTCACCACCGTGCTCACCGCAGATACCTACGTGGAGCTTGGGGTTAACGGGTCTACCGAGAGTTACAGCCATGTTCATGAGCTTACCAACACCTGTCTGGTCGAGCTTAGCGAAAGGATCGTTCTCGAAGATCTTAGCGTCGTAGTAAGCTCCGAGGAACTTGCCTGCGTCGTCACGGGAGAAGCCGTAAGTCATCTGAGTAAG
>JAFTXE010000058.1 GCA_017461745.1 Clostridia bacterium | reverse complement strand
GTGTCATCCTGAGCGTATGCACTTTATTGGGAGCACTAAAGCTAAATTCGAAGGATCTTTGCCGCTTGCGGCAACAACCAACTTAGGTGGGCAATCTCTTGTGCCTTAAGAAATCTCCCAATAAGTATGTCATTAGTTGCTCCTTGCGTCGCAAAGATTCTTCGCACTGTTTATTAGATACATCCTCCAAGTCTCATCTGCTCAGAATGACACGGGGAGAGTGCGAACAGAGTGATAAAAATGTACTTATGTGCGTTTTAAAATAACATCTCACCACATATTTTTGTGAAATTATTGACAAATGTTGAAATTTATGATATAATTGTCAAATACCTAAAACTTTTTGGAGGAATAAAGGCAAAAATGGATAAGTTACTAATTATTCTTACCTTTGCAAGCGCCGCTATAGCTCTGCTTTTCGCTCTTATAACGGCAAAAAGGGTAATGAAGTTCTCCGAAGGCAACGACCTTATGAAGAAGATTTCCATGTCTATCCGTAAAGGCGCGAATGCCTATCTCAAGCGCCAATACAAAATAGTTCTCGTTTTCTTTGGCGTTATGTTCGTCGTTCTCGGAGTAATGGCAATACTCGGACTCTTAACTCCTTTCGTTCCATTTGCGTTTTTGACGGGTGGATTCTTCTCTGCTCTTTCGGGCTTTATCGGAATGAAGATAGCCACGCTTTCAAACGCAAGAACCGCAAACGCTTGTCAAGAAGGGCTCAATAAGGGACTTCGCGTCGCCTTCTCAGCAGGAAGCGTTATGGGCTTTACCGTCGTGGGTCTTGGACTTCTCGACATTTCCGTTTGGTTCTTCCTTTTGAAATTCGTATTCGGACTTACCAACGAGGCAATATCGGGTGCTATGCTCACCTTCGGTATGGGCGCTTCCTCAATGGCTCTGTTTGCGCGTGTCGGCGGCGGTATTTTTACCAAGGCGGCTGACGTCGGCGCGGACCTCGTGGGCAAGGTTGAGGCAAATATCCCCGAGGACGACCCCCGTAACCCTGCCGTTATCGCGGATAACGTCGGTGACAACGTCGGAGACGTAGCGGGAATGGGCGCGGACCTCTACGAGTCTTACGTAAGCTCGGTAATTTCCGCTTGCGCTCTCGGCGTTGCGGCATTAGGAAGCATTCAGGCAATGGCTCTCCCCATGCTTATCGCCGCAGTAGGCGTTATTTGCTCGGTTATCGGTACTTTCCTTGTAAGAACCAAGGAAGGCGCAAGCCAAAAGCAGCTCTTGCGCGCTCTTTCACGAGGAACTAATTTCTCGGCTATACTTATCGCTATCGCATCCTTCCCCTTGGTTTATTTCATTCTGGGTAAGGAGCATTGGACCGTCTACTTCGCTATATTTGCGGGACTCGTCGCGGGCGTGCTTATCGGTCAGGCTACTGAATATTTCACGTCCGATAGCTACAAGCCCACTAAAAACCTTGCGGCTACATCGGAAACGGGTACTGCAACCATAATTATCGGCGGTCTTTCCGTCGGAATGATGTCAACTCTTATTCCTATTATAATAGTTGCCGCGTGTATTCTCGTAGCATACTTCGTGTCGGGCGGAGCGCAGAGCGCTTCCATGGGACTTTACGGTATAGCGCTTGCCGCTGTCGGAATGCTCTCAACGCTTGGAATAACGCTTGCTACCGACGCATACGGTCCCGTTGCCGACAATGCTGGCGGTATTGCCGAGATGGCAGGACTTGATAAGAAGGTAAGAGAAAGAACAGACGCGCTTGATTCACTTGGAAATACCACCGCCGCAACGGGCAAGGGCTTTGCTATAGGCTCTGCGGCACTTACGGCGTTGGCTCTCATGGCGTCCTACGTTGATAAGGTCTCCTCAATTGAGGGCGGCGCGGCAAAGCTTGCTGACCTCAGAATAACCAATCCTACCGTACTTATCGGTTTGTTCGTCGGCGCTTGTCTGCCCTTCGTTTTCGCGGCTCTCACGATGAATTCCGTCGGACGCGCGGCGCAAAGCGTGGTTAAGGAGGTTCGCCGTCAGTTCAGAGAAATAAAGGGCTTGATGGAAGGAAATGCCGACCCCGATTACGCAAGCTGCGTTGACCTTTGTACCAAAGCAAGCCTTCGTGAAATGATACTCCCCACCGTAGTTGCGATCGCCGTTCCCGTAATAGTTGGCTTTGTCCTCGGCTGCGCGGGTGTCGTCGGTATGCTTGCGGGCGCTACCGCCTCGGGCTTTTTGATGGCTATATTTATGTCCAACTCAGGCGGCGCTTGGGATAACGCTAAGAAATATATAGAAAGCGGCGTGCACGGCGGAAAAGGCTCGGATAACCATAAGGCTGCCGTCGTTGGCGATACCGTAGGCGATCCCTTCAAGGATACCTCGGGCCCCGCTATCAATATCCTCATAAAGCTGCTCTCTATGGTCTCCATAGTCTTTGCCGCAATAGTTGTTAATTTCTCGATTCTTTGATTTGGGACGCGGTTTTCGGGAAGATAGTTTGTGAGGGGGGGTCGTCAGAAACTTTCTTGAAAGAAAGTTTCCAACACCTTCAAAGAACTTGTGAAAAATAAATAATAAGGCTGTTAGAATTTTGTGCTGTGCGTAATTGATAGTACGGTACTTTCTAAGGTTGAAACCACGTCAAACGCTGCTGCACGTTTGACGGGTTTCTTTTTTTATTGAAAGGTGAGTGCGAACATAAGCTCGAATTAAATCAAGCCTTCCCTTGAGGGAAGGGGGACCGCGTCAGCGGTGGATGAGTGTAGCCGCCATAGTCGGCGTGCGCCTTGGTCACAAGTCTTACATTCTCCCCGACAAATCATAATTCAACACACCATGTTCGCACT
>JAFTXE010000057.1 GCA_017461745.1 Clostridia bacterium | reverse complement strand
GTATTTATTGGGAGAACCTAAAGTACAATTCGAAGGATCTTTGCCGCTTGCGGCAACAGCTATCTTAGATGAGGAATTTATGTGTTTCAATAAATCTCCCAATAAGTATGTCGTTAGTTGCTCCTTCGTCGCAAAGATTCTACACTCCGCTACGCTCCGTCCCAAGTTTGCTTGCGCAAACATTGTCGCATCGTTAATCCAATTCCCCCCCTAAGTTTCATCTGCTCAGAATGACACGGAGAGAGTGCGAACATAGTGCTAAAAATGTACTTACGTGTGTTTTAAAGTAACATTATCGCAAAGAGCACGCCGATTTTGTCGGCGTGCGTCCTGACACAAATTTAACTTGCAATAGCACAAGACATACGGCGTTGTACCATGTAAACACAAGCTGCCTGATAAATCATAATTTGAGATATTTGTTAATATCTCATAATGAGATTTCATATAATATATGTATCGTCATAAAGGAAACAATGAGAAAAAAGGATTTAAGAGAAGATTCGGATTTAACGCAGAAGCAAGTAGCTGATATGTTGTATAGAACACTTATTCGTAGTACGAAAAAGCTCCGTATAAATAATTTTGTGCCGTTGAGAGAAAATAGCTACTAAAAAAGTAACTAAACCCCTTTACAAAATAAAAAAAATGGTGTATAATATTATAGATAGTTCTATGATTGGGAAGAAACCGATACGCGATAACAGAGATTTGCCGTCGTTGGCTGGAAGCGGTGATTTGAGCATGGTCGGGTTGTGCGCCCATGAGGACCCTCTCCGAAGAAGCGCCATGTGCTTTGAGTAGGGGCGGCGTATTTCTGCGTTAAGGAAAAAAGAGATGAGCCCTTGTGGCTTCAAGCAGAGTGGAACCGCGATATATCGCCTCTGCGCCGTTTGGCGCAGGGGCATTTTATGTTTTTTGGAGGTTATTTATGGATAAGGCAAAGGTACAAAACGTCATTAAGCAGATAAGCAAAAAAGCGAATAAGCTCGACGAGCAGTTGACCGCTTTAGCAAAGACCGTCAAAAAAGGCGTAGCGATGGTAAAGGAAGACGTAAAGGCAGTAAGAGAGAGAGACCCTGCCGCAAGAAGCGATGCTGAGGTACTGCTTCTCTATCCCGGCGTCCATGCGCTTATGGCGTACAGACTTTCACACGCGCTTCATAAGAAAGAAAAATATTTTGCCGCCAGAGCGGTAAGCCAAGCGGCAAGATTTATCACGGGTGTGGAAATTCACCCCGGCGCGAAGATCGGAAAGGGACTTGTTATTGACCACGGTATGGGTGTGGTAATAGGTGAAACGGCTGAAATAGGCGATAACTGTACTCTTTATCAGGGCGTGACCTTGGGAGGCACGGGTAAGGACGTTGGAAAACGACACCCGACGCTTGGAAATAACGTTATGGTTGGAGCGGGAGCTAAGGTGCTTGGACCGTTCACCATAGGCGATAATACCAAGATTGCCGCAAATGCGGTGGTTCTTGATGAGATTCCCGACAACTGTACAGCCGTGGGTATTCCCGCAAAGGTCGTTCGCAGGGAGGGACTGCGTGTTGACGACATGGACCAAGTCCACATTCCCGACCCCGTGGCTCAGGAGATCCGTCGTCTTGAGGAAAGACTTGGCGAGCTTGAAGCCGAGCTTAAGCAAATAAAAAACAATGACAAAAAGAGTAAATAAAAGGAAGGTAAAAGGATATGCTTCTTTATAATTCGGCAACGAGAAGAAGGGACGAATTCGTTCCAAACGTTGAGGGCAAGGTAAGTATGTATACCTGCGGACCAACGGTATATCACTATGCGCACATCGGAAATCTGCGCAGCTATATCATGGAGGATATACTTGAAAAATATTTGCGCTATGCGGGATACGACGTAACGAGAGTTATGAACATAACCGACGTCGGACATCTGTCAAGTGACGCTGATACGGGCGAGGATAAGATGCTCAAGAGCGCGAAGAGAGAGAAAAAGACGGTCATGGAGATCGCCAAGTTCTATACGGATGCTTTCTTTGAGGACTGCAAAAAGCTCAATATCAAAATTCCCGACGTGGTAGCTCCCGCAACCTCTTGCATAGACGAGTTTATCAAGGTGATAGAATCGCTTCTCGAGAAGGGCTTTGCCTACGAGGCGGGCGGAAATATTTATTTTGATACCTCTAAGCTTAAGCAGTATTATATCTTCAACGACTTCAAGGAGGAGGACCTTGAGGTAGGCGTCAGAGAAGGCGTTGAGGAGGACGGAAACAAGAGAAATAAGGCGGACTTCGTGCTTTGGTTTACTAAGTCCAAGTTCGACGATCAGGAGCTTAAATGGGATAGCCCTTGGGGTGTTGGTTACCCCGGCTGGCATATCGAATGCTCTTGTATCAGCATGAAGTATCTCGGAGAGAGCCTTGATATTCACTGCGGTGGCATAGACAACGCATTCCCTCACCACACCAACGAGATAGCTCAGAGTGAAGCATACCTTGGACACAAGTGGTGCAACTATTGGTTCCACGTTCATCATCTCAATACAAATTCGGGCAAAATGAGTAAGTCAAGCGGAGAATTTCTTACGGTCTCTCTCCTTGAGAGCAAGGGCTACAATCCGCTCGTTTACAGACTTTTCTGCTTGCAGTCGCACTACCGCAAGTCGCTCGTGTTCTCATATGAAAATCTCGATAACGCCGTTATCGCCTATAATAAGATAGTTGCGAAGGTGCTGTCTTTGCTTAAAGAGGCAGCGGGTGACGTTGACGAGACGGCATTTGCCGAGGGCAAGGCTAAATTCTGCGCCGCTCTTGATAATGACCTCAACACTTCCTTGGCTGTTACGGCTATATACGACGCTCTTAAGATGAAGACCACGCCCGCTACGAAGCTCGCTCTTATTGAGGACTTTGACAGGGTTCTGGGACTCGACGTAGTTGACGCGGCTAAAAAGCAGCTTGAAGCAGAAAAGGCTGAGGCAGATAAGGCGGCAAGCGACCCCTTTATCATGGAGATAGAGGATATGATAAAGCAGCGCGCCGAGGCTAAGGCTGCAAAGAATTACGCTCGCGCTGACGAGATAAGAAAGATACTTGCCGATAAGGGTGTAACGCTTATCGATACTCCTCAGGGAACAAAGTACAAAATGGATTAAAAGTTAAACGGTATCGTCTCATTCGTGATGTCCGATACCGCAGGGATAATATAAATTAAAGAAAAGCACTTATGATAACGAAATTCGTACGTCATAAGTGCTTTTTTATTATTTATTCGTGTTTTTTTGTTTTGAGCTGACTGAAATCAATAAAGCCGATTTAATCATTCGAATCGTTCTTATCGTCGGAATTTTCCTCAGCGGTATCAGCTTCCGTGTCAGCAGATGCCGTTTCTGCGTCGGTCTTAGGCTCGTCGCTTGCGGCGGGAGAAGCGTTTGACGCATTGCTTGCGGCTTGCTCTGCCTCAAGTCTGCGACGCTCGATCTCCTGCTGTCTGCGGCGTTCGTCGTTTTCCTCGCGGCTCTTGCGCTTCTTTGCCTCGGTCATTTCCTCAAGCTCTTCAAACGTGGGCGTGCCTTCCATCGCTGCCTTGAACTGTTCTCCGTCCATTATCTCGTTTCTTACGAGGAACTCGGCAATGAAATGCAGCTTATCCATGTTTTCCGTGAGTATCTTCTTAGCGTTTTCGTAAGCGGCGCTGATAATGGTGTGAATTTCATTATCTATCTTGGTCGCCGTCTCGTCAGAGTAGTCCTGAGTGCTGGAGAAATCGCGTCCGAGGAATACCTCGCCGTGACCGCTGCCAAACGCGCGGAGTCCGAGGACGTCGCTCATACCGAGCTGAGTTACCATCTTCTTAGCTATATCGGTAGCTCTTTGGATATCGTTGGACGCGCCACCCGACACGTCGTCGAATATCAGCTCCTCTGCGGCGCGACCGCCGAGAAGCATGGCGATCTTTTCTTTAAGCTCTTTTTTATAAACGCTGTACTTATCCTCAGCAGGTGGGTTAAGCGTATATCCAAGGGCGTTTCCGCTGGGGATTATGGATATCTGCTGAACGGGGTCCTGAGAGGGAAGAACGTGAGCGATTATAGCGTGACCCGCCTCGTGATAAGCGGTCTTTTTCTTCTCGCTTTCCTTGCGAGCCATGGATTTTTTCTTAGGTCCTGCGATGACCTTAATAAATGCGTCCTCAATATCATCCATGCCGATAAGCGTTTTACCGCGTCTTGCGGCAAGGAGGGCGGCTTCGTTAAGAAGATTGGAGAGGTCAGCTCCCGTAAAGCCTGAGGTGGTCTTTGCGACCTTTGAAAGATCCACGGTTTCCTCAAGAGGCTTATTTCTCGCGTGAACTCTGAGTATTTCCTCACGTCCGTGAATATCGGGGTAGTTTACGGTGATCTGTCTGTCAAAGCGTCCGGGGCGGAGAAGCGCGGGGTCGAGAATATCGGGGCGGTTGGTCGCGGCGATAACTATTATACCGTCGTGTGAGCCAAAGCCGTCCATTTCAACGAGAAGCTGGTTGAGCGTTTGCTCGCGCTCGTCGTGTCCGCCACCCAGACCTGCGCCTCTGTGACGTCCAACAGCGTCAATTTCGTCTATGAATATAATAGAAGCGGGCGCTTTTCTCGCGTTTTCAAAGAGGTCACGCACACGTGACGCGCCGACACCGACGTACATTTCAACGAAGTCAGAGCCTGAGATAGAGAAGAAGGGAACTCCCGCTTCTCCCGCAACTGCCTTTGCAAGCAACGTCTTACCCGTACCTGGAGGGCCTACGAGAAGCACACCGTGGGGGATCTTAGCTCCAAGGTGAGTGAACTTTGAGGGGTCTTTGAGGAATTCAACGACCTCTTGCAGCTCTTCCTTTTCCTCGTCCGCTCCCGCAACGTCGGTGAACAGAACTCTGTTTTTATCGTTCTGAGGAGTTTTTACTCTTGCCTTGCCGAAGGAGTTTATCTTACCTGCTCCACCTGCACCGCCTGCCTGCTTCATTACGACTACCCAAAGGACGATAACTATAACGATGACTATAACGTAGGGAAGAAGGCTTACCCACCAAGGCATTACCGTGATAGGTTCGATATCGTAGCTCGTGAGATTGACGTTGAGCTTTGTATAATACTCACCGCAGTCGTTGACGAAAAGCTCAAGGCTTTGAAGCTGATAGCCAATGGTCGTGGTTTTGAGGTCGTCAATGCTTTTTTCTTCCTCATCACCGACGGGCGCCTCTGTAAGAGCCTTTATCTCGTCAATGTCGTAGACCTCCATGGTGATGTAGTCGGATTCGTCCACGACGAAGGATTTGACCGCGTCGTTCTTGAAATACTCGACTACCTGGCTGTACTTTATCTCCTCGACCTCCTCGCGAGAGAACATCATGGAGAGTGAAAGTATAACGGCGACTATCAGTACCACGTAGAAGATCAGAACTTTAAAATTGCTTTTGTTAGTTTTCATTAAAAAATTCTCCGTATATTAATTGCTGTATATAAGCTGTATATAAGTAGATCTCAATAATAATTAGGCTTTCCTCAAAAAACTGCCGTCATTCAAGTAAATTAAAGCTAAGACGAGTCGCCTTTTGCTTATCTCTTTGCTCGTATCCGTCGGATATAACCGCAAAGGGAATGGCAACGATACCGCGGTCGTCACATATAACGGGAAGCCTATATCTCAGTGACAGCGGGATTTTTAGGTCGCACAAAAGCTTTTTAACGCTTTTGTTTACACCCTTGAATTTAATTTTATCGCCCGCTCTGCGATTTCTCGCTATCAAAGCACCACTTATTTTATCAAAATCTAAATACAAGAGTATTGACTTTTTGTAAATATTTATTGCGTTTTGTGAATTTCCTATGATTATTTCCGCATTTATTTGCGATATCGTATTTTTACCCTCTGAAAGAGTAACGCGGAAGTCGTCGGGCGGCGTATCTTTTTTTGCGCGCTTGACGAAATACAGACGTCCGTTCTCAATAAGAGCGTCGGTATCCGCGGGGAGATTCAATCTTGAATGAGGCACTGCCGACGCGCACAGCTTTCTTATTGCCTGAATATGCGTATATTCAAGAGACGCGCCGTCCGACACGCTTCCGTAAAGCGCCATGAGCGCTCTGTTTGCTATAGCGGCGGGAGAGCCCAAGAGCTTTTCTACCTCAAACGAGGCGTCGTCGTTCATCTCCTCCAAGAACCAATCCGCCATGCTTTCAAGGCACAGGCTGTCGTCCTTCAAGGAGCTTGCAAGTCTCGACGCGTTTTCAACGACTCCCGAGTTTATCTCCGTGAGCGCGGGAATTATCTGCGCTCTTATTTTATTGCGCGTGTAATCGGTGTCGGTATTGGTGCTGTCGGTGACGAATTCAAGTGACGATTTCTCACAGTATTCCAATATTTCTGCCTTACTCATTGAAAGTATGGGGCGAATTACCGTTCCGTTTTTGCAGGGACGCGTTTGGGGAATACCGCATACGCCCGACAGACCGCAACCGCGCGTGATATTGAAAAGTATGGTTTCAAGGTTGTCGTTTGCGTTATGCGCCGTGGCTAACAGAGGAATAGAATGTTTTTCCATTATTTCGTCGAAAAATTCGTATCTGACGCATCTTGCGGCAGTTTCAACGCTCTGTCCCGTCTCATTTGCGTATGCGGGGACGTCACGCCGAAGAACGAACAGCTCAACGCCGAGCGCTTCAGCCGTCTTTTTGCAAAATATCTCGTCTCTGTCTGCCTCGTCGCCTCGTATCATGTGGTTGACGTGTGCGGCGTATATCTTAGCGCCCGTTGCGCGTCCGTAGAGCGCGAGCATATGCAGAAGCGCCGAGGAGTCAGCGCCGCCCGAGAAAGCAACCAGCACGGGCGTATCCTCAGGCATACCCGAAAGCGCCGCAGGTGAGGCGAATTTTTCATGAATTGCTTGGTGAAAATTTTTTATCACGGCGCTTCTCCGACGTTTTCCGCAATGGTTCTGAACTTGGTGTATCTTCCTATCCAGCCCATTTTGACGGTGTTGGTAGAACCGTGACGGTTCTTTGCGATAATGACCTCGGCAATACAGCCCTCGTCTCCGCTTCCGTCCTTTTTATCGTAATAATCGTCCTTATAAAGAAAGATTACTACGTCCGCGTCCTGCTCGATAGCTCCCGAGTCACGAAGGTCGGAAAGCATGGGGCGCTTGTCGGTTCTCGATTCGGGTCCACGGGAAAGCTGCGCGCAACAGATAACGGGAACGTTAAGCTCCTTTGCCATTATCTTAAGGTTTCGGGATATTTCCGCAACCTCGTTTACACGGTTATCTATCTTTCGGTCGCTTTGCATAAGTCCGAGATAGTCAACGACAACGAGTCCGAGGTCCTTGACGCGTCTGAGCTTACCCTTCATTCCCGTGACCGTCATACCCGTGGTATCGTCTATGAGAATATTACAGCCCGCAAGACGCGTGGTAGCCTTGGCTATCTCGCTCCACTGCTTAGAGTCGAGCTTACCCGTACGCAGAGATACGCTGTCTATCATTGCTTCACTCGAAATAATTCTGCTGACAAGCTGCTCGGCAGACATTTCGAGAGAGAATATGCAAACGGTCTTCTTTGACTGCACCGCAACGTTAGTCGCTATGTTGAGGGCAAACGAGGTCTTACCCATACCGGGACGCGCTCCGACGAGAATGAGGTCGGAGTTACCCATGCCCGCAAGAACCGTATCGACACCTGAAAATCCCGTTTTCGTACCCTGAGCTGCCTCACCCTCCGTAGCCATGGCGTGAAGGTTTTTATAGACGTCGTTTATTACGTCGCTTATATGGCGGAAATTCTTAGTGTCTCTGCCTTGAGCGATATCGAAAACCAGACTTTCGGCGTAGTCAACCAGCCTTGCGGCTTCGCCTTCCTCGCTGTACGCCTTTTCCGATACCTCGTCGCATACATCGATAAGCTTACGGAGCAGACTTTTATCCTTGATTATTTTTGCGTAATCCTTGACGTTAAGTGCGTTATTGCCCTTGTGAACGAGCTGAGTGATATAATCGGTTGCCGCCGCTTCGGTATAAACTCCCTTGGTAACAAGGGCGTCCACGAGGGTGACGAAATCAATATCCTTGCTGTTCAGAAACAGCTCCTTGAGTGCCATGAATATCTCAGCGTGCTCGGAAATATAGAAGTCCGAGGGAGATATGAGCTGAACCACGTCGTCGAGCGTCTCGGGAGCTATTATTATAGAGCCGAGGAGCGATTGCTCGGTGACGAGTGAAAAGGGAAGCTTTTTCAGAAGCTCGTCGTTCATTGACTTTTTCCTTCCTTATATCTTAGTACTAATATTTTTATTTATGCCTTTGAGGTAACGAGAATATTTATTTTACCCGACACGCCCGTAAAGAGCTTGACGTCTGCGGTGAAGTTACCGAAGGACTTTATGCTTTCGTTGAGCGTTATTTTTCTCTTGTCAATGTCGATGCCGAAATCCTTTTTAAGCGCCTCGGATATATCCTTCGAGGTAACCGAGCCGTAGAGCTTCTTGTCAGGACCTGCGGCGTATTCAAACTTTACTGTGATTGTCTTGAGCTTTTCCGCGATCTGCTCTGCGTTCTGCTTTTCGACGTCGAGCTTGTGCTGCTTTGACGCTTCCTTATTCTTTATATCGTTGAGGGCGGAGCTGTCCGCGGGAACTGCCAGCTTCTTGGGGAAGAGGAAGTTTCTTGCGTATCCGTCGGAAACGTTTACTATCTGGTCCTTTTTGCCCTGACCCTTTACGTCCTGTGTTAAAATTACTTTCATTATTTTTCTCCTTAATTATTTTTTGCTTGTGGAAATATCCGCGAAATATTCGTCGATCGCACCGCGCAAGCGCGCTTTGGCTTCGGGAATACCCATCTCGGAGAGCGCCGCTCCCGCAACGTCGAAGTGACCGCCTCCGCCTATTTTTTCAAGTATGAGCTGTACGTTTATCTTGCCGTTTGAGCGTCCTGAAATATGGACGGTATTGCCCATGAGGACGAGAGCAAACGCGGCGTTGACGTTTTTGACCGCAAGAAGCTTGTCGGCAGCCTTTGCGGCGGCAACTCTGTCGTGAGGAGAGCCCGTGCCCTCGCTCGCGGTTATTGCTATTTCACCGTTATGAATTTCGGCGTTAGTACCGAACAGAGCCTCGGAATGATAATCCTCGAATGCCTGCTCAAAGAAGGTGCGGGCGTATTCGGGACTTGCTCCCGCGCTTCTGAGATAAAGCGCGGCGGCGAAGGTTCTCGTGCCGACGGTTCTCGTGAAGTTTTGCGTATCTACCATGATACCCGACATGATAACGTTAGCCTCTTCCTTGCGGAGCGTACCTACGGGAATACTGAATTCAAGTATCTCACTGATAAGCTCGCAGGCGCTGGACGCCGACGGATCAATATAAACAAGCTGAGGCTCGTGCTCAAATTCCTCTTTCTTTATGTGGTGGTCTATAACGACCGTCTTGAAGGAATTGTTAGCTATTTCGGGCGCTTCAAGTATTTTGAAGTTGTTTGCGTCAACGATTATGAGAAGTGTTCCGAACTCGCTTTCCTCAAGTCCGACGACGCTGTCAACGAAAACGTTTTTGTAATCCGCAAGCTCGCGCAGTCTGCCCGTGCAAGCCTTGAAGTTTTCGGATTCGAGATTGGTTACTATTTTGGCGTTGACTCCAAGATGCAAACAAAGCGACGCTATACCGACGCAAGCTCCTATTGAGTCAAAATCGGGATTTGAGTGTCCCATTATAAGAACGTTTGAGGAATTGGATATCATTGAGCAGAGCTTGGTTGCGATCACGCGCGAATGGCTGCCCGAGCGCTTCTGCTGGCTCTTGGTGCGTCCGCCGAAGAAAAACGTTCCGCTTTCGTTCTTAACTACCACCTGGTCTCCGCCTCTCTGGAGCGCCATTTCAAGACATACGAGTGCCTCGTGCTCTCTTTCGGCGAGTGACGCTCCCATGGTAGTGATACCTATGGAAATGGTGATGGGCATGTTATCGTCGCCCAGACGTATCTCACGTATTTTGTCAAGAATATCGAATTTGTTTTTTACGCAGGTCAGAAGACTCTGACGGGTGAGCAAAAGAACGTATTTATGCTTTTCGTATTCGCGGAGTATTCCGCCAAGCCCCTTAGCCCATTCCTTGAGAAGCGCGTCTACCTGATTTGCCTCGGTCTGATAGCTTACCTTTGCGTACTGAGCTATTTCGTCAAGGTTATCTATGACGACGTAAGCCACTGCCGTATGGAGCGCGTGGTGCGTCTCACTGAGCGCCTTAAGCTCGGTGATGTCGTTGAAAATGAGAAGATAGAAAAGCTTACCCTTGGAGTGAAGCGGGTGACAGTCAACGTGATAAAATCTGTCGTTGACCTTGCACATGGACTTTTTATCCTTGAGAACGTCTATCTCCTCTTCCTCGTCCTCGGACAGCTCAGCTCCCTCGTTTTCTAAGAAACGGGTGGTCAGCGCCTTGAGGGAAATGTCGCAGATAAGCGAAATATCGGAGTTGAAGACGGTCGCTTTTGCGCCCGCAATGTTTTTCATGGCGTTATTGACCGTGACTACCTTTCCATTCTCGGTAACTACTACGTAGGGAAGCTTGAGCATATTGCGGAAGGTATAGATAACTCCGCTGTTCTGCTCCTCCGAGGCTGTGGAAGCGCGTCTGAAAAAGCTTATGCGCTTATTGACGGTGAGATGGATAGCGAAAGCAGCTATCATGTAGATGACTATGAGAACAAGACCGCAGGTAGCGACGGAAATATCCGTGTAGGTGCAAAGTATAACGTGTATAACTATGCAGAATATCGCAAGTATAACGTATACCTTTGACGGAAGCTCTTCAAGTCTTTTGAAAAGGTCGAATTTTTTGTTAGACATACCGTATTATGTCCTTTCGTAAAATTAGTTATCGTCGGGATGAGCCTTTCGTTTACCAATATGAGCGAGAATTACGAATATCGCTCCCGCAAACGCAACTGCCATTATAACGAGCGGAGAAAGGCTTGCTATGAGGAATATGAGAAGCATATAGAGCAGAGTGCCAAGACAGGACGGACCTTTTTTCGCCGTGAGCGCGCGGACTCCCGCAAGCGCGGTAAGCACAAGCCCGGGGGCGAGTATGAGCACGATATTTTCCGCCGCCGTTCCGTATATTGCAACGCTGTCCGAGACGAGAATGAACGCAAGAAGCAATGCCGCGATATAGACTATTGCGGAGGTGAGGCTCATATCGAACACGAGCATGGGCATAACCTTTTTCTTGTCCTCTTCCGACGCGAAATAAGCCGAGAGAAATACGGAATGTATAATGTACGCGGAAATATTGCACAGAACTATAATTATAGCGGGGAGAAGATTGAAAACGGACGATATTGCCACGGTGATGACGCTGTTAAGGTCAACAGAGGCAAGATCTGCGCCGAGCATATCCTGAAGCTGTTCCGTTGCCGAGCCGAGAAACACGGTCAGCTGCTCCTTGGCGGTATCGATAATAGCCTTCGCCGCAGAGAAGCTCAGCTCTCCCGAGGAAGAATATACGTAAAAACCGAACAGAGCTACTATCATCACGCATATCGATGCGGATATACGGCATACCGCTCCTATTCTTGAAAGCTCCTTTTTTACTGACCAAGTAAGAGCTAACGCGCATGGCAGGGATATAAGCGAGAGCAGAAGTCCTACGGGACTTTCCGAGAAAAGCAGAGCCGCGACCGCGGGGATTGCGGGTAGACCCCAAATAACAGGCGAGGCTTTTTTCAGCAACAGATAAGCGAAAACGCATACCGAGCCGATAAATGCCGAGAACAGAGCCGCGGGTAGCGGCGCGCCGCCGAATATAACGAATATAGCTAAGATGAGAATATAACCGATAAGCGTTTGTACCGAGCCCGCAATTCTTACGAGCGCCAATACGCTGAATACGCAGACGGAGAGACACAGCACGCTCGTGAGCCATTCTCCGAGCTCAATGAAAAAACAGAGAGGAATAAACGTACACGCGACGACGTAGAAAAGACAGAGCAGAAGAAAGCTCGCCTTTTCACCGAGAGCGTGAGAGGTCTTATCGTTTTTTTGTGGATTGGTGTTTTCTTGTTTCATGAGTCCTCTTGATATATTTTGCGCTTTTATAAAGGGCTATAACTACCCTATTATATAATTATATCATAATTTATTCGGTTTGTAAACAGAATTTTATTAATTTAAGGCGGTTGAAATAATATTTGTAGAAAAAATTTGCAAAAAATAAGAAAAAAAGTTAAAAAGGTATTGCAATTAGCAAAAAAATGTGGTATACTATTGTAGTATCAAAGGAGTGGGCTTGAAAAAGTCCACTCTTAATTGTTACTTAGAAAGCATTTTTGCGGAGGTAAGAATGGCAAAGAATACTAAAGGCGTTTCCGAAAAGGTGCGCGAGCTTGCTGAGCCGCTTGCGGATGAGCTTGGCATCTGGGTGTGGGACGTTGAATTCGTAAAGGAAGGCGCAAGAAGGGTTTTGCGTATTACGGTGGACTCCGAAAACGGAATTACCATCGACGATTGCGAGAAGCTGCACCGCGCTATAGACCCACTGCTCGATGAGGCTGATCTCATTGAAGAGCAGTATTATCTTGAAGTAAGCTCCCCCGGTATTGAGAGAGAGCTGAAAAACGATATTCATATCGAAGCCTGCGAGGGCTGGGACGTTGAGGTTAAGCTGTACGCTCCCCTGAATGGCGCTAAGACGTATCGCGGAGTGCTTATGCCTCTTGCGGAAAACGGTAGCGTTGTTATTAAATCGGGTGAGAACGTTCTTAGCTTTGAACGTAATACGGTTGCAAAAATCAGCACTTATTTTGAACTTTAAAAGAGAACATAAAGGATGGAAGCTTAAAATGAACAAGGAATTTTTCGTTGCCCTTGACCTGCTTGAAAAGGAAAAGGGAATCCCCAAGGAGTATATGCTCGAAAAGATAGAGGCGGCTCTGCTTTCCGCCTTCAAGAAGGAATTCGGAAACAACACGCTGATGAGAGTGTCGGTCGATCCCGTTAAGGAGGACGTCCGCGTATTTCTTCAGAAGGAGGTAGTTGAGGAGGTCGTAAATCCTCAGTGCCAGATCTCTCTTGAGGACGCTAAGGCTATCAGCAGAAGATATACTCTCGGAAAAATGGTTGAGACCGAGGTCAAGACCAAGAACTTCCGCAGACTTAGCGCAGCGGCGGCTAAATCCGTTATAATTCAGGGTATCCGCGAGGGCGAGAGAAAGGCTATGCAGGACGCTTACGAGAGCAAGCGCGAGGAGATAATCACCGCGACAGTAAGCAAGGTATTCTCAGATAACGGAAACGTTTTGCTTGATACGGGAACGGGTCACGCAACGCTTATCAAAAACGAGCAGATACCAGGTGAGACCTTCACCGTAGGTGACAGAGTAAAGGTATTCGTCAGTGAAGTTAACAAAGAGGCAAGAGGACCTCTCGTAACTCTTTCGCGTACGCACGCAGGTCTTGTCCGCAGACTCTTCGAGCTTGAGATCCCCGAAATTATCGACGGCGTCGTTCTCGTTAAGGGAGTTGCGCGTGAGGCAGGCTCGAGAACCAAGATAGCGGTCGTTTCAAGAGATGCGGACGTTGACGCGGTTGGCGCTTGTATCGGTAACCACGCAATGAGAATTGCGGGTATAGTTGACGAGCTTCGCGGCGAGAAGATAGACGTAGTCAAGTACAGCGAGATTCCCGAGGAGTACGTAGCGGAGGCTCTTGCTCCCGCAACCGTTCGCTCCGTAACCTTTACCGCCGAGAGAGCATGTAAGGTCATCGTTGACGAGGATCAGCTTTCTTTGGCAATCGGTAAGGAAGGTCAGAACGCGCGTCTTGCGGCAAAGCTTACGGGCTTTAAGATAGATATCAAATCCGAATAAGCTTTTTGCGAGGCGATATTATGGAACAGAAGCCAAAACAGAAAAAAATTCCCGAGCGTCAATGTCTCGGCTGTAACGAGCACAAGCCCAAAAGGGAGCTTTTAAGAGTGGTCAGAACACCCGAGGGAGAGATAGTTCTTGACTTTACAGGAAAGAAATCGGGAAGAGGCGCATATATCTGTCGTGACGTCAAATGTCTCAGACGCGCAAGAAAATCGGGAAGAATAGCGCGCAGTCTGAACGTCACCGTACCCGACGAGGTTTACGACAGAATGGAAAGTGAGCTTACAAATGAGTGATATGGCAAGGCTCACGTCCTCTTTGGGACTTTGCGCCAAGGCGGGAAAGCTTATTTTTGGAGTACCCATGATATGCGAGGCGCTGAGGCGTGGGGGCAAGTCCGCTCCTATAATAGTTATAGAAGCCTCGGATACCTCGGATAACACTCATAAGCGCATCACAGACAAATGTAATTTCTATAAAACACGGCACGTGCGAACGGAATGCACTGGCGAACAGCTCGCCGCCGCACTCGGCAAGAGCGCGTCTCTTGGCGCGGTGGCGGTTACGGACGAAAACCTCAGCCTTTTGGTTGAAAAATATATCTAAACGTATTTAATCCCAAAATCCAACGAAAGGGTCCCGAATCGGCGTAGGGACACGGTGTAGAAAATGGCAGCAAATCAAGGAACAAGTTTATTGAAGGTAACACAGTTTTCAAAGGACATAAACATGAAGAGTAAGGACGTATTGGAGGTTCTTTCGGGTAAAGGCGTGACTGTAAAGTCGTCGGCGTCGCTCGAGCCTGCTCAGTTCGAGCTGTTGCTCAACGCTCTTACTACTGACAATCAAATCGATAACATAGGCGACTATCTTGACGGAGTTACTTATATACCGTCAAAGAAAAACGAGAAAAACGCGGCTGCCGCAAAGCCTGCCCAGACCGACGCAAAAGACGCTAAGGCGGATGCGCCTAAGGCTGTAAAGGCAGAAAATCAAGATAATAATATACAGACAGAAAAAATCGAAAAGGTTGAAAAAGCAGAGAAGATCGAAAAGGTAGAAAAGACCGAAACCAAGGTTGCTGACGCCGAGGCCGCCAAGGTTAAAACAGAAAAGTTTGAAAAAGTCGAAAAATCCGCTCCTAAGGCGGAGTCAACTCCCAAAAAGGACAATGCGGAAAGAACGGAGAGCGTTGCGCCAAAGACAGAGAATAAAGCAGCGCCCAAGCCTGCGGATAAAGCTCCTCAGAAGCCTGATAACGTAAGCGCTCCCAAAAATGATTTCCGTCAGAGAACGAGCGCGACTGTTCAGCAGGGTCAGAAGCTCGACAGCAGATTTGATACTGCGCAGAAGCCTAACCGCGACGGCTTCCAGCCTCGTCAGAGCAGAGACGGTGACAGACCCCAGAGACCTTTTGGAAACAATCAGGGTCAGGGCGGCGGACAGCGTCCTCAGGGTCAATTCAAGCCTCAGGGACAGAGAAACGACCGCTTTGGCGGACAGGGCTTTGATAAGGAAGACAGACAGCAGCACGGACCGAGAGAGACTTTTAAGCCTCAGCCGATAGTCCGTAGCCAGACAGCAAAGGGAGACGTCGCTCCCAAGCAGAAGGGCGCAACCCGTGTGGTCGATATGAGAGGCGGCTCGGTAGACCTTTCCAAGTATGATGAGAGACTTGATAATTTCGTGCCCGATTCCATAGGTGACGTAAGAGGCGGCAACCAGAAGCTCAAAAAGCAGAATGCAAATCGCAATCAGCAGGGCTTCGGCGCAAAGGGCAAGGATAAGTTCAAGGGCAAGAAATCTGCTCAGCCCGTTACCAAAGCTCCTACGAGTGTAACTCTTCCCGAGGAGATAATGGTAAGCGACCTTGCGTCAAGACTTAAGGTCACCTCCGCAGAGGTGGTCAAGAGACTTATGATGCTCGGCATGATGGTTACCGTAAACCAGACCGTCGATTACGATACCGCGGCAATAGTTGCCGACGAAATGGGAATATCGGCTACCAAAGAGGTTGTCGTTACCATTGAGGAAAGACTGTTTGACGAGCAGGAGGATACCGACGAGGCTCTCGTTTCGAGAGCGCCCGTAGTCTGCGTCATGGGTCACGTTGACCACGGTAAGACGTCTATTCTCGACGCAATAAGACACACTAACGTAACCACGGGTGAGGCAGGCGGAATTACTCAGCACATCGGTGCTTACAGAGTAAAGGCGCAAGGACAGGATATCACCTTCCTTGATACCCCCGGTCACGAAGCGTTTACCGCAATGAGAGCGAGAGGCGCTCAGGCGACAGATATCGCAATACTCGTCGTTGCGGCTGACGACGGAATCATGCCTCAGACCGTTGAGGCTATAAACCACGCGAAAGCGGCAGGTATTGATATAATCGTAGCTATAAACAAGATGGATAAGCCAACGGCTAACCCCGACGCCGTTAAGCAGGAGCTTACAAAATACGACCTCGTTCCCGAGGAATGGGGCGGAGACGTTATCTGCGTTCCCGTTTCGGCGCTCACGGGCTTTGGTATTTCCGACCTTCTTGAAAACGTGCTTCTCGTAGCCGAGGTCAAGGAGCTTAAGGCTAATCCCCACAGACGCGCTAAGGGTATCGTTATCGAGGCTAAGCTTGATAAGGGCAGAGGTCCCGTTGCTACGGTGCTCGTACAGAACGGTACGCTCCGCAGCGGTGATATAGTAATTGCGGGTACGTCCGTAGGTCACGTCAGAGCGATGACAGACCATAACGGCAGAACGTTGAAGGAGGCAGGACCTTCCGTTCCCGTTGAGATAATCGGACTTGCGGAGGTTCCTTCGTCGGGTGACGAATTTAACGTAGTTGCTGACGAGAGAATGGCAAGAGAGCTTGCAGACCAAAGAAGAGCTAAGGCTAAGGAAGAGGAGTTCAAGGCTAACGCAAGAGCAAACCTCAACGACCTGTTCGCTCAGATATCCGCGGGCGTAAAGCAGCTTAACGTAATCGTTAAGGCGGACGTTGGCGGCTCTGCTGAGGCTGTAAAGCAGTCTCTTGAAAAGATATCCAACGAAGAAGTCAAGGTCTGCGTAATTCACGCGGCGGCAGGCGGTATCCGCGAAGGCGACGTTACCTTGGCGGCAGCATCCAACGCAATTATCGTCGGATTTAACGTTCGTCCCGATAAGATTGCGCTTGACAGCGCGGAGAGACAGAACGTGGATATCCGTACGTACCGCGTAATTTACGACTGTATCAACGAGATAACCGACGCAATGAAGGGTATGCTTGCTCCCGAATATAAGGAAGTTCTTCTCGGTCACGCCGAGGTTCGTCAGACTATTCACGTTCCCAACGTCGGAACTATCGCAGGATCTTACGTTCAGGACGGTAAGGTTACCCGCGCGGCTATGATAAGAGTCGTGCGTGACGGCATAGTTATCTTTGAGGATAAGATCTCCTCGCTCCGTCGCTTTAAGGACGACGTCAAGGAAGTCGCGCAAGGATATGAGTGCGGTATTGGTCTTGACCGTTTCAACGATATTAAGGTTGGAGATATTCTCGAAGCTTATATTATGGAAGAAATCGAACGATAATAAAAATTGGTGCTGAGTCATTAATTGACTCAGCACCAATTTTTATTGCCTTTCAAAATATTCGTTTACGATAGCGGAGCAGACGGAATTTCTTGCGGTTTCAAATGAAAGCTCTACCCAAGCCAATTCTATGCCTGCCTTGCTTTGCAAGCGCTCTCTGAGCGCGTTAATAAGCTTTTCTCCGTTTTCCTCGGATGTGCCGCATACGATTATCCTTTTGAGCGCAAGCAAATTACATACGCTTATCAAGGCGCAGTATAGCTTTTCCGCAATATATTCCGCCGTATCCGCGTTGTCGGGCGAAGTGGAGTAACCGTTTTTTCGCAACGCTTCGTCAGATACGTAACCGCCAAGACAGCCTCGGCTTCCGCAAGCGCAAGCGTCCCCGTTGCAGTCAATGGAAAAATGCTCGATATTACCGCCCTTTAATATTTTTCCGTCAATACAAACGGCGGAAAGAAGCTCGTCGCCCAAGCTTATTAAAATAGAGCTACCGTCGCAAGAGCTTGCGTTAGCCGTGCACAAAAGCTCCGTGGGAGTATCGACCCGAGCAGGCAAGCCGAAGGCGCGTTCAAGCTCCTGCTTTATGTTTTCTCCCAGCTCACGAAGGCACTCGGAAATGCTTATGCCTATGCCGATGCATTTTTTTAAAGGAATATTCGATAAGGACAGTATTTCCTCTATTGTCTCTTTGATTTTTTGCGGCGCTTTGCTCGGCTCGTCACCATAGTCCAAATCGGAACAAACTATAGCGTTGGCTTTTAAATCGGATATGCAAACGAAATTATCTCTGCCTACGCTGACTCCGACGGCGTAGCCGTAATCTGCGACTATGTCAAGCAGAACGGGGCGGCGTCCGACTCCCGTATCGACTGCGCCTATTTCGGTAAGCAAGCCTTGGCTTATCATCTGATTTGTGAGCGCGGTTACGGAGGACTTGCAGATTCCCGCGCTTTTGGAAATATCCGAACGGGATATGGGAGCCTTTCTTACGTGCTTGAAAATAATTAAACGGTTGTCGCTTCTCGCATTTGACAGGGGATAAACAGCGGATCTCATATGTCAGCTCCTTATACTTTGTAATTATGCTTATCATAACACAAAGTAAGGAAAAAGTAAACATATAATGGAAAAAATAAACATAATTTTTACATTTACAAACAATATAAGCAAAAATAAAAATGAGACTGCGCAAAGAAAACGCAGTCTCAAAAGAGAATTATTTGTTTTTTGAATGACGTCTGTACTCCAAGGGAGTAAGGCCAAGAACGTTTTTAAAGGCTCTGTAGAAAAATGCGGGATCGGAGTAGCCGACGAGCTCTGATATTTCGGAAATATTCTTGTTGGTTATTTCCAAGAGCTGACAAGCCTTTTCGATTCGGACCTTCTGAAGATAGTCACGGAAATTCATACCAGCCTTGCGAGTAAATATTTTGCTTATATTGGAAAGGGAGAGATCGACATTCTGGCATATATCCGAAAGGCAAATGGGCTTGTTGTAGTTGCCCGCAACGTATTCCTTGATATACCTTGTGACGTCGTCCACCTTGGAGTCCTCTTGCGCGGCTTCGTTTCTCACAAGATAGATGATAGCCGTCATAAGAAAATATCTTATTATATCCTCGTAGCCCTTTCGCTTGTGGTTATACTCGTTAAGCATTTCCTTGGCGAGATAGTACATTCGATTGTTAACGTCGTGGTAGACGTTCTGGGTGGGAGCGCGGCCGTATTTTGTATATCCGAACTTTATGAGATAGTTGTTGAGAATTTCCTCAAAGGTTTTGGTGCTTGATAAAATGGGGTCGATAAAGCTCGGCATGAACATACAGTTGATTATTTCAAAATCGGTGGTAGCGGGTAGAGCAGTATAACCGTGAAAGCTGTTAAGATTGATAAGGAAATAATCACCCGGTTTGATTATCATAGTTTTGTTATCCAAGGTATGAATGACAGTTCCTTTAACTACGTAAACGAGCTCAAAGAAGGGGTGAGAGTGGGTTTTGGACATATAGTTATTGGAGACGTCTATCATAAAGGAATTTTCAGTAACTATTTTAGTACATTCGTTCAGATGCATAGCAAATCCTCACTTTCTGTCAAAAAAGACCATATTTGTTATATCTGTTTTTCTTGAATCTATTATAACACTTAAAACGGTGTCTTGTCAATACTTTTATCAAAAATGCTTTTCGGCATTTTGCAACAATTTTAGCTCTTATTTTTTACATTTCAAAAAACAACATAATTTTGAAATATAAATGCGGCTTGATTAAAGGGGATTTGTAAAATAAAAAAGAGTAGCGATTTTGAACCCCCAAGATTGCTTTGCGAACGTTGCCCTCACCCGAGGGCGTGCGCCCCTACGCAAATCTTATTTTCTCATAGATAAATTATGATTTGTCGGGGAGATAATTACTATGTTCGCACACTCTCTGTGTCATTCTGAGCAGATGAGACTTAGAGGGTGTATCTAATAAACAGTGCGAAGAATCTTTGCGACGCAAGGAGCAACTATTAACTATTTATATTGGGAGATTTCTTAAAGCACAAGGGATTACCCATCTAAGTTGGTTGTTGCCGCTTGGGCGGCAAAGATCCTTCGAATTGTACTTTAGGTTCTCCCAATAAAGTGCGTATGCTCAGGATGACACGCTGGGGTGAAGTATGGGTGGTATTTATTTTATTTGGGTCGCCGCAAAACTCCGCCCACTTGTGTCATCCTGAGCGAAGTCACAAAGAAGGAATAAAATTGCTGTCGCCTTATTTTTCCTTGTGACGTAGTCGAACTTTTGGGGAGACGAGGAACGAGTCGAGCAAAAAGCGACGAACGGAGCGCAAGCGGAGTGAGGAAGGGATCTACTTCGATTTATCGCTATCCCTTTTGTGTTTAAAGGTTACTTTCATTCAGCAATACAAAAATAACACTTGCGAAAAGAAGGTTATCGAAAGCCGTTAGTAGATCCCTGCCTCGCGTTGCTCGTTGCTTTCCGCTCGGTTCGGCATACCTCTCCTCACGGAAAGTTCGACTGCGTCACAAGATATCGTTTATTCGCTTTAATTAAATCCTCGCGTTGTGACTCCGCTCAGGATGACACGCTGAGGTGAAGCTGGTGCGAAATCATAAAAAACATAATAAATTATCTCCCCGACAAATCACATTTTAACACGCGGTGCTTGATAATTCGTCATTATACGCAAGAGGTGGGGGACGATGCACTTTTGTTCTTCTATAAATATAAAATAGGCTCGGTCGGTTGATTACAACGATTGTGTCAAAAAACGCCATTTATCCGCAATATGAACTATATTAATTCACATAGTGAAAAAATATTTTAAAAAGCTATTGACAGAAAAGAAAAAGTGTGATAAACTAAACTCAGTTATTCAAAAGAGCGAAACAAGTGCGTCAAAATGGAACATTTTTAGGGAAAATAAACAACACGTTGCTTCGCTCAAAAAATAGGTACGCAAAAATTAAAAAACAAAAAAAGGAGAATTTGACAATGAGAAAAAAGAAACTCTTGGTAGTGTCACTTCTTTTGGTGATACTCCAAATCGTGTCCCTTTTCGCAATGATTCCCACGGCAGCGGCGACGCAAGGAAGAAGCTATACTATTTATAAAGCTAATGTAGCTCCTACCGCGGATGGCGGTGTAACTCAAGGTGAGGATTGGGATAATGTTCCGTGGTCTGAAAATTTTGTTCATACAGGTGGAGATGAAGCTCGTGCTACTTATTCTGCAAAATTTAAAGCAATGTGGTTTGATAATGAAACTACCATGGATCTTTGGATATACCTTTATGTTAATGATGCAGATGCTACCGATGCTAAGAGCTCCGAGTACGATTGGATGAATGATTATTTTTCAATATCGGTTGATAGCGATATGGATGGCGTAAATGCTGGAGAATCTGATGAATTGCATTCTGGGTTCAGAGCAGAGTTATGGGATATTGCTAAAAATAATAAAGTTACTCGCTCTGGATATGCTTATGATACTACTCTCTTAGGAAAAACTACTTTTTCTTTAAATGATAAGCGGGCAGATGATAAGTATTATTCTGCTGAAATCTGCATTCCGATACCTAAGACTACAGTCAATAACAATCAAATTGAGTTTGATATATTAGTTAATGATTATAATAAAGATGGCACAAAAAAATATTCTCGTATAGCTTGGAATGGAGATATGATTGATACGGGATATGTTGGAAATGGAATAGGTACTTTTTCAAATATACCTACAAGTATTTGTGACAAAACTCACAACCAAAAAGAATATACGTTTTATAAGAATGCCACTGCGCCTACCGAAGCGGATTGGAATAATTACAAGTGGTCGGAAAACTTCTGGAAAACATACAGCAAGGGTAGTGATAGTAGCAAATTCTCTGCAAACTTCAAAGGTATGTACGTAGATAACGGAGATAACATTGATCTTTACTTCTATGTTCGTGTAGAGGATGCGACAAATATAGACCCGGCTGGAAATGGTTGGTACGATGACTTTATTTCGATATCCATCGATGCAAACCGTGATGGGGATGAAAATGAAATCGGAGAATTAAAGTCTGATTTTAGAGCAGCAATCGAAGATATAGTAGATTGTAAGCTTGATAATTACACTAAAGGAATTTCATTTTTGTCGGTAAATGACAAGCGTTCGGATAGTGGATATTATACCGTAGCAATGTGTATTCCGATAGCTAAAACGTTGATTTCCAATAATACTTTTAATTTTGATTTGTTGGCTAACAGCCGTGGTTCTGCAACCGAAGAGGTTTATACCCGTATAGCGTGGAACAATATGAACAACACAAGCGTTGTTGGTAAGGGTATTGGCTATTTGAGTGACGAATACGCGAACCATGCTGACGAGCCCATTTCCACCGAAGCAGGTGCGGGTACACGTTTGAACGACCCTGCGGGTCTTCGTTTTGAAAGCCGCATAAACAAGGCAAAGTACGACGCCCTTGTTGACGCAGGCGCTGAAATAACCACGGGAACTCTTATCGTTCCTACTGATTACCTTACCGAGTACGGAATAAACAACTCTAACTTCACCAAGGCAAACCTTGACGTGCTTAAGGTTGAGTACCTCGACGTAGTAAATAACGGTTGGGTGAACTCCACTTCGGCTGATACTGACGGCTATTATCAGTATTACGGTTCAATCGTTGGCATCAAGACTGCAAACCTTGACCGCAATTTCTCGGGTGTCGGATATATGACGGTTAAGACTGCTACCGAGGAATACACCGTTTACGGCGGTTACAGAGCGGCAGACCATGCCCGTTCCGTTCAGTACGTAGCAGCGGCGGCAATTGCTTCGGGTGAATACAACGATTATCTCACGACCCTTCAGAGCTTTATAAAGGATTCTGTTCCCGCTAAGGCTGACGGTACTACTTACAGAATAATGCAGTACAATTTGCTTAGAGATAATCCGGCAGAATATCCGGAACAAGAATGGGGCGGTAGCTCTCTTGAAGTACCCAATCTCAAATCCTCTGTTCGCAAGAACATTACCTCTGCCGCTATTGAAGGCTATAACCCCGATATTTTGGTTGTAAACGAGAGATTTGAAGATACTTGGTCTGAGCTTGGACTTTCAAACAAGTACAAGGTTATTGGAGAGACTACCAACAGAAATGCTATAGTGTATAACAGTGACGTTTTTGAAGAAGTAGTTAAGAGTGGTAGCAAGGCATTTACAGTGTCTGACGGAGTGAACTACAGAAACGTAAGCTACGCTATACTCAAGGACGGTGAGCAGTTGATAGCTGTATTCGCTACTCATTGGGGAACGGATTCTGCAAATCATGCGTCTCAGCTTGCCGATATGCAGAGCTGTATGAATGAGGTTCTTACGGGCGAGTATGCAGATATCCCCGTAGTTATCGCAGGTGACTTCAATTCTGCCGCAACTGCTACGGAGTATAGCAAGCTTATTACAGAAGGTGGATATACCAACGTTGATGCGGCAACGTCCGTTGACCACATAGCAGTTAAGGGATTTGAGGTTGTAGGCGCAGGAAGAGATACTAAGAGCTATACCAAATTTGCTTCCGACCACAAGCCTATTTATGCAGACATCAAGATAGGAGGTTGATATAAATGAAAAAATACGTTGATCCTAAACTTGAATTTATTACGCTCTCCACAAGTGACGCTATTACGAATTCCTTCGGCGGAGAGAACGGTGACTTTTACGGTTACGACAAATTCTGAGCTTTCATTTAAAGCTTGAAGCTGATGATAAGACATTGACGGCGCGACAAACGAAAGCTGTCAATGTCTTATCTTTATTTTAGCACGATATTGGATTGGGAGTTGAAAATAAATTGATATGAAAACTGAATTGAACGAATACATACTTGACGGTTGGAAGAAAACGGTGCGGACTATTACCGAGGAGGAAGCGCGCGACTCAAATGACGGAAGGCTGTTTTTGCCGTATCCGTATACCGTTCCGTGTGAGGAAAACACGTTTCAATCCTTATTTTATTGGGACACTTATTTTGCTAATCGCGGACTTCTGACGTCGGGATATGAGGAGCTTGCGGCTAATAATATAAGGAATTTTATTTATCTTATCGATACCTACGGTTATATTCCAAACGGCAGCAGACTAAGATATCTCAACCGTTCTCAGCCGCCATTTTTCGGAATGATGCTGGCGGATTATTATAACGCGACGAAGGACAAGGAGCTGCTTGCGGACGGTTGCAGGGCGCTTATAAAGGAGCTTGAATTTTGGGATACCCGAAGAAAAGCGCCAAACGGTCTTAATCACTATTCCTGCGAGGCGGACGAGGAGACGTATCTTGCGGCGCTGGAGCTTTACGAACGCCGTACGGGCTGTATAAGGGACGGCGACAGGGCGTATCTTGGCAAAAACGTTTATGCTGAGGCTGAGTCGGGCTGGGATTTCTGCGGTAGATTTGGCGGCAGATGCTACGAGTACAATGCAATTGACCTTAATTGTCTGCTGTATTTTGACGAGGTATTCCTTGCGGAAAACGGTTACGCCGAGAGCTTTGCTCATAAAGCACGGCAGAGAAAAGAGAAGATACTTTCTTTGATGAGAGCCGACGACGGTGTTTTTTACGATTACTGCTACACGGACGGAAGGCTTGGTAAGCTTATCTCTTGCGCTTCGTTCTTTCCGTATTTCGTGGGGCTTATTGACGATGCGGACGGTATTGACAAGCTGTTAAATTCACTTGAACTCGGATACGGACTTCAAGCGACGGTAGCGACTGAGGAAAACTATCAATGGGGAGAGAATAACGGCTGGGCGTGCTTACAGCTCGTGGCTTGCGAGGGGCTATGCCGCTGCGGCAGAGTAGAGGACGCTATCCGTATAGCTGAAAAATACACGTCTCTCGTGGAAAAATGCTTTGCCGAAACTCATCACCTATGGGAAAAATATAACGTTCGGTTAGGCAGTAATGAGGCAATCGGCGAATACGGAACGCCTACGATGCTCGGTTGGTCTGCGGGAGTGTATCAAGCGCTTCAAAAGCTTATAGAAAAATAGAAAAAAGAAACGAGACGGAATATCTTTTTGATAATCCGTCTCGTTATATTTTTTAATATTATATTGCAAAAATGCTCAAAATGGTGTATAATATTAACTGTAAATTTAATTTTTTTACATTTGGAGTTAATTGCTCTTTATAATATTCATCAGATGATTTTTCGCTGTGAGTATATCAGCGGCGGGGTCGTCTCCTACCTCACGCTCGATGGTAAGGAAGCCCTTATATCCGATATCGTCAAGCGCTCTGAGATATGCGGGGAAATCAACGTTTCCTTGGCCGAGCGGCATTTCCTTGAAATAATCTATACTCTTAAAGTCCTCGTCGCGAGGAGTTATGCGGTATATTTTCTCGGGATCGCCTCTCTTAAGCATTACGCCGTCCTTAGCGTGAGTGTGGACGATATAGTCCTTAAGATTGTATACCGCTTGAACGGGGTCGTCTCCCGTGACCATAACCAAGTTTGCGGGGTCAAGGTTTACCGCAACTCCCGTTGAGTGAAGTCCGTCAAGGAATTTCTTGAGAACGGCTGATGTCTCAGGTCCCGTCTCGATTGCAAAGTGCGAGCCGATGCTGTCAGCATAGCGCGACAGCTCAAAGCAAGCCTCCTGCATAATTTTGTAGCGCTCAACGCTCTCGTCCGCGGGAACGACGCCTATATGCGTGGTGACGATATCCGTTTCAAGCTCTTTTGCAAGGTCGAGTATCCTCTTTGATTTTTCTATGAGCTCGGGATTCTTTTCGGGTCTGAAAAAGCCCATTCCCAAGTCTCCGCAGAGAGCGGAAAATTTAAGTCCGTGAGCCTTGACGTAATCAAGCAGCTCGCGTCTTGCCGCGCCCTTGAGCTTTTCGGGAGAATAATTACCGCTCGTCGCGTACATCTGAATACCGTCAGCGCCAAGCTCCGACGCCTTTACTATTGCGGTCTTTATATCGGTTCTGAATGAATCGACTATTACGCCTATTGGAAAATTGTACATTTTAGTTTCCTCCTGTGATGATTTATAAATCGTTACGCTTTTACCGTGACTGTCGGGGAATTAACGGCGCTCAGCGTCATTTCACAAAGCTTTATGACCTCTTTGGTCTGTTCCGTGTCAAAGCTTACCGCTCCCGTCTCAAAGAAATTCAGCATATCTCCTATGAGCTTGGGGAAGAATGGGGACACGACCTCCTTCCACGCTTCCTTTTCGGCAGAAGCCATATAGAGCGTGTAATGCATTCTCGTGCCGTATATCATCGTGGCAATACGACCGTCGCCGTAATTTACCGAGATAAACCACTGAGTTCCGTGCGGCGTGGCGGTAACCTCCTTGATACCCGTACCAAGCTTTTTTACCACCATCTCAGCCATGTGCACCGCATATTCGGGCAGATTTGAGCCGCCGCCCATGACTATCATCTGCTTGGGGGCTTCGACTGCGTCAAGCTCATCTGCGTATCTGAGCGCCGAGGTGCTGAAAAACGGCGCGCCGTGCTTTTCTCCGAGATCAAATATTTCAAGCGCGGTCTTGTAGTCGGGTGCAAAGGTTTTATCGATATAGGTTCGCTTGCCGTATTTCAGAGCTACCCTTGCGTAATCAAGATGCTTTTCGGGATTCGAAGGCGCAAGAATAACTATAACGTCGCTCTTTTGACAAAGCTCTTCAAGCGTCTCGCATTTCTCAGCGCCGTATTTTTCGCACCACTGAGCAGTGTTGACGTTGTCTATGGGGGATACGTCAAGCTCAGCCCATGCGTAAGCTACCTTGTATTCAAGTCCACGCTTTTCGCATGCCTCGGATATCCATGCGGGATAATTGTTTGCGTGCCATTCGCTGAGATAATAGTCAACAAATCCTATTTTCTTCATAACGTAACTTCTTTGTTTTGCTCTGCGGAAGCATAAAGAGCGTCAAGGAGCTTAGCACTCTCAAGGATATTGTCAATATAGTTTTTGCCCTTTACGCCGCTTACGCACGATTCTATGAACGCTTTGTCTTCTTCAAAATACATATCGGGGATATCGTATTCGGGATTTTCCGTAATCAGAGTATCTCCGCTGAAAAGCTCGAAATTCTTGCCGTATGCAAGTCTTGCGCCCTTCTTGTCGCCGAGGAAGTCTATATACATTTCGTTCTTTTCGAGGTTCTGCGCCCAAGCGCCGTTGAAGGAAATGCTTGCCTTGTCGGTTCTTACGTAGCCCGTGACGAAATCGTCAACGTCGTTTACTCCGTTTTCAACGTCAGCCGTGTCCTCGGCCCACATCTTTTTATATTTGTAGGACTTCATATCCTTAGCCATTTCGCAGTACGTGTCGCAGGTGACGTTTTTGAGCTTTGCGTCTCCGAGAATGTACAGTATAAGGTCAAGGAAGTGAATACCCCAATCTATAAGAACGCCTCCGCCTGACTGAGCCTTGTCTGTGAATGCTCCGCCAAGTCCCGGAATAGAGCGGCAGTTACGGAAAGAACAGACGACGTGATAGATGTTTCCGAATTCGCCTCTGGCATTCATCTCCGCGAGCATCTCAACGGATTTGTGATGACGGTTGCAAACGCCGATGTTGAGCATTTTTCCCTGAGCCTTTGCCTCGTTTGCCATCTCGCATGAAAGAGCGTAGTTTACGGTTATGGGCTTTTCGCACATAACGTGCTTTCCTGCTTTGAGTGCGTCCATGGTGATAGTATAGTGAGCGAAGTTAGGCGTCAGAACGAAGACCGCGTCTACCTCGCTGTCAGCGAGCGCTATCTTATAGTCCTCGATAGTCTGTTCTACGATGGGGAACTTTTCCTTGAGCGCCGCTGCTTTTTCGGGAATTATATCGCAGGCGTACTTTATTCTTATGTTTTCCATTTTGGAAAGAGCGGGAAGATGCGCGTTGTTGGCTATTCTTCCGCAACCGATTATGGTGATTACTGTTTTCATGGTGTGTTACCTCCGAAATTTTTTGTTGTGATTTAATTATAGCACACAAATGTCTTTGTGTAAATGATATTTTTACATATATAATTTAATATTTTTACAGATTGGAGTTTTTATGGATTCAAATAACATAGAGCTGTATTCGGGAAGCTACGATTATAGAATAAGCAAGGATAATATTTATCATCCGCTGAGATACGGCAAGCACTTTCTTTATCAGATAGGCAGAATGCACTGCAACAAGCATACGCACATTCCAATGCATATTCAACTTAATTATATAGAGCTTACCGTCGCTACCGATGGAAAGGCGAGAGTGGTGACCAACGGAGACTCTATAAATATTGAAGCGGGAGATATATACTTATCTTTCCCCGGAGATTTCCACGAGATAATCGTCGATGAGATATGCCCGTTGAAGTACGACTATATTACCATTATGACTGAGGACGAGGTATTATTTAAAGAGATTGACGGTGTTATTGCGAGCTGTCACGAAGCAGACGCGAGAGTGACGAGAGATGATTACATAAGGAGATTGGTTGCGCGGGCGATAAATGAGATAAACGTTTCCGATCAATTTACGGATACGGTTATGGAATCTTTGATAAATCAGATGCTCGTGTCCATAATAAGAGATTATAAGTCTCACGCCCCTAATGACTCGCTTAAGAACGTGACCGACGCAGAGCTTTTGTGCTTGCGGCTTATGAACTATATCGATAACCATATTTACACGATAAAAAATCTCAGAGAGCTTGTGGCAATATCAAATTACAGCTATAATTATATGTCAAATCTTTTTAAGAAAGTGACGTCTGATACGCTTATGAATTATTATCAGAACAGAAGACTTGAGACGGCTATGCTTTTGCTGCAATCGGGTCAGTTTTCGGTAACTCAGGTAGCCTCTATGCTGAATTACTCGTCCATATATTCCTTTAGCCTTGCTTTTAAAAACAAGTATGGACATTCTCCGTCGGCTAAGAGATTGACAAAAACAACAAAACAAAATAAGTGATGAAAAAATCAACCGCAGAACTTGTAATTCTGCGGTTGATTTTGTGATTTAAAGATATGAACTTTTTAATATGAAAGCAAAATCGTGTTGATTATTACAATATATTCAGGCTACTTTTGCTTGCGATAGCGCGGAAGATAATTGATTTAACGTAATTGATTTTTGCGCCCGAGATAATGCTCGCTTACGCTTATATGATATCCGATATCACTACTGTGATACGCTCGCCCGAAATGAACGTTTTTTAGGCATGAACCAAGTCCGCCAAACAGTACAATTGTAATATTCGTCACAAAAATATGAGTGAAATATTTTTTTCAAAGTCTGCCTGAATGCTGCCTTTTGGCTTAGCCGATAAGCGTATCCAAAAGCGAATAAGCAAAGAGATAATGCATTTTCCTTAAGGGGTGATTTATAGAGTTGGAGAGGAGGTGATTGACCTCAACTCCGTGCGCGTGCAGGTGTTGCCATTTTGAATAAACGTCACATATGCAAGCGCCACATTCGGAGGCGGTTTGCTTTGCCACCTCAAAATATTTTGTCAGCATGCCGCTGTTCTGAACGCTTGCCGTATTTTTTGCAATATCTGCTATGGGTGAGCGGAGCTCGTTATAATTCACCGAGGTGTTCATCATGTTTTCCGTCATGAATATTATCTCGCTCCCCGCTGACCTCAGCCTTTCAAATATCTGTCTCAGGCTGTCGCGGTACACCTCAAGTCCTTCTTCTCCGTGTGTACTGTCGTTAAGTCCGAAGCTCACTACCGTGAGGTCGGGCTGATATCTCAGAACGTCGCGTTCAAGCCGCGCAAGTCCGCCCTTTGCATTGTCTCCGCTTATTCCCGCATAAACGTAGTTTATCGGAACGTTGGGATAGAGCGTTGAGAGAATGTCCTCAAGCACGTGATGATATCCGTGCTTTGAGTCAAAAACGGTTTCAACGCGTCCGTCCTCTGTCAGATACAGCTCAAAGCATCCCTGCGTTACGCTGTCACCGAGAAAAGCGATAGTGGGGATTTTTTCGGATTTCAGATTTTTCGCTTTATCGGAAAGTAAATTTAAAAAATTCATTCGCCTTACCTTAAACGTTTTCGGGCTTCTTTTCGAGCTTCAAGGGATAATCGCCAAGATGCTCCATCTTGAAGCCGTTCTTTTTATATTCCTCATAGTCGAAGGCTTCCAGCTCGTCAATTGCGAGCTTGTGGAACTCGTAGAAATTGTACCACCATTCGTATCCGCTGCCAAGGTCCGCGCCGAGATATGCGTCGGCAATATCACAGCCCATTGCGGGGGCTACGTAGAACGCTCCCATGGCAAGAACGTTTACTCCGTTGC
>JAFTXE010000056.1 GCA_017461745.1 Clostridia bacterium | reverse complement strand
TTGATAAAGCCACCAACATAACGCTGTGAGGTTTCAGGTACTGTAAACTCGCTTGCGCTGTAAATACCGCTGATGGTATGTCCGTTTCCGTCAAGAGTTCCCTTGAAGGTAGGAACTACAGTCCACACGTTTGCGGGAGCGTTTGCAAGAGTAACAGTTCCGTCAGAGCCAATAGTGGTGGTAGCATCCCAACCTGCGTTGAGGTCGATGTCTGCCATCAGCTTGACGGTGTCGCCTGCAAAATCATAGGTCTGCGCTATCTCTGCAAAGCCGAGAAGCTGCGCAGCGGTAGAAATCTCGTATGTCTGAGGCTTGTATTCCTCAACAATAGTTCCTCTAAACCAAGAGGTATCAGGAATAAGAGCCGTATTAGATTGCTGTGTCTCTGTTGCGCCTGCAGGCATTATCATCATACCCGTAAGCATACAGAGTGTGAGCAATACAGCTAAAACTTTTGTAAATTGTTTTTTCATACTGTTTTACCTTTCTAAATATTTTTTATTCATTTATGGCATAGACTACCGTTTCCGGCAAACAGCCGTCCAAAAGTGCCAAACTGAAACTGAATCATTGCGCGGTTTCTTCTCTCCAAGCGCCCGATATGATATCGGAGAAATCAAAGCTCGGCATCTCACCGCTGTCAGCCGCTCCAAACTCGGGTGTAACGATGTATCTCTCTACGCCGTAGGAAAGCTTATATTCGGATGTGCCGTTTTTGTACGTTCCCGTACCTTCAATGAGAAAATCAATATCATTGTCGGCAAGGTCAATATCTGTTATTTCAATCGCATAGAAATACGTACCGCCGTATGTGCTTGCATATACAGGCGTTCCGTTTTCTATGAGGCTTGTATAAACAGTCGTTGTGGTAAAGCTGTTTTTGTATGTTACACCGTTATAGGTCATTGAAATGTCAAAGCCGAAATTTGCATATTCCTCAAGCTCAGCTTTGGTAAGATTCAAAACGCCTATAAATCTTATCTTAGTATTGTCAAGACTATGTTGAACGTATATATCCTTGGTTGCGTTCAGCATCTTTGTCTTTGCCGTGCGCAAAGTCTTGTAATCGGGTGTCTTATCGCTATATAGCGTATTTTTCGTGTACGGCAGGCTCAACGCCTCGTTTTTGTATGCGGGGATAATCTCCGATGCATTCTTTGCCTTGGTAATGTCCGAGTCTCCTGTTAGCTCGTACTTTTCACCAAAGGTATTGGTGTAATTTGTAGATATTGCACCGTTCTCATACTTGATGATATCCATAGGCCAAAGAACTACGTCGGGATCAATAGCCTCAACAAGATCGGGCTTTACACCGTCGTTAAAGCCGTGATGTGCCATCTGCATAATGTCGGATTTTAGGTAGCTGCTTGTATAGGTTCCCGTAAGAGCATAGCTGACACCAAATTCCGCATCGGCAAGGAACATTATTTTTTGATTTGCAATATTGAAGCGAAGAACGGTTGAGGTATTGTTGCCGTCACCTTCAAAGCCGTTTGCAGCAAGGCTTGAACCGTCATAATAAGACTGTTTTACGTCCTCGTGAGTTGCAAGAACTTCAACGGTTGCTCCTGCAAAGCCCATTTTCATTCCGCTATGAATCTTGGAATAGAGCGTAGCTCCCTTCCAACGCTTCATGATATTCTCAACGCTTGCAGCGTTCGTTTCAGAAATATCGCCTATCAGCTCACTCGGGAAGTTGTAATAGAAGCCTTTGACGTTTATGTCATTAGCATACAAATTCGTAAAGCTTGATAATACACCATAATGGTCAACGTGCAAATGAGTGATGAACCACGCACTTACCACAGGCTTACCCGTAAGCGGGTTATTATTTGCAAGTATCGAATAAAGATTTTTTGCCTCGGCTTCTGTATTGTATCCGCCGTCGATTATTGCAAAGGTTCCGTCGGTAAGTCTTATGACGTAGGACATACCTCCGTTCTCACCACTTGTGTTGTCCACGTCAAGTTGCCAAAGCATCGGACTACAAACGCTTGCCGTAGTTGCCTCACTTTGGGTGTGATAGGGAGTTCCACTCGCCTGAACAAACACACGAAGTCTTCCCTTTGCGGTCAAGCTGCTCGCGCTTCTGAGGAAAGAAACGAATACCGTTGCAGTTCCGTTATCAAGCAAGGAATAGTAGCAAGAATCGGCGGTGTAGGTCTTTACCTCTGTATAGCCTTCATTTTTTCGTGTAGAAACATAGTTATCGTAGTCGGATTTCGACACTCCCGTGTAGTAATACACTTTTGAGTCGCCGTAACTGTCATAGCTTGCGCAATTACTGTCCGGGGTAAGCGACGGCAACGTTAACATCGGTGCTGCCGCAGTTGCTCCCAAAGGAGCAACTGCTGACATCAACATCGTCAGACATAGAATAAAAATTAAAATTCTCTTCTTCATAATCAACCTGCCTTCAAAGCATCTATTTTTTCATAGAAGAGATTGATCAGATTATTACCCTGTGCCTGCTGTCCTTCCCAAATACTTGCTACGCCTTCTTGCTGTCCGCTTGAAATGATAGGATAAAAGATGTCTGCATCAATTCCCGTATCAAAGTAAGTGGGAACAGCCTCAACAGTAAGGCTGTCTCTTATCTTGTCAAGCATCTCGATAGACTTGGGGTCATTGTTATATCTGTACTTGAGTGCCTTTTCATAGTATTCGGGGGTTACAAGCTCAGCGCCGTACATACAGAGTGCCTGTGTGATTACACCTGACATTTCGGGATTCTTTACGCAACTAAGTACTGCTACACCCGTAACGGTATCTCTGCAAATAGTGTAGTAATCTGTCTGGAAGGCATCGTACTTAGGAAGGGGAACTATGGAGTAACCCGTTCCCATTCTCTCCTGAAGATTCATTGCCTGACCGAGCATCTGGGGATAGAACAGCGCGCTGTCTGCCGCAAATATGGGGTTCAACTCGTCCTCTGCACAACCCCAAGATGTTCCGACATCCGCAAAATACATATTGGGTCTTGCAAAGAATTTGGAAAGATTCTCTACTGCCTTTATTGTGTGTTCATTTGCCGATGGCTCCATATAGAATCGTTCCGTCTCGGCATTACGTGTAAACACGTGAAGATCCTGCGCTATCAATGATGCTCTCATTGCGTGTACGTTCATCAACAATCCGTAAGAGGTCTCACCGTCGCCAATGTTTTCCGCGAGCTGATAGCACTTTTCCCACGTCCACTCGTTATTTTCAACGATTTCATATAATCCGTCAATTCCATTCTCTACAACTTTGTTATTTTCAAGAACTTTAGTGTTAACAAACATAACGGTAATATACTCGTAAAGAGTGTGTCCTATGTCACCGATCATCATATAACAAGAGCCGTCAACATTCAGCTCATTATACAGATTTTGGTTCCAATACGATTTGGAAAAATCAATTTCCGGGAGAGTTGTCATATCATAGGTCAAACCTTCCATTCCCATCCAGCCAAGATAAACGCTGTGAGTTGAAACAAGATCATATGCTCCCGTAGGACTCATATTTTCAGCACGCATTGCCGTTATCATTTGATCTCTCTTGTCGTACGAACCGTCAAGCTCAACCACATTGAGATTAACGTTGAATCTGGACTTAACCGCTTCATTACGCTCGTAAACCTTTTGGGTTACAACATCCGAACCCATACTTCCAACGTGCTCATAATTGGTTTCTTTTCTTGCAAGGATAGTAAAATCTGCACCTCCAAAATCGTAATCGCCAATACCGTCATCACTGCTTTCATTCGTTGTTACAGTGCTACTGTCCCCCGTTTCCTCGGGTTTGTTCTTTGAACATCCAAACAGTGCTGCTGAGCACATTATGAGTGCCAAAAGTAAGGTTAGAATTCTTTTTAACATTTCTTTTTTCCTCCTAAAATATTATTTATTTTCAAGAACCATTCTGAGTGCGATCCTGGAAAATCTTATTATAATCGGGTAATTTCTCACCTGTTGCCGTATACGGCAAATCAAGCTTCGCAGTTCCTGCTCCCGCCACTATTATTTTCTTAATATCGGGATTATTTCTGAAATACGCGTTTGCGGACGGTCCGCCCTCATACCATTTTTTAAATATTTTACTGGGTGTACTTCCCTCGTATCCTACTATATTCATCGGCCATAGCACCACCTTGGCGCCTATAGCACGGTACACGCCTTCAGAACAACCCTCGTATCCGTGATGTGACACCTGAACGATATCGGATTTTAGTACGGATGCATCTATCTGCGAGCTCATCGTAGCGCTTTCACCGTAATATGCATCTCCAAGGAACATTATGCTTTGTCCGCCAACCTCTACCTTGAATACTGTAGTTGTATCGTTTCCATCGTTAATAGGCTGTGGAAATACATCCTCAAAGGTACATATAACAGTTATCTTTGCATCAGCCACCGAAAAATTCATTCCGCTATGGAGCGAGGCGTACTTCTTTGCGTTTTTCCACTTGTTCATATATCCCTCAACATTCTTTTGCGCAGAGGGACCAACGTCGCCGAGCTCTACTCTGGGGAAATTATAGTAAAACGCTTTGACATCAACCTTATCGCTGTATTTCATAGAGAAATTCTTCAATCCGCCCCAATGGTCAACGTGAAGGTGGGTTATGAACCACGCACTTATAACAGGTTCTCCTCCGCCTACCGTATTTTCTTTGAGCAGGTTATAAAGATTATCTGCCTCAGTGTTGGTATTATAACCTCCGTCAATAACCATAAAAGTTCCATCGGTAAGCCTTATGACGTATGACATGCCTCCGTTAGCCCCACTTCCCTTGTTGTCAACCTCAAGCTGCCACAAAGCAGGAGTGCATACGTTTGAATTAACAGGCGCAGCAGGCTCAGGCTGAAGCTTATCGGGCTTGCCAAGAATGATCCTCATAGCCCCAACCTTTGAAAGACAAGCAACGTAAACGCTGTAAGTCTCACTCTCCATAAGAGTGTATCGGTTGCCGCCCATTTCATAGGTCTCATCAATTACGCATCCGTTACTTGTCAGTGTGGAAACATAACTTTGATAATCGTTTTGCGTAATATCTTGATAATACATTACGTACTCATCGTCACCCGTCATCATCATTCCGCGTGACGTTCCGACGCTTGGTAGAGGAAAAGCATTAAGAGTTTCACTCAGGGCTCCTGTCAGGCTGTAATTTTTATCTATAGCAGGAGTTCCGCAATAGGTTCCGTAGATCTCTGAACAAATATAATCGGAAAATGCATTAATTGCCTTTGCTAAAGCATCGTCGTTATTTGATCCGATAAGTATCTTGTTCTCCGATATACTCACCCTGTACTCAAAGGCGCTTTCAAGACTTGAATAAAAGACATCACTTGCGGCTCTGTTGGTCTTACCTATACAAATCTCAAATGCGTCTGCGGATTCAGTAAACATAGTATCATAGTTAAGTCCAACACTTTTTCCCGTAAGAGTGGAAATTCTTCCGCTCATATCCTCTGCCGCATCAAAAACAGAAGCTTTGGCACTCGCTTGAATAACTATCTTGTACTTGAACTCTCCGTTTTCATAAAGCGGTAGCATTCCGTTGCTTAAATCTTCAGTAAGCACGGTCGTGTTATGTAAGATGATTTTTCCATCTTCAGTCTTCCACGTGTCAAATAGCTTTTGAACGGCACTTTTCAAGATCGTATCGTTGCTTGCGGTAATAACAAGCTTTTCTCCGATAAACTCTACTCTGTATCCAATGCCGCTTATTTTTTTCATACTTTCTGCACTTGCAGAGCGTGTAGTAGACGCGATAACAATTTCCTTTGGAGTTTCTTTTTCGGTCTTGGCGTTATCCGCGATTCGTTTTGGATTTGATCCCGTTACATCCTTAACCTTACTGCTCATTTGAACGATAAGATCTTTAACAGCATCATTAGCAGTGCCCGAATAAACGATCGTATAGTCCTCATCACCGCCGAACAAGACCACGTCCGCGGGAGTTATGGACGTTTGGTTTTGAGAAGTGTCGCCCGATCCTGTATCGGTACTGTTCCCCTCACCCTTATCTCCACATGCTACAAGTCCAAAAGTCAAAGCTAAAGCCAGAAAAATCAACAGCAATCTTTTTTTCATGCAATTCTCCTTTCCGTACAACACATTGCTCCCTCGGGTAGTATCAGCCTTACGTCCACATCCTCAGGGCAAGTATATTCAAGCTCGGTCTTTCCTTCCGAATTGATTTGCCACTTAACGGAAACTCTACCTGCGGGAAGCTCGTAGTAAGCCTCTGCCGAGGTGATCGGTAGCGTAAAGTCGGGCTTGATAACTACCGTCTTGTAGTTTTCCACCCTCAGTCCCGCTATCTCACGGATAAACCACCTTGCTATATCTCCCATATAATGATGGTTATGCGAGTCCTCGGGGGATCCGTTTGGCATAAAGCGTTCGATAAATGACGTCTCCCCGTTCTCAATCAAATAACCGTACGAGGGATATTCCTTTTTTGTTATCATTTTAAAGGCAAGCTCACCCTTTCCGAACCTTGACAGAACGTGGAAAACGGTATGCATTCCCAAAATTCCGCAATCAAAGCTGTCATTTTTACTGTAAATAAGCTCAACAAGAACGTCAAATGCTTTTTGCTCCTCACAAGGCTCAAACACTCCGTAATAAAGTCCCATAGCCTGACCGGTCTGTGTCCTGCTGAATATGGTACAGCTTTCCGTATCAAGCAATTCTCTCCTTACGGTATCGCGCATATCGATGTATATACCTCTCGCAAAATTTGCAGAGCTTGTATCTCCTATTGCATCAAACATCTCGGAAGCCTTTTGGGCAATATCCATTGTGAGGATACTGTCAGTAACGACAAGCGGTGTTTCGGGTCTTGAATAGCGTCTGCCAACCGATGACCAATCTCCAAGTCCGAAGGCTACCGTACCGTTTTTCTCTCTTTTTGTGAGTATGTATTCAAGATACCTATGAAGCATTTGAGCATTATCCTCGATCATCTTGACGTCTCCGCTCAATCTCCAACACTCATACGGAACGTAAAATGCAGCCGCATCCCACGCAGGTCCGTTTGCTTTGTAATACCCCCAACCGGTCGTCGGAACGATTCCCGGCAAAGCGCCTTCATCGCTCTGTGTTTTTCGCATATTATCAAGCCATTGCTCGTAGCTCCGATTACAATCGTATAGCATCAACTGATGGAAGCAGGACTGAGCAACGTCCCCTGTCCAACCGTTCTTTTCACGGTGAGGACAGTCCGTTGGGAAGTAATAGAAATTCGAAAGGTCTGAATTTACCGCCATTTCAAAGAGCTTA
>JAFTXE010000055.1 GCA_017461745.1 Clostridia bacterium | reverse complement strand
CGCCAAGCGCGCGACCAATAAATTTTCCGCTTCGGCTACGCCTTCGCTCCAAATTTATTGGTCGTATAAGTTGTAAACCATGTATCTTCACAAATTGTAAACCATGTTTCTCTTGACACGATGGTCGCCCCTACAGTGATGGTTATTGACATACGCACTCATCTTGTCATTGCGAGAGAGCTTGCGACCGCAGCAATCTCTGAAAAAGCGACATTATCGCAAAAAGCACGCCGACCTTCGTCGGCTACCCTCATCAGTCATCTACGCTGACAGCTCTCCTACGAGGAGAGCTTATGCGGGTGCCCACACTGCGATTAAAAACTGCACCTTTAAATAAAAAAAGAAACCCGTCAAATGTGCAGCAGCATTTGACGTGGTTTCCACCTTAGAAAATACCGTACTCTCAATTAAGCACAGCACTATATTCCAACAGTCTTATTATTTATTTTTCACGAGTTCTTTGAAGGTGTCGGAAACTTTCTCGAAAGAAAGTTTCTGACAAAAAAACAGACAAAAAACCAGACAAAAAACTCATTTCATGTTCTTTTAATTTTTCTCCGTGGCTTCTGAGGGCTTTTTTTGCTCTTTGGCTTGGGCGTGAATTTTTTAGCTCCGCCCTTGTTTTCGGGGCGGACGAGGCAATGCTCACCAAATCCAATGAGGTCCTCTCTGTGTAGCTTTATGAGAGCCTCACGCACAAGAGGCGCGTTGTCGGGTCGATTATACTGCAAAAGCGCTCTTTGAAGCTGTTTTTCGTGGTAGTCTGTCGCGACGTACACGGGCTTCATAGTGAGTGGGTCGAGCCCCGTTCTGAACATTACCGTGGACGCAGTTCCGGGTGTTGGATAGTAGTCCTGAACCTGTTCGGGCGCATAGTGGTCACGCTTAAGACAAAGCGCAAGCTCCAAGGCGTCGGCGAGCGTAGAGCCGGGGTGGCTCGACATAAGGTAGGGAACGAGATACTGCTCCTTGCCGACCTCCTTCGTGAGCTTGAAATATTTTTCTCTGAATTTCTGATACACAGAAAAATCGGGCTTGCCCATACATCTGAGAACGGGGGAGGAGCAATGCTCGGGCGCTACCTTTAGCTGACCGCTGACGTTGTCCTTGACAAGCTTTCTGAAAAACGCGTCGTCGGGGTCGCAGAGCAGATAGTCAAATCGTATTCCCGAACGGATAAATACCTTCTTGACCTTTGGAAGAGCTTCTACCGCTTCAATAAGCTTTATATACTCGGCGTGGTCGGCAACGAGATTTTTACAGGGTGTCGGGGCAAGGCATTTGCGCGTTGAGCAAACGCCGTCCTTCAACTGCTTTTGGCAGGCGGGATAGCGGAAGTTCGCCGTCGGCCCGCCGATGTCGTGGATATATCCCTTGAAGTCGGGCAGCTCGGTTATCTTTTTAGCCTCAGCCACAACGCTTTCTATGCTTCGTGAGCGTACCGTCCGTCCCTGATGGAAGGCAAGTGCGCAGAAATTGCAAGCGCCAAAGCAACCGCGGTTGTGAGTAATAGAGAATTTTACCTCGGCTATTGCGGGGACGCCGCCATCCTTTTCGTAGGACGGATGGTAATTTCTCATAAAGGGAAGGGCGTAAACTCTGTCAAGCTCCTCGCGCTCCAGAGGCGGCATGGGGGGATTCTGGACGAGTATTTTGCTGTCGTACCTTTCGACGATGGCACGCCCGTTTATAGAGTCCTGATTTTTGTACTGTATGCCGAATGCCTCGGCGTATTTGCGGTCGTAGGTCTTAAGCTCGTTGTAATCAAATTCCGCGGCGACGTCGTAGTGAAGCTTTTCGTCGGGACGGCACAGATATACCGTTCCTCTGACGTCGTGTATCTTCTTTACGGGAACGCCCTTGTCGAGCAGACGGGCAATGCGCAGAAGAATGTTTTCACCCATTCCGTAGGCGAGAATATCCGCGCGCGAGTCAACGAGTATAGAGCGGCGAATACTGTCCGACCAATAATCGTAGTGGGCGAAGCGGCGCAGTGACGCTTCAAGTCCGCCAATGACTATCGGGACGTCGCCGTAAGCCTCTCTTATTCTGTTGCAGTAAACGATAGTCGCGCGGTCGGGACGAAGCCCCGCCTTGCCCCCTGGGGAGTAGTAGTCGTAGGTGCGCTTTTTCTTTGCGGCGGTGTAGTGCGCAACCATGGAGTCTATATTGCCTGCGGTGACGAGAAAGCCCAAGCGCGGCTTGCCGAATTCACGGAAGGCGTCGCAGCTTTTGTAGTCGGGCTGAGAAAGTATGGCAACGCGAAAGCCGTCGGCTTCAAGGACGCGGGATATGAGCGCCACGCCGAAGCTCGGATGGTCAACGTAGGCGTCGCCCGTCACGTAAACGAAATCGGGTCTGTCCCAGCCGAGCGCATCCATCTCGCGCTTGTTTATAGGAAGAAAACCTGTGGTCATAATAATACCTTCCTTGTATCACGATAAAATTTTGAATAAATATTTTAGTTTTGATTTATCTGTGGGATGCGGGGGACGCGAGGGGACGCGATTTCCGCTTTTTTGAAAAAAAGCTTGGCAAAAAACTTCCTTGCTGGGTTGTAGCCCGATTATATACATATAATTTTGAGAATAGTTTAGTCGGGCTACAACCCGGCAAGAAAGCTTTTGCGGAGCTTTTCTCGAAAAGCGACAACGCATCCCCGCGTCCCCCCGCATCCCACAGATAAATCAAAACAAAAAACACCTTATACAATATTATATCATGATTTGGGTGTGGATTCAAGTGGGTAACAAAGATATTTTGAGGACGGGGAGGATTTTTGCGGTTTATTTGTCGCGAATACTATTGATTTTTTTATAAAAATATGTTAAACTAAATGAGTAAAAAACTAAGAATGAGAAGTGACATGAACGAAAAGATAATGGTATACGCAATAGTCGGTCCTACGGCGAGCGGAAAGAGCGCGCTTGCGCTGGAGCTTGCTCAGAGACACGGCGGTGAGATAGTATCGTGCGACTCAATGCAGCTTTATCGGAGAATGGATATAGGCACGGCGAAGCCGACGGCAGAGGAAAGAAAGCTCGTTCCTCACCACATGATAGACGTCGTTGAGCCGCATACGAGCTTTTCCTGTGCGGACTACGTCGAAATGGCAGACAGAGCAATAAGAGAGATACACGGACGGGGAAAGCTACCCATAATATGCGGCGGCACGGGTCTTTATCTCGATTCGCTTTTGAGGGGGGAGAATTTTCAGCCCGACCTTACTGACGACGACCTCAGAGCCGAGCTTCTTGAATTTGCGCGTGAGAGGGGCAACGAGGCTCTGCACGCTGAGCTTGCGAAGATAGACCCCGAGAGCTCCGAGGCGATACACCCGAACAACGTAAAAAGAGTGGCGAGAGCCATTGAGATATACCGCCTGAGCGGTATGACAAAAACCGAGCTTGACAAAAATTCAAGGCTCGGTGAGCAGAGATTTGATATAAGGTGTGCGGGACTGTTTTATTCCAACAGAGAAGCGCTCTACAGACGCATAGAAAAAAGAGTGGATATGATGATGGACGAGGGGCTTGAGGCAGAGACGCGCGCCCTTCTTGCCGAGGGAGTTTTCAAGGAGAACGCAACTGCCGCTCAGGCGATAGGCTATAAGGAGCTTATAGGCTTTATCGAGGGCAGAGAGACGCTTGCGGAGGCTGTTGAGGCGCTCAAGGCGGCGACCCGCAGATACGCAAAAAGGCAGATAACTTGGTTTTCGGGAAAGCAATACGTCAACCGTATCGACGTATGTGACGCCCAAAATCAAAAAACATTTGAAGAGATTGTAAATATTGCGGAGAAACTCTTTTTTTGTTAAAGAATTTGTGATAAAATATAATAGTGTATAGCGCCTTTTGGATTTGAAAGGATGGGAAATGATAAGGAAGCTCAAAATCGGCACAGTTAAACAGCGTGTATTCGCTCTTATAATAGCCATCGCCGTTCTTGTCTACGCCGTTTATCACGTTGCCAGCCTTTTCGGCGAGGATATCTCGACTATCGCCTCGGGCATCAGCACGCAGAATACGGTGCTTGACGGAAAGGGATATGTTTTCAGGGACGAGACCGCGCTTTACTCCGAATACACGGGCGTCGCTCAGTATCTGAGGGAGGACGGCTCAAAGGTGTCTATTGGCGAGGAGCTTGCCGTCGTCAGTGAGAACGGCAACGCCGCAAGCAAAAGCACGGTGAAATATCTCGACGATAAAATAGCCATACTTGAAAAAAGCGTTGACTCGGGTCTGACGCTTGCAGACCTTCCCGAAGTAAACGAGGATATCTCAGAGTCGTATTACACGCTTGCAAAAATGCTTGCCGCAGGAGATACGGGCAGTATTTCCGCGGAGGCGGACAAGCTGCTTTATTCCATGAACTGCCACAGTATTCTCGTTGACGAGGAGTCCCCCGTTGACAATACCTTAGAGGTAATGAAGGGGCAGAGAGAGGGCGTGTTCTCGGGTAGCGGAAGAAGCGAGTCGATGTATGCGTCCGACAGCGGATATTTTTACTCCTATGTTGACGGATACGAGGAATACTGCACGACTGCCGTCGCGGACTCTATTACCGCGGAGCAGTATTATAAGCTTGCCACGGGAGAGATAACTCCTGACGCAAGGTCGGTAAGCGCGTCCTACGGAAAGCTTGCCGAGAGCAGCGAATGGAGATTCGTGGTGAGAATGCCCGAGACCTCGGCGGGATATTTTAAGGTAGGCGAGAGCTACGATATGCAGTTCGTCGAGAACGGCAATACGGTTATTCCAATGACGCTTACGGTAAAGACCGAGGACGACGTCAGCGGAGGAAGTATTCTTGTGTTTTTTGCAAACAGAACGCCGAGCGGCTTTGTTTTTGACAGATGTCAGAGCGTCAGCGTCACGGTCGATTCCGTGTCGGGAATATACGTGCCCAGAAGCGCCGTTCACAGAACGGGCGGGGAATATTGCGTGTACGTTCTCAGGGGTAGCGTCGTTACTATGAGAAAAATAGACGTCATATACGAGACTAAGGATTATTATCTTTCCGCCACGGATTTGCAGAGTGACGGAGGACTTGAGTACCTCGGTACTAACGAGCTTCTTATAGTCAAGGGTAATAATTTGTTTGACGGAAGGATTTTGGATTGATATGGATTACGGTTATCTTGACAGAAACGTTGGCGAGGTTCGCCGTAAAATAGAAAAAGCCAAAGCGGACGGAAATATCACTAAGGATATTACCATGGTGGCGGCGGTCAAGTACGCCGATATCGGAGAGATAAACCATCTTTGCGACGCACTCGGTGTCACGGATATCGGAGAGAACAGAGTCCAACAGCTTCTTGAGCATTACGAGGGGCTCAACAATAAAAACGTAAATATACATTTTATCGGAACGCTTCAGACCAATAAGGTAAAATATATCGTCGATAAGGTCTGCATGATACATTCCGTCGACTCCTTCAAGCTCGCCGCGGAGATAGACAAGCAGGCGAAGAAGAAGGGAATAGTCATGGACGTGCTCGTGGAGATAAACAGCGGCGAGGAGGAGAGCAAGAGCGGCGTTCTGCCAAAGGACGCGGAGGAGCTTTGTCTTTCACTCGGAGCGCTTGAGAATATAAAGCTGCGCGGATTTATGACTATGGCGCCAAGATGCGACGAAAAAGAGGATTATTTAAAATTTTTCTCGCAAACTTACGCGGAAGCTCTTGACATTTGGACAAAAAAATTGCATAATATATGTGAGCCCGTAATTTCCATGGGCATGAGCGAGAGCTTTGAGGAGGCAATAGCCTCGGGAGCTGATACGGTGCGTATCGGCAGAAGCCTTTTTGTAAAGTAAAAAAATAATTATAATATAAATTTTTGGAGGACATTATGTTGAAATTTAAGAGACAGAACGACAATTACGGCGACTTCGCAGGAGACAACGAGTACTACGGCGATAGCGCATTTGACGAGGCAGGCGCAGAGAGCGCTGAGGACGAGAGCTTTGCGGCAACCGCGGCTGCTCCCACGCCCACACCCGCAGAGCCTGCTGCATTTGGCGGCGCTGTAGCCCTCAAGATAGTAAACCCCAAGTCCTATAAGGACGCAGCTGAGATTTCCGATTACCTTATGAACGGCAACACCGTTCTTCTCAACATCGAGGGAATCGAGCCCGCTCAGGCTATTCGTCTGCTTGACTACCTCGCAGGCGCTACTCACGCGGTAGGAGGACTTATGACCAAGGTTGGCAAGACCACCATCGTCGTAGCTCCCAAGAACGTTGACGTAAGCAGCATCGAGGCTATGGTCGGCGGTAACTGATAAAACTTTTATTCGGAGCAGGCGTTAATTTCAATAGCCTGCTCCGAAAAGTAGCTTCAACAATTCCGATAGCGCCCTTGCGCGTCGGGGCGGTTTTTTGCGCCCAATTTGACGCGGTGTCGAGGAGTGTCGGAATATTTTATTTACGAGAGGAGAACTCACAGTGCCGTTTGCGGTTGTTTTGATAAAAAACATTGTTATAGTTTTTTTGACAGCGGTGCAGTTTGCAATGCTCGGAAGAGCGATATTGTCGTGGTTTCCCATGGCTGGGGGAAAGATATCGGACTTTCTTTATTCGGTGACCGAGCCGTTTATCTATCCCGTCAGAATGCTGTTTGAGAAAATGAATTGGTTCTCGGGACTGCCCATAGATATTTCCTTTCTCGTCACGTATATGCTCATCACCGTAGTTCTTATCTTCCTGCCGTGATGCGAGGAACGCTATAAAAATGAGTGACGTTCATGAATTTGATGCTCTCGCGGCAAGACTTGACGACCTTATATATTCCTCTGAGAAGGGCGAGCTTGCTATAAGCTGCTTTCTGACGCCCAAGGACGTCCGCTTTGCCGAGAGATATCTGCGCTCAAAGGGAGCGAGCTTTTTGCTGTTTGGCGGCTATGCGGACGCCGAGCGGCAAAGGGTCTATATACTCCCCGATTATATGGCAGAGGTGACGGACGCCCTGACGCTTGAGGAATACGGTTACTCTGCGGAGATAGACGCCGTTGAGCTTTTTGCGGGCGGCTTTCGCAAGCTCTCGCACAGAGATTATCTCGGCTCGGTTCTCGGTCTTGGACTTGAACGAAGCGTTATAGGCGATATAGCCGTGTGGGAGGACGGAGCGCGCGCGGTAGTCTTTTGCGACGCCGCAATGAGCGGATTTATTTGCGATAATCTCTGTAAGGTTGCAAGCGATAAGGTGAGGGGCGAGCGCTCGGACGTGCGCGGCGTAAGTCTGCCGCCAAGGAGAACTGCGCCCGTTACCGATACCGTGGCGTCACCGCGATGCGATTGCGTCGTGGCGGCTCTTTGCTCACTCTCAAGGGAGAGGGCGAGAGAGACGGTTGTCGCGGGGCTCGTTGAGGTCAATTACGAGTGCGAGGAGCGACCCGACAAAATTCTTGCCGCGCCTTGCGTGATGTCGGTCAGAGGAAAAGGAAAATTCCGCGTTTTGTCACTTGAGGACAAGACCAAAAAGGGAAGATACCGTTTGATAGCGGAAAAATATTTGTAGTAGCCGAATTTTTCGGTTGACAGGAGAAAAAATTGTTACTTTGGATTTTGATGATAGTGGCTCTGGTGGTCGTGGATCAGGTGTCAAAGCTTATGGTCCATTATCTGCTTGCGCCCGTCGGTTCGGTAGACGTTATACCCAACGTGTTCAGATTTACTTACGTTGAAAACAGAGGCGCGGCGTTTGGAATGTTTTCCGAGCATCGCTGGGTATTCATGGTGATATCCGTCGTTGCGATACTTGCGCTTCTTATATATCTTTGGAAATTCCGTCCCGACAGCGCTCTTGCCTGCGCCGCAATGTCAATGATAATTGCGGGCGGTATCGGTAATATGATAGACAGAGTGGCTTTGGGATACGTTATAGATTTTCTGGATTTCTGCGCATTCCCGACTCTTTGGATGTGGGTGTTCAACGTTGCCGACGTGTGCGTCTGCGTTGGCGGCGGCTTGCTCGTGCTATGGCTGATAATCTCAATGGTCGCGGACTATAAAAAGGAAAAAGCGGCAAAGGCTCAGCAAAGCGAAGAAAATAAGACGGAATGAAATTTTAGGCTCGGAGGTGACGAAATGGCTGAATATACGGATCTTACGGATAGGATGCTCAGCGTTACCGCCGAGCCTTTTGACGTTGGTAAGAGGGTGGACGCGTTTATTGCCGAAAAAACTCAGCTCACGCGCTCTGCCGCCGCAAGACTTATCGAGAACGGCAACGTCCTGCTTGGCGGTAAGGAAATAGCCAAAAATTATAAGCTGAGGGCAGGGGATATATTCGAGATAGAGCTGCCCGAGCCCGAGGACTCCGAGGCTTTGCCCGAGGATATTCCTCTTGACGTTATCTATGAGGACGAGGATATAATAGTCGTGAATAAGCCCAAGGGAATGGTGGTTCACCCCGCCGTCGGCAATACGAACGGAACGCTTGTGAACGCGCTGCTTTACCATTGCCGCGATAGCCTGTCGGGTATCGGCGGCGTCGTCCGACCGGGTATCGTCCATAGAATAGATAAGGATACGGGCGGACTTTTGGTGGTGGCTAAGAACGACGCCGCGCATCTGTTTTTGGCGGAGCAGATAAAGGAGCATAAGGTCGAGCGCATATATTACGCCTTGGCGCTTGGAAACTTCAAGGAGGACGCAGGAACGGTGGACGCCCCCATCGGCAGACACCCGACCGACCGCAAGAAAATGGCGGTCATTCGCTCCGCCGATGCAAGACGCCGTGATGCCGTGACCCATTGGAGCGTGGTCGAAAGATTTGGCAGATTTACGCTTATCCGCTGTGAGCTGGAGACGGGAAGAACGCACCAGATAAGAGTGCATATGGCGAGCATAGGACATTCCTTGCTCGGTGACGGAGTTTACGGCGGCGATGGCACTCAGTTTGAAGCAAGGCATAAAAAGCTTATCGACGGACAGTGCCTTTTTGCCGCTGAGCTGAGGCTGACGCACCCGAGGACGAGGGAGAAAATGGTCTTTAACGCTCCGTTGCCCGAATATTTCATAGGTATTTGCGAGGAGTTGAGAAAAGAAAACGTATGAAATTCGATAATATAATTATAGTAACCGACCTCGACGGAACTTTTCTTGACGAGCACGAGGGGCTTGTTGAGAGAAATATCCGCGCGATAGAATATTTCAAGCAAAACGGCGGACGCTTTACCATTGCCACGGGAAGAGCCGCGGAGCACGCCTTGGGAGCAGTACCGTGCGCGCCCTGGCTTGTCAATCTGCCCGCGGTCACCTGCAACGGCGCTTGCCTTTACGATTTCAGAACGGGGGAGTCGCCCGTGCTACATACCATTTCCTTCGACGAGGTCAAGGAGATAGTCGCCTTCGTTCGCTCCGAGTTCTCGTCGGTAGGCGTCAGAGCGTCGTCGCCCGAATATTGCTTCGTAAGCACACCCGAGGACATGGAAAATCCATTCCTTAAGAGCGACCTCAGCCGTTACGCCGATACTAAAAATCTTATAGCGCCGATGGAGAAATGGAAGGATACTCCGATATTCAAGGTGGTGCTCAGAGTTGATAGCGAGCTTTTGCCAAAGCTCATGAGCGCGCTCCGCGATAGGTTCGGAGATAGATTTTCCTTTACTCAGTCGTGGGCAACTATAATCGATATACAGCCGAGCGGTGTCAATAAGGGCATCACACTTGAAAAGTACGTCAGAGAAACTCTGGGCGAAGAAGTTAAAATATACGCCTGCGGAGATTACGTAAACGACTTGGAAATGCTTGAATGCGCCGACGTAGCCGTCTGTCCCTCAAACGCTCATGAACAGGTCAAAGCCGTGTGCGACCTCTGCTTCGGAACAAATTCCGACGGACTTATCGCTGACCTCGTGGAGTATTTGGATAAAAGACAGTGAAGTTAGTTTGTGACAGGATTTTTTGTCAGAAACTTTCTTGAAAGAAAGTTTCCGACACCTTCAAAGAACTTTTGAAAAATAAATATTAGGGCTGTTGGAATTTTGTGCTGTGCTTAGAGCGAGGCGCTTGTAACCTACGTTGTAATGCGAGGCGAAATTCACGGCAGATACTATCTCCGACTAGCAGGACTTGACCCGAACAAACGCTATTTCAATGAGCAGACAGGACAGATACTGTCGGGTAGAACACTTATGAATGCGGGAATATGTATTCGAGAAAGAATAAGAGATTTTGAGTCTCGTATTTTACATTTGGTTGCCCCTGAAAAGCAACAAAATTATGGGTCATAAGTACTAAAATACTGCTTCGATTTCGGGGTGGGAGAAATTGTCTTACCCGCATCGTTCAGCAGAGCTGACCGTATCAACTTTTGTCAATCAAAAATTGCGTCGGAGTAAACAAAAATAAAAGGGCTACCGCAACAATTAAAATTTGCGGTAGCCCTAATTTTTTGAAGCCGTGGTAATACGGCTACTGATTTATTGATGCTATGAATTTATTTTATGGTAACGGTTAGTGCATTTGATGAATCTTATACTGAGAAGGCATTTTTTTGAAATGCTTGACGTACATGCGGTAAAAATCGCTGTAATTATCGTATCCTATCCGCATTGCCGCTATCGTTGGAGGTACTCCGTCATGTATCAGCTTTCCCGCAAGGGCAAGCTTTTTTTGCAATATATATTGCTTGGGCGATATTTTCATTTGCTCGCAAAACAGATGGCAAACGGACGATTTTGAGCGCGCCGTATGAAGTGCGATATCGTCAAGCGTGATTTTTTCGCATAAATGCCCGTCTATGTAAGAGATAATTTGATTCAGGACGTCGTTTATATCTTCCGAGGAATTTGAAGCTCTTGATTCGATACATTCGTACATTATTCTGACCATAATGCTTTCCGCAAACGGCTTATAAAATTCTGCATCCTCGGACGCGAGTATTTTTTCAAAATCCTTCAACTGATATGAGTAAAATACCGTTGCGCGATCGTTGATAAAGTATTTTTGCAATACTTCGGGGAATGCGGGAGGGTCAAACAATGCCATCATTCTTTTATATTTCCCGCGCTTGTTTGCGGTGACCGTGTGATAAGACAGAGGCGGAATTACGATAGCGTTGTTGGCATTCAAGCTATAGCTTCGACCTTCTATCATAATGCTTATATCGCCTTCAAACACTGCTATCAGCTCGTATTGCGGGTGACAGTGGCTTTCCCATAAAACGTTGTTGTCGATTTGGCTTTCAATAAATTCAAATAAAAAATTATCCGTCCTAAAGCTATATTTCATATAAATATCACCTCTTTTTTATTTTATCATATATTTGCAAGAAAAGCAATATATTGTGCAAGAAAAAATATTTATATTGTTTTTATTTTTTGATATAATGTAAGCATAGTAAGTTGAAAGAGGTTTTTGAGAATGTTAAACGAGACTGTTTTTATAGGTGGGAAGGAGATTGCCAACAGGGTAGTGCTTCAGCCTATGGAGGGTTGCGATTGCAACGAGGACGGAAGTCCAAGCGAGCTGACTGTTGAAAAATACTTAAAAGCGGCAAGGAGCGGCGCGGGGGTAGTTTGGTTTGAAGCAAACGCGGTATGCGCCGAGGGAAGAACCAATCCGAGACAGATGATGCTGACAAGGAGCAATCTATCCAAGTTCAGAACGCTTCTGGCTGAAATGCGTGAAATCGCTCGGAAGGAATGCGGTGTGTCGCCCGTGTTTATTCTACAGCTCACTCATTCGGGCAGACAGAGCATTGTCCCGATGATAGCCTACCGCAATTCCGTATATGAAGAAAAACGACCCGTGACGGATGCAAATATCGTGACGGACGAATATCTTGATACTCTGCCCGAAAAATACGTAGCTTCCGCAAGGCTTGCGTTAGAGGCGGGCTTTGACGGCGTGGACGTAAAATCCTGTCACGGATATCTGTTTCAGGAGCTTTTGTCCGCTTTTGACAGAGAAGGGCGATACGGCGGTAGCTTTGAAAATCGGACGAGACTGTATTTTAATTGCATCAGGGCTGTAAAAGAAGTCCTTCCCGACGGAATTTTGCTGACGACGCGCCTCAGCGTCTCGGATATGGTGAGAAAGCCTTGCGGCTTTGGTACGACCGAGACGGGTGAGCTTGACCTGACCGAGCCCGATATGCTTATTGAGCAATTGGCAAAAGAGGGTATTCAGATATTGAACGTGACTGTCGGCAATCCGTATTATAATCCGCACGTCAACCGTCCGTACAGAAAAGGGGGATACGTCGCTCCCGAGGCGGCTGACGTAGGACTTGCACGCTTTGAATATATAGAAAAGCATATCAAAGAAAAGTTTCCGTCACTTACCGTTGTCGGCTCGGGACTTTCGTATTACAGAGAGGACTTGATAGAGCAGTCGGAAAGACAGCTTCGCGAGGGTATTTGCGATATGGTTGGCTATGGCAGAATGTGGCTCGCATATCCTATGTTTTACAAGGATCATCTGAACGGAGAATTTGACGCGAAAAAATGCTGTCTCGCTTGCTCAAAATGCACTGAGCTGATGCGCGCTAAAAGGGTTTCGGGGTGCGCGGTATTTAACGAATATTACAGAAATCTTTATAAGGAGATACAAAAATGAAAGTAGCAATAGTAACGGGAGTAATGGGCGGAATAGGTAAGGAGAGCGCTATATGGCTTTGTCGCGCGGGATATTGCGTTGTCGGTATGGACGTAGTGGACGCGCCCGACATTCATGATTTTAACGGTTATGAGTTTACATACGTCAAGGGAGACCTTTCACAAGCGCCGTCACGTGAGGCTCTTGTTGATACCGCGGCAAAAAAAGGAGATATATCGGTTCTTGTAAACGTTGCGGGAGTTGCGCCAAAGGTACGTCGGGATATTCTGGAGATGACCGAGGAGAGCTATGATTTCGTTATGGGTATCAATACCAAGGGCACGCTGTTTCTGACGCAGGCTGTTGCAAATAAAATGCTTGAACAGGGCAAGGGCGGCAGTATAGTCAATATTTCTTCCTGCTCGGCGTACACAAGCTCTACGAGCCGTGGGGAATACTGTATTTCCAAGGCGGGAGTTTCCATGATAACCAAGCTGTTTGCCGACAGACTTGCAAATGAAGGTATCAACGTCAACGAAATATGTCCGGGTATTATTGCCACGGGCATGACGGCGGCGGTCAAGGAGAAGTACGATAAGCTCATTGCGGACGGTCTCGTTCCTCTTGGACGTTGGGGAACACCCGAGGACATAGCAAAAGCGGTCGTCGCTCTTTGCGACGGAACGTTTGGATATACCACGGGACAGTCCTTTATCTTGGACGGAGGAATGCATATAAGAACGCTATGAAAAAAAGTTATCATACACTGATTATAGGCACGGGTTGCGCGGGCTTCAACGCGGCAGACAAGCTCTACGACCTTGGAGTAAAGGATATTGCCGTTATCACAGAGGGGCGTTTTATGGGAACGTCAAGAAACACGGGAAGCGACAAGCAAACATATTATAAGCTCTCTCTTTGCGGCTCGGACGGCGACAGCGTGCGTGAAATGGCAGACACACTGTATTCGGGCGGAGGAGTTATGGGAGAGCACGCACTCTGCGAAGCCGCATATTCAACGAGGTGTTTTATGCGTCTCGTTGAGCTCGGCGTACCGTTCCCGACTAATGAGTTCGGTGAATACGCGGGCTACAAGACTGATCACGACCCACGTACTCGCGCTACGTCGTGCGGACCTCTTACCTCAAAGTATATGACTGAGGCTCTTGAGCGGTCGGTGCTCGGTAAGGGGATAGAGATAATTGACTTTTGTCGTGTCATAAAGATAATAACCGAGGATAGTGCCGTAACGGGCGTCGCTTGTGTCAATACGGTAACGGGCGAGCTTTCCGTGATAGCTTGCCAGAACGTTATTCTATGTAGCGGCGGACCTGCGGGAATATATAAAAATACCGTTTATCCCGAAAGTCAGCACGGCGCTACTGGTCTTGCAATAGATGCGGGAGCTACACTATCTAATATGGAAGAGTGGCAATACGGTATCGCAAGCACGAAATTTCGTTGGAATTTATCGGGAACGTATCAGCAGGTACTGCCGAGATATATTTCAGTTGATAAAGACGGAAACGAGAGAGAATTTCTCTATGAAGTGCTCGGTGAAAAATCGCTTGGCTTGATTTTCCTCAAGGGCTATCAATGGCCTTTTGATACGAGAAAGACGGACGCCTCGTCAAAGGTGGATATTCTCGTTGCCGAGCAGATAAAGCAGGGAAACAGAGTATATCTTGATTTCACGACAAATCCCAAGGGCTTGGAGCACGGCTTCGACGTTCTTCCCGAGGAAGCTTATACGTATCTTGAAAAATCGGGAGCGCTGTTTGGAACTCCTATTGAGCGCCTTGAAAAAATGAATATCGGAGCTATTGAGCTATACGCCGACCACGGAATAGATATACGCACGGAGCTTTTGGAGATCGCCGTCTGCGCACAGCATTGCAACGGTGGCGTTGCAGTAGACGCAGATTGGCAGACGGAAATCAAGGGACTTTACGTCGCGGGAGAGGCGGCAGGCACGTTCGGCGTTTACCGCCCCGGCGGTAGCGCACTCAACTCCACGCAGGTGGGAGGTCTCAGGGCGGCGGAGCATATAGCCAAAGGCAAGAACGTTGCTCGCCCTGCGCCTGACTACAGATTGCCCAAAATAAACTACGGAGCGTCAAATATCGCAAGTATAAGAGACGAGCTTCAGAGCGAAATGAGCCGCGTGGCTGACTTCGACAGAAGCACTGACGGAATGAAGGCTTTGCTTGAGAGGGTAGACGAATTTTGCGAAAGCTTTTTTGACGTAGCCGTTATTGACGACGCGTCGCAAACGGCTGAGCTGTTCAAGCTTTACGATATGGTGCTTACTCAGCGCTCGGCGCTGTCTGCGATGCTTTGCTCGGCGGCGGAGCTTGGAACTCACGGCTCAGCGTTCGTTGACCGTAAGCCCGACCAAAATCAAGGGAAGCCAAGAAGCACGCGTACGCTGACAAATGGAGCAATATCTCATATAGACGGTATATCTCCTTTACCCAAGCCTGAGCTTTGGTTTGAAACGCTGTTGGCAAGAAAAAGACAGGAGCTGGAAAATGAAAGAAAATAAATACCGTTTAGGACTCGTATCGGTTTCCTTCCGTCAACACTCGCCAATCGAAATATTGGAAGCAACGAAAAAAGCAGGGCTTTCCTGCATCGAATGGGGCAGTGACGTTCATGCGCCTTGCCAAGATATCGAACGGTTGCGCGAAATTGCTGCGTTGCAAAAGGAATATGGCGTTTTTTGCTCGTCATACGGTACCTATTTTCGATTGGGTGAAACGCCTATCGGGGATTTGGAGAAATATATAAGCGCCGCGAAGATCTTGGGCACGGATATTCTTCGTCTTTGGTGCGGAACGAAAAGCGGAGATGAATATTCCACGAAGGAAAAGCATGAGCTGATAGAGCAGTGCAAGCAGGCTGCCGAAATAGCGTGTCGCGAGAACGTGACTTTGTGCATGGAGTGTCATAAAGGAACTTACACGCAAAAGCTTGAATATACGTCAGAGCTTATGAGTTCAGTCAATTCTCCGCATTTTCGTATGTATTGGCAGCCGTTTCAATGGCAGAGCATGGAGGAAAACCTGAACTACGCTCAAGCAATAGCAGGCTATGCGCGCCATATCCACGTTTTTCAGTGGAAGGATAAGGAGCGATTTTCACTTAACGACGGCGTGGAGGAATGGAGGGCGTATTTGAGCAAATTCACAACGCCGCGCACTCTGTTGCTTGAATTTATGCCCGACGATAAAATAACCTCGCTTTTAGCCGAGGTAAACGCGCTGAAAAGCATTATAGGAGAAAAGGAATGAAAGCAATATTTTTGTGTAAAAACGCAGATGTCTGTCACCGTGTATACGATGAAGGTGTCGTATCAAAACTTCGCGGTATGACCGAGCTTGACGAGGCTATATATACCAAAGAGGATATACTTTCGAGCGCCGATAAGTTTTCGGAGGCTGAATTTGTTTTCTCAACTTGGGGAATGCCGATTTTTTCGGAGAAAGAGATCAAAAAATATCTTCCGAATTTGAAATGCGTGTTCTATGGGGCAGGAACGGTTCAGAGCTTTGCGCGCCCGTTCCTTGATTGCGGCGTTAAGGTATTTTCAGCGTGGGCGGCAAACGCAGTGCCTGTTGCTGAGTTTACGGTGGCGCAGATCATTCTTTCAAATAAAGGGTATTTTTTGACCAATAGGCTTTATCACTCAAACGGAAACAAAGCCGCCAAGGACGCTTTCAATAAATGTAACGGAAATTACGGAGAGACGGTAGGCATAATCGGAGCGGGTATGATAGGTAAGCTCGTCATTCATATGCTAAAGCAATATCGGTTAAAAGCGCTTGTGTTCGACCCGTTTTTATCGGACGAAAAGGCAAAAGAGCTTGGCGTGGAAAAATGCGAGCTTCCCGAGCTCTTTGAACGCGCGTTTGTCGTCTCAAATCACTTAGCGAACAACGAGCAAACCAAAGGAATGTTAAATTACGACCTATTTCATCGTATGAGAGAAAACGCCGTCTTTATCAATACGGGACGGGGCGCGCAGGTCGTTGAGGACGATCTTGTTCGTGTTTTGCAGGAGCGCCCAGATATCACGGCGCTTCTTGACGTGACATGTCCTGAGCCTCCCGTAGAAGAGCATAAATTCTATACTCTGCCAAACTGCTTGCTTACACCGCATATCGCAGGAAGCGCAGGAGACGAGGTGAGCCGTATGGGTGAATATATGCTGGAAGAATGCGGTAAATATTTGATAGGCGAGCCGTGCAAATACGAGGTTACTCATAAAATGCTGGAAACTATGGCATAATGGGTAAGCTATCGGAGAAAATAAGCTCGGTATACGTCGGCAGGTAGTAGACGCTTGCCCTTACTGTGAGTGAGAGGTCGATAACGCTGAGAATTATAGGCTGTCTCAAATGCCATTGATTTTGGTATTTGAGACAGCCTTTTTGTATAACGAAGCTACCTTACGTCAAACGTTTCGGTGGACTTTCAACCCCTTTGTAATGACATTTTGCGTCACTTGTAATTACATTTAATTAAAGAAATGTAAAAAAAAGTATAATACCGTAAAATTGACACCGAAAAAGCCTCAAAAACGGGCTTAAAATGGAAAAAATGAAAAAAATCGGGTAATTGCTGAAAAGTTTTTAAAAAAATTTCGAAAACCCCCTTGCGTTATTTCAAAAAGTGTTTTATAATATTAGCACAGTGGTGGAAAGTGGAGCAAAGTGTAGCGAAATACCACGGTGTATTCATCGAAGTGAAGCTTTCATCATTATATACACGCGTGCGCAACGCACGGAAAGGAGGCAATCGAAAATGTTATCGGGTGAGTTCAGACACAATATAGACCCAAAAAACAGACTGTTTATACCCGCAAAGCACAGAGAAGAGCTGACGCTCGGCAACGAGTGCTTTATGGTAGCTAAAAGTATAAGAGAAAATTGCCTCAAGGTGTATTCCATGAGCGAATGGGAGGAGTATATCAGTCCTATACGCAAAATGGAAAGAAAGGATTCCGAAAGAATACTTCGCGCGCTCCATAAGGATGCGGCGCAGGTATCTCCCGACTCACAGGGAAGAATAGTTCTTCCACCCACGCTCGTTCAGTACGCGGGTATAGTCAAGGGAGCGGTAATAGTAGGATGCGGAGCTTACGGTGAGATATGGGCTGAAGAGGCTTATGAGGCAATGCTCGAAGAGGAGAACTTAGAGGGCATGAAGGAATTGCTTGAATCCTACGGACTGTGATGAGCGATAAGATAGGTAAAATAGAATTTTCGCACCGTTCGGTCTTACTCGACGAGTGCATGGGGGGTCTTGCTATAAGACCTGACGGAATATACGTTGACGGTACGGCGGGGGGCGGAGGTCATTCCTTCGAGATAGCCAAGAGACTTGTGGGCGGCAGACTCATTGCCATAGACAGAGACGAAGCGGCGATAGCGGCGGCATCGGCAAGGCTTGAATGCTACGGAGATACTGCAACGGTCGTGAGAAGTAATTTCTACGAGGTGGCAAGCGTTTGCGAAAGCCTCGGAATAGAAGCTATAGACGGAATGCTTCTCGACCTCGGAGTTTCCTCATATCAGCTTGATACGGCGGAGAGAGGATTTTCCTACATGGCAGACGCGCCTCTCGATATGAGAATGGACAAAAGAGGAGCGCTCACGGCTTACGACGTAGTCAATGGATATGACGAAGCAAAAATCAAAAAAATACTTTTTGAGTACGGTGAGGAAAAATTTTCGGCGTCCATAGCGGCGGCGATAATCAGGGAAAGACAGAAGAAGCCTATCGAAAGTACGCTTGAGCTGTCGGATATAATCAAGTACGCAATTCCGCCCAAGGCAAGAGAGGGCGGTCACCATCCCGCAAAGAGAAGCTTTCAAGCAATAAGGATAGAGGTAAACGGAGAGCTTGATGCTATCGAGCCTGCTATCAGAGATGCGCACAAGCTTTTAAGAAAGGGCGGAAGAATTGCCATTATCACATTCCATTCGCTTGAGGACAGAATAGTAAAGCAAGCGTTCGCATCGTTGGCGCAGGGCTGCACCTGCCCGAAGAATTTTCCCGTTTGTGTGTGCGGCAACAAACCAAAGGTTAAGATAATAACCAAGAAACCGATACTCCCGTCGGCGCGGGAGCTTGAAGAAAACCCTCGCTCAAGGAGCGCTAAGCTGAGGGTCGCCGAGAAGCTCTGATTATGAGATTATATATAGATAAGAAAAACGAGGAGGTACGAAATGTCCGTTGAAATGAATGAATCCTATTACCGTTGCCTTGATGAGTTAAGAACGCGATATAAGGATAGAGGACTTGCGGGTAATATGAGACAGACCGCGTCTCTTAAAGAAGGCGAAGCTGTCGAAAAAACGCCCGAGTCTTATGTTCTCTATGATTCAAAAAGCAATATTGCGGACTGCTATCGCAGCGGCGTTTACAACGGCAGTAAGTACATGACCTCGGACGATTTCGTAAGATACTTCAAGAGCCGCAGAGCATTTTATATGCCCGAGGCGCTCAGAAAAAAACAGGAAGAGACCGAAATTGCCAATACCGCAGTGCCTCAGCGTAAGGTTGGAGCGAGAGGTAGCGGTGAGCGGGGCTCTGAATCAGGCTCAAAGGAGGGCCACTTAAAAACCTTAATATCGGCGTTAGTAGAATTAAAAGATAAATGGTTTCCCATGGAGCCAAGCGAGGGAAGAGCAGTTGGCAGAAGATTTAAGATGCCCGTGGCAGTCATGTCGGGTCTTGCGGTATTCACCTTCTCGCTCGGACTTATCGTTGGCGGCTCCGTTATGATAGGAAGCGCTTCGGGTGAGGTCGGAAGACTTAACAGCGAAATAGCAGTTCTCGAAGCTCAGCAGGCTGACCTTGAGGGTAAGCTTGACCTTAAATACAATATCAACGAGATAGAGGAAGAAGCCAAAAGTCTCGGTATGATAAAGAGGGAACACGCCGATAATCAGTATATCCCCGTTGAGGGCGATAACGAGGTTATCGTTTACGAGGAAAACGAGGATAAAAACGTCGGACTTGCAGCCTTGCTTGCGGCGTTCGGCATAGATATCGATTAAGCAAATAAACCAATTCTCAGAATAAAATCCCCACCGTTTACATATCATGAAACAGTGATGGGATTTTTCTGAACTATCCTATCTGAATATGAATCGTGTGGAAGGAGAATACAATGAGGGGCGAAAGTGTCAGCACGGGGGCGATAAGACGCTCGACTATCGTCGGTCTGGTCGTTTTTGCGGTGTTCGCGCTTCTTCTCATCAGAATACTGATAATCCAGACGGTCAACTTTGAGCAATTTCAGAATAAGGTCATAGAGCAGATGACTACCGCGTCTCCCGTTGCGGCGGACAGAGGTAAGATATATGACCGTAACGGAAACGTTCTCGCAACCAATATAACGACTTACCGCGTGTTTATATCGCCGTCGGGCATTCTCTCAGCCTCGGGTGAGGATGGAGAAGAGGGTTACGTTGATTATGCGAGGGTGATATCCACGGGACTTTCCAATATCCTTGAGTCTGAGTACGGCACTACTTACGAGTTCGTACATAAGCAGGCGACGGGATATACTAAGTATCTTGACCGTACCATCGAACGAAAGGTTGATGAGGAGACGGCGGATACGGTAAGGGAGTTTATCGAGGATAACGGACTTCAGGATATGGTATACCTTGAGGCGCAAAGCACGAGATATTATCCCGCGGATACGCTCGGCGCTCACGTTATCGGATTTACGAGCAGTGACGGCGTCGGACTTTACGGACTTGAATACCAGTACAACAAGTACCTCAGCGGTACTAACGGATATTATATAAAGGCGAGAGATTCCTACGGAAACGAAATGCCTTACGAATACGCAAGCTACATAGACGCTATCGATGGCTACAATCTTACGACTACTATCGACGCAAGCGTTCAGGGCTATCTTGAGGAGCAGCTTGCAAAGACGGTCGAGGACCACGGCGTTGAGAACCGCGCGTGCGGCATAGTTATGGACGTTAACACGGGCGCTGTGCTTGCTATGGCAACCTCGTCTCCGTTCGACCTTAACGACCCTTGGGAGCTTAGCTCTGAGTTTGAGGATATTCTCGGACGCTCGGGCTATTCGGAGGGAAGCGACGAGTATAACGCTCTGCTTTCCAATTTGCTTACTAACTCATGGTCTAATAAGGCGGTTGGCGAGAGCTATATACCGGGTTCAACCTTTAAGATAATAACCTCGGCTATGGCGATGGAGGAAAAGAAGGTAAGCTTTACCGAAACTGTTTCCTGCTCGGGCTACAAAAGCGTCCTCGGAATAAAAATACATTGCCATAAGGTAACGGGACACGGCGCGATATCCTTTGCGCAAGGGCTTCAGCAATCGTGTAACGTCTGGTTCATGACGCTTGGCGACAGAATAGGAATAGATAATTTCGTTCAGTACAGAGACGCCTTTGGATACAATGAAAAGACGGGAATCGACCTTCCGGGTGAGGCGAGCGGAATATTTATTTCTCAGATGAGCGAGCTTGACCTCGCTATATACGCCTTCGGTCAGAACTTCAACGTAACTCCTATTCAGCATATTACCGCGGTATCGTCCGTGGCTAACGGCGGAACCTTGCTTACGCCATACTTAGTTGAAAAAATCACCGATAATTCGGGTAACGTTATATACAGCCACGAGGTCGAGGTCAAAAGAGAGACCATAAGCGACGAGGTGTGCAAGACTATCTCTACCATTCTTGAGGAGGGCGTTTCGGGTGACGGCGGCGCTAAAAACGCTTACGTCGCAGGCTATAAGGTAGCGGCAAAAACGGGAACCTCTGAGAAAAAAGAGAGAGAATGTCCCAAGTGCGGATATACGGGCGAGCTTAAAGAGGTAGACGGAGAAAACGTATTCGTTTGCAAGATATGTAAGCATACTGGAAATGCCGATGAATTTGCCGTCAGTGAGGATTACATATGCTCGACGGTGGCTTACGCGCCCGCAGACGACCCACAGGTCGCAATAATAATAATCGTTGACGAGCCTACGAAGGGTGTACTGTACGGAAGTACGGTTGCCGCTCCGTATGTTGCTGACGCTCTTGAAAATATTTTGCCTCAGCTTGGAGTTACCGCTGAGTATAGTGAATCCGAGCTTGCCAAAATGGCGGTGAGGGTGGGAAACTACCGTACTTGGTCGGTAAACAAAGCAAAGCAGACTATTGAGGCGGCAGGGCTTAAGTGCAAGGTGATAGGAAACGGAAATACCGTTGCCGCGCAGAAGCCCGCAGGCGGATCTTACATCGAAAAGGCTGACGGAACTATTTATCTCTATACAGACGCTGATTTGATGGAAAATAAAGAAAACACCGTAACAGTTCCCGATTTTACGGGTGATACCGCAGTTACGGCTAACGCAAGAATTATAAGTCTCGGTCTTAACATAAAGATTGAAGGAACAAAGAATTATCTGACGGGTACGGGCGCTTACGTTTATAAGCAATCCGTCGCCCCGGGTACTCAGGTGGCGAAGGGAGAGGTTATTACTCTTACCTTCAGACACATGGATGCCGACGAAGAACCCGATTACAGAGAGTAGCATGAGAATTTATGCATTGCTTAGTGAGCGCAACTTGGGTATAAATGCTTCAAATTGTGTTTATCGGGCTGTTTGATATGTACGCACTCTCTTTCGTGTCATCCTGAGCGTACGCACTTTATTGGGAGAACCTAAAGTACAATTCGAAGGATCTTTGCCGCTTGCGGCAACTGCTGTGTTTGGTGGGAAATCCTTCTTACTACAAAGAAATCTCCCAATAAGTATAGCATTAGTTGCTCCTTACGTCGCAAAGATTCTTCGCACTGTTTCTTTGGTTCACCCACTTAAGTTTCTTCTGCTCAGAATGACACAGAGAGTGTGCGAACATAGTAATAAACTTCCCGATAAATCATAATTTAACGATAATACAATTTATAACAAAAAAGGACGTATAAACAATATTTTTCAGAGGTGGTTTATGCGTCTTGGCGAGCTTTTCTCACTTGCGGGGCTTGAATGTCCCCAAGAATACAGCGATATCCAATTTTCCAAAATCGTGACGGATTCCCGAGAGGTGAGTGACGGATGTATTTTCGTTGCCATTCGGGGATATAATACAGATGGTCACGAGCACATCGATAAGGCAATAAAAAATGGCGCTGCGGTTGTAGTAGCAGAGCAGGTGCGTGACGGGTGTGTGGGTGGTGCCGCAATTGTTAAAGTTGATAACACCAGACGTGTCGCCGCTCAGCTCTATAACGCGCAGTGCGGATTTCCAAGCAAAAAAATGAAAATAGTCGGAGTCACGGGAACTAACGGAAAAACGTCCGTTTGCTTCATGCTCGAAAGTATTTTTATCCGTGCGGGGATTTCATGCGCCGTGATAGGAACTCTCGGCTGCCGTGTCAACGGCGAACCCTTAACGCTATGCGGTGAGGGGCTGACAACGCCCGATTCCGCACGGCTTTATCCCTTACTCTCCATTTTGGCGGAAAAGGGAATTAAATACGTCTTTATGGAGGTCAGCTCGCATGCCTTAGCTCTTGAAAGAGTGGCGGGGCTTGACTTTGAATACGGAATATTTACAAATCTTACTCAGGATCATCTCGATTTCCACGGGACGATGGAGGAGTATTTTCTAACAAAAGCGAGTTTTTTCGGCAAATGCCGCAAAAAAATAATAAACGTAGATTGCCCGTACGGTAAAAGGCTGTACGGTATGTATAGGGGAAGTCTCGCCTGTTCGCAGGTAAAGGGAGACTTTGTAGCGAAGGATATAAGGTCGGATAGATCGGGTAACGCATACACGCTTTTGACCGCGGACGCTCAATACGCTATCACCCTTGCGGCGTTGGGGGATTTTTCCGCCTTCAATTCACTTGAAGCGGCGGCGCTTGCGCTGAATGAAAAAATTTCTCCCGAGGCTATTGTAGGGGGACTTTCGCGCTTTTCGGGCGTTTCGGGCAGAATGGAGAGAGTGGCTGCGGACGCGCCGTTTGACGTGTTCATTGATTACGCTCATACACCCGACGCATTGGAAAGACTGCTTATGAACGCTCGCGCGCTTCGCGGTGACGGCGCAAAAACCGTACTTGTGTTCGGTTGCGGAGGAGAGCGGGACAGAGGAAAGCGAAAGCAGATGGCGAATATAGCCTCTCGGCTCGCCGATACGGTCGTGATAACCTCGGATAATTCAAGAAGAGAAGACCCTGAGGTGATATTCTCCGATATACTTAAGGGTGTGGATAAGGAAAAACCTTATAGGGTCATACCGTCAAGGCGAGAGGCGATAGAATACGCGCTCAGCCTTGCCCGTGAGGGTGACGTTGTAGTGCTTGCGGGAAAGGGTCATGAAAAATACGAAATAGACGCAGGCGGAAAGCATTTCTTTGATGAAAGAGAAATAGTCCGCGAGGCGATAAACAAAAAACTATGATAAAATTTTGGCTATGCCAAGATTTCAGAAAGGAAGGTCTATGTTATGAAGGTCAACGTAGGATGTAATACACTTACGATGTCTGAGCTTGCGCGTATATGCGGCGGTATTCTGACGTTCGTAGGCGGAGAATTGAATAAAGATACGCCATTCAGCTACGTATGCACGGATTCCCGTGAGACTGCCGACGGGGCGCTTTTCGTGGCGCTTGGCGGCGAGCGCGTTGACGGTCACGACTACATAGACGCCGCTATATCCTCGGGAAGCGGTTGCGTGCTTTGCGAAAGAATTCCCGAGATGAGAAACGACCGCAAGTACGTTGCGGTTGTGGTTGAGGATTCTATAAGAGCCGTCGGCGAGCTTGCAAAGGCTTACGACCGAAGAATAAATCACCGCAAGGTAGCGGTAACGGGCAGCGTTGGTAAGACGACGACCAAGGAGTTTATCGCAAGCGTGCTGTCTGAGGGCTTCCGCGTCCATAAGACAGAGGGTAATTATAACAGTAACATAGGCATGCCTCTTTCCATGCTTTCCATGAGCAACGATACCGAGGTATCCGTGCTTGAAATGGGAATGAGCGCTCTTGGCGAGATAGAATATCTTTCGAGAATTGCAGAGCCCGATATCGCTATAGTTACCAATATAGGCTCGTCGCATATGGGTCATCTTGGCTCTCGCGAGAATATAGGCAAGGCAAAGCTTGAGATAGTCAAGGGTCTTAAGAAGGGCGGAACGCTTCTGCTCAACGGTGACGACGATGTCCTCAGAGCCTACGTTAACCCTGACTTTATTCCCGTTTACGTCGGTATTGACAGAGATTGCGATTTCCGCGCGGTAAATATCAGACAGACGATAAATAAGACTACCTTCGATATAGTAATGAAGGACAGAACGGTTGAGGGTGTAACTATCCCCACTATCGGAAAGCATAACGTATACGCGGCGCTCTTTGCGTTTGCAGTAGGCGTGCGTATGAATCTTAAGGACAGTGTGATACTTAAGGGTCTTTGCGGCTTTGTGCCAATTGGCATGAGACAGAATATATACGATCTTGGAAAGATAACCGTTATTGAGGACTGCTATAACGCGAGCCCCGAGTCTATGAGAGCGGCGATAAGCGTTCTTCACGATATCAGCGTGACTAAAAACGGCAGAATGACGGCATTGCTCGGAGATATGTATGAGCTTGGCGGCTTCAGTGAGAGATTTCACGAGGAGGTAGGACTTTACTTTGCTTCCTTGGGCGGAGGTCCTCTTTATACCTTCGGCGAAAGAGCTGACGGTATAGCGCAAGGAGCTATGCTCGGCGGAATGGCTACCGAGTACGTTTTCCGAAACACCGACGTAAATAATCCCGAGCTTAGCGCGCAGATGCTTCTGCATTCTCTTAAAGAGGGAGATACGCTGCTTGTCAAGGCAAGCCGCGGCGCGAGAGCGGAGAGAGTTATAGAATATCTTAAGGAAAATATAGACAGACTTTGTATTTAAGTAATCGGAGCAAATAAATGAAACAGCTTATTACAGAATTCTTAGCTGTGGGAGTATCGTCGTTCATCGTAACGGCGATACTTTGCCATTATATAATTCCCGCGCTGTCCAAAAAGCATATCGGGCAGTCGATAAGAGCGGAAGGGCCTAAGAGCCATCTGTCCAAGGCGGGAACACCTACGATGGGCGGAATATGCTTTATTTTGGGCATACTTATCGTAATATTCGGACTCACCGTGTACTATGCTGTGAGAGGACAACAGAATAAGCTGATACCCTTGGCGCTTACGTTGTGTCTTGCGCTTTTCAACGGCTTTATAGGGCTTTACGATGACTATAAAAAGCTGATGAAAAAACGCAACGAGGGCTTAAAGGCAGGGCAGAAATTTGCCTTGCAGTGCGTTGCGGCGGCAGTATATCTTGCAATCATGACGCTGTCGGAACATATAGACACCGCGCTTCACATACCCTTTACCGATATTATGCTTGAGCTTGGATTTGCATATTATTTCGGAGCTATGGTGTTTATCGTGGGGCTTGTCAACAGCGTAAATCTTACGGACGGAATTGACGGTCTTGCCACGTCGGTTACCTTGGTGGTTACCGCATTCGTAGCATTCGTGGGAATAAATTATCTTAACGCGCCCATGGCACTCGTGGCTGCGGCGCTTATCGGAAGCCTTCTTGCATTCCTCAGAAAGAACTGCCACGTGGCAGAGGTCTTTATGGGAGACACGGGCTCGCTGTTCCTCGGCGGCGCTTTGGCAGGCGCGGCGTTTATGATAAACGATATGCTCGTAATGCTTATTGCCTGCGGTATATTTATTTTTGAGACACTGAGCGTTGTTATTCAGGTTGCGGTGTTCAAGACAACGAGCAGACGAGTGTTCCGTATGGCGCCCGTTCATCATCACTTTGAGGATAAGGGCTGGAGCGAAAATAAAATAGTAGTTGTTTTCAGCCTCGTGAGCCTCGCCCTCTGCGCGCTTGCGTGGTTCGGACTGTAAGCGATGAATGTTAAATTATGATTTATCGAGGAGATGCGGGGGACGCGTTGTCGCTTTTCGAGAAAAGCTCCGCAAAAGCTTTCTTGCCGAGTTGTAGCCCGCCTAAGCCATTCTTGGAATTAAATATGTTTAATCGGGCTACAACCCGGCAAGGAAGTTTTTTG
>JAFTXE010000009.1 GCA_017461745.1 Clostridia bacterium | reverse complement strand
TGCTTTCCGCTTCTTTCCGTGAACATAGGTGTTTCCTCCGTACTTCTTTTTACACCTATATTATACCATATTTCTCAAACCCTGTAAAGTACGACAAAGGGCTCAGAACCGTAGTCCTGAACCCTTTGTCAGTAATCTGAGGGGCTGCTTCGACAGCCCCCAAAATTAAATTATCTTTTTTTATCAAACTCAGGATTATAACCGTAAAAATTCTTGCAATCAAGATTATCCTGAGTTATACGCAATGCGTCTCCAAAGCGCTGATAGTGAACGATTTCTCTGGCTCTCAGAAACTTTATTGGTTCTCTTACGTCGGGATCGTCAACAAGTCTGAGAATATTGTCGTACGTCGTGCGAGCCTTTTGCTCTGTTACTATCACGTATACGCAACGAAATTGAGTCTTGCAAAAGTGTTAAAAGCCCTTATATTTCAAGGGATTACGGCACTTTTCACTTGACTGGTTTTTCAGAAATTCCAGTGAATTTCGATGGGCACATTCCTCGTGCCCGGAATACGCTTTCCGACCATGATTTTGTCGATCAAAATCTCCACCATTTCCCGTGTCAGATGCTCTACCTTGACATACTTTTCGATCAGCTCACGGCGGTTGTCACCAATGGCGATTTTGACATCGATCTCTGCAATTCTCTTTTGACATTCCAGCACCTGCGATTCAAGACGTTTCTTTTGTGAGGTGAAGTCCTTTGACAGTTCGATAAAGTCCGCCTCGCAAATCAGACCTTTTACCTTGTCAAGATAAAGGTCGCGCACACCCTTGGAGAATTGATTGTTCCTGCCTTGATAGGTCGCAATTTCGGCTTCAATTTTTTGCTTTTGCTCTAAAAGTTCGGCGTTAAATTGCACCTTGCACGCTAACTCGTCCATATCAAGATATTCGGCATTGAGTCGCTTCAGTTCTGCAATAACCATTCGTTCAAGCCTATCTACCGAGATAAACGCACCCTCGCAAGCTCCCTTGGCATAGTGTCGGCTGGGGCATTGCAGGAAATGTCTCCCTCCCGATTTTGACGAGCGCATCACGTATCCGCAGGACGCGCACCGCACCTTCTTGGCAAATAGTCCGATCGTACCGACCTTAAACGGCTTTGCTCGCTCAGCGATCATTTTCTGCACTCTGTCCCACAGGGCTCGGTCAATGATGGGTTCGTGCGTACCTTCCACACGAAACCATTGCTCCTTGGGGCGTGGGCGATTGATACTCGTTTTATACGAAATACTCTCGTATTTTCCTTGCACGAGATTGCCGATGTAGGTCTCGTTGGTCAGCATATCTGAAATAGCGAAATACTTCCACAGCGTGCTGTTCTTGCTTGGCGGCAGACTGAAACGTAGCCCCTGCATCCGCTTGTACTCGGTGGGATTGGGTATCCCTCGGTCGTTGAGTATTCGTGCGATTGCCGTCTTGCCGTAGCCCTGCGAAAAGAGTGTAAATACCTCTCGCACCACGGCGGCGGCTTCCTCGTCGATGATCAGATGACCTTTGAGTTCGGGATCCTTCTTGTAGCCGTAAAGCGCAAACGAACCGATATGAAAGCCGTTTTTGCGGCGGCTGTCCAACGCGGATTTGATACTGTCCGACATATCCTCCAGATACCACTCGTTGACAAGACCGTTGATCTGACGGCTTTTTTTGTTTCCCTTGTTGGCAGTGTCGGCATTGTCCACGATGCTGACGAAACGAATGCCCCAAATCGGAAATAGACCGTGTATGTATCGCTCAACAAGTTCCAATTCACGGGTGAAACGGGATTGCGTTTTGCAAAGGATAATATCAAATTTTTTAGCCTGAGCATCTGAAAGCAACCGCTTGAACTCGGGACGGTTACGGTCGGAGCCCGCATAGTCATCGTCGCTGTAAATGCCGTAAAGCTCCCAGCCCATTCGATCGGCATAGTCGCGGAGCATCGCCTTCTGATTCTGAATGCTGCCCGAATCGTCGGTGGCGTTTTGCTTGTTTTTGTCCTCCTCGGACAGTCTGCAATAGATTGCTACTTTTTCTCTCATGTTCTTATCTCCTCTCGGATAAGAACAAGCTGTTTTCCTCCGCCTCTATTATAACATACAGAGGGGTGTTTTGTCATTGATTTAGAGAAAAATTTACACTTTTTCTGCGCTCTAATGTTGATATCAATTCTATCCATATCTTCGTGTAATCCCCCTTCGTCAAAATTCCATTTCTAAAAACACTTGTACATAATTCATTTTTGCTATCATTTTTCTCTCTGTTTTCTTTCGCCATATCATTCCTCCCTTCCTTTTTGGAATAATTATATGAAAATCAGCAAGTCCGCTATGATAGAATATATTATCGACGATACGGCAAAGGCGGCGGACAAATAATGTCCGCCGCCTTTGCCGCTCTTGCTGAAAAATTGATTCAATGCGATTTATTCCTCTTCATCTTCCGTATCTTCCTCAAATAACAATTTTTCTGCTTTATCAAAATTGGCTATTAAAATCTCCACATTATCACCTACAAATTTTCTAACAAAATCCGCTTGCCAATGGAAACAAAATATCCGAGTTTTACGTTGTGTGGGATAAGCCGCACATCGGAGATTTTGAGTTGCATTTTGTACCACATCAGGAACTCTTCTTGAGGAACTACGTACACCTCGGTTTTATCGCAATCTCCTTCGGCGCTGCAATAGAAGTGCTGGCACACGTGAGGCGAATCATCCTCCATCACGAACATAGCGATAGCATCTATGACTGCCTTGATCTCTATATTGTCGTGGTCGCGCCATGCTCTTTTGGGATTGTTTCTGTTGTATACGTGCCGAAATACGATCGTGCAAGTTCCAAATTTTTGCATAGGCTTTTCCATAAAAAAACGCTCTAACGAGGCATACATAATTTCCTTTATGTAGTCGGTAGAGCGTTTTTTCTTTTTGGGTAGCAGTGTGGGAATGACCGCGCAGAACCATCCTTCCTCCGTATAACCGCATTTGGTGCAGACGGCATCGGTCAAGGCTTTTGTTACTTTCTCTCGCGTAAAAGGCTCAGGTGAGTAAAGCGGAAGAGCACGACATAGCAATGTTGACCTTTCTTTCTGCTCATATGCCGTGAGTAGCAATTCCTGCGCAGTGTCCAGATCTTCCATTTCGATTGCTCGTCGTGCTCTTTGGAGTGTTAGGATGAAATCCTCGGTTTGCCGTTCCACCCTATCCATGATTTTCAAAATCTCGTTTGTTTGTTCGTTTTTCAGTTTCTAAGAGTATCTAATGCTATTTTAAGTGTATCGGATAAGGTAAGCTCCGAAACAAAATCTGTTTTGTCGGGTAACAACAGGAAATGCTCTTCTTCCATATCGCAAATATTCACTTTTCTGCGGTATGTTGCTCTGATATATGCCTTCCTCTCATTTCTGATTGAGGCGGTTATAAAGGCAGTAAACTTATTTTGATATTTTTCTTGCTCGGTCGAGCCATTATTTCTTTTATACATCTTTTATCCTCCAAATCGATATTTTATACTTCTTGAAAAATACAAAATCCGATATGGAGGGGCACGAGCTGAATAATATCTACATCTTTCGCCGTAGGATACAAAAGGACACTTACCGCTTGGTTCTTCATTACCGAACCGCTTGATAAGTGTTCTTTTTTCGCTGATATTAAATTGTGTGCAAAGGCTTACTCCCTCGTATTGAGATCATAATCACTACTCTTAACGAGTAGTGGAGCGTCTTTCACCACCCAACGCATAAAATTACCTCCTTGTATTATGGATTAGCACGGATCGTCCAAGGTGGGCAGAAGATGACCGTGAAAGAATATTATACCAATTAAAATCGGTAGAAAAAAGCTCTTTCCAAATTAGCAGTATTAGGGGAATGTAATGATATCATTCTTTTTCGGTCAAGCGTGTTAAATATCATCGCATGTCCACCATCAAAATCAAAACGACTGCCGCCGTGCTGCCATTTTCCGTTCAGCGAGTCACTCCAAGCATCAAGAACAAGATACCGCCCTTGATAAAATGACGACCACATCATTTTAAGTTTTTCGTCCTCGTTATACAAAAACGGTCCGTCCGTAACGTATGCACCGCGGTGTCCGTTGAGCTCGCTGACGTTTGGGTTATCCGAAGCCTTAAAGAGCATAAAGGGCTCACTTGCTGCTTTTTTCAAATCGTTCGATAGCTCCATAGCCCAAATTTCTCCGTCACCTATCTGTGTCCATTCGTGAGAAAATACGATGTACGGTTTGCCGTTTTCTACCCAGAACGTACCGTCAAGGCATTCCCAATCTGATGGCGTTATGGGTTCTTCCGTCAGAGGAACAAATTCGCCATCGGGCTTATTACATACGAAAATATGAGTAGCACGGTGCTTATTCTCAGCCTTGCAACTACCGAAAAGATAATATTTGCCGTTAAATTTATGTAATTCAGGCGCCCAAAAATCTTGATCTGCCCAAAAGCCACATTTTTCTCCGTCAAATATCACCTTTGGTTCCTCAAAGCTTTCAAGGTCATGTGAGCGGTAGACGGAAAATGTATTTCTTGCATCAACGCAATCATCTACAAGGTCAGTCGTACCGTACATATAGTAGCATTTGTTTTCAAAATCCGTATAGATGAACGGATCTCTTATTCTTATTTCTTCTCTTCTGAGCATTTTTTATTTCCCCTTGTGAATTTATAAATGATCCCTGCAACTATAACAGCGAAAATTCCCGCCACTATTTTTCCTATAATAACGGGAAGCAGATAGCTTGGCTCAAAAGCCATTGTAAACGCAAGGTGCCCTGCAAACGTGAATGCCGCTGATACAGCAAATGCGGAATTGAGCATGACTCCCTTTTTATCCATTTTATCCATCATACCGAGAGTCGTTGCATTGGTAGCAAGCGTGGAGATAAATCCTATGGCAGATACCTCATTTATATCTGCCCTTGTTCCCAAAAACTTAAGCGGTTTTTTCAAAAGTCTTGATATAATGCTCAAAAGCGGGAACATTCCGCACATCACTATGCTCGCGTTGAAGCATACCATAGCGCCTTCCTCAATAGAAGCGATTCCTTTTATCAGTTCTCTACCCATAAGGAAATTTACGATCCCCATTAAAAGACCTATCATTATGAGAACAGTCATAAATTTTGCAAAGATCTTAAATATCTTCACGCATAGATTCGGAGCTTTTATAAGACCAAATGCAATAATAACGGAAAATATGAGCAAAGGAACAAGATCTAACAACAGACTTATAATATGTATTCCGCAAATAAGCCCCGATACGAAGCAACCGATAGGAACAGTCACGATACCGCACAGAAATCCAAGAAACATTTCGTTGTGCCTATCCTTACCGACCACACCTATCGCGAAAGGTATGGTAAAGGATATCGTTGCTCCCATCATAGAGGAAACTACTAAAGCGTTAAACATTCCAACACTTGGGTTCTTGGCGATCTCCTTAGCTAAAGGCGCTCCGCCCATATCGTTGGCAAAAAGAGACGCGGGAATTATCGAGGGTTCAATATGAAGAATGTTATATGTAAACTCAAACACAGGAGATAGTGCGTCACCTATAAGTGGCGCTATTACGATCATTCCGATCATAGAAAGCGCCATAGCGCCAAGCAACATGAAAGCTTTCTTGAATTCCTCACCTATCCCGAATTTATTTCCTATAACATAGTCTACAGCTCCGAGAACGGCAAAAACAATAATAACAGGTGCTAAAAAAGACATAGTTCCTCCAATTTATAGCGGCACAGCAATAAAGCCTTGTTCCGTAAGAATATATTTTTCACGAAATCCGCAGGCTCTCAAAAGCTCGGCAGACTCATAAAAGCCGCAATCAAGATATTTTGCATCATGACAATCCGAGGTAATACAAGCTCCAAATTCCATATTTTTCAGCTCTTTCATAATATACATCGTAGGATATGGCGTAATTCTGTATCCTCTTGCGATTGCGCCCGTATTCACCTCAAATAAGGGTATCTTCCCACGAAGCGCATCTGCCGCTTCAAGAACCCAATTTTTATACTCATTTGAGGCTTCATCAAAAAATTTCACACTGTCCGAATGCTTGCATATAATGTCAAAATGACCGACTATATCAAATCTCCCGTAGTTTGGCAACTGAGCAAGCGTCTCATAATATGCCTTTGCATATCTCATTCCGTCGCCGTCAAAATATGTATCAATAACACTTCTCACCGCTTCTGCCGAACGGTCAAATCCTACCATCTCATTGCCACATTTAAGATAGTGTACCGAGCCAATTAGGTAATCATATCCCGAGAGATCTATCTCTGAATACATATCAAATTCAAGTCCGCAAAATATATCTATTTTACCTTGATGCTTTTGTTTGAGTAAAGCTATTTCAGACTTGTATTTCTCCGTTTTTTCGGGAGTCATTTGAACATAATTTGAATAATACATATAAGAATGTCCCGAAAAGCCTATACCGCCAAAACCTTTTTTAATGGCGGCAAGCACCATTTGTTCGGGCGTGTCGATCCCATCACAGTAGGTCGTATGCGTATGTAAATTTTGTAAATAATTCTCTTTTTTCATTTTATAGTTTTCTTTCAATTTTGGTTGGAATATCCTACGCCCATAAACAGCTCTGTATTTCCGCAATATTTTTCGCTATCAGCTGTTTTTGATACAAAGGAATACATACGAAAATCGTCATTATCGATAAGTGTAATTTGTAATTTTTCACCTGCTTTAAGTACTCCCGTTTGTTTTGTGAAATGCTCGTAGTAGATATAATCTCCATCGGCAATTCCAAGCTCGATGGGGGTGAGAGTACCGCTTACGGGCTTGTTCTCGGCATTGATATTGAACACCGCGCAAACGCCATTGTCTCCTATGCGGTTGCGTATCTTGAATATTTTATCCGTTGTCGTGGGATTTTGCATAAGACAGTCTGCCGTGGGCGTTGCGCTCTCGTCGGGGCGGATTATTCTGCCGTCCTCAAGGCATAGAGGCTTTAATATTTCGGGATTGGTTCTGCCTATCTTGTCGGAAACGTAGATAGGTCCGCCGCTGATAGCGCGGCAAAGGCTATTCTTCACCGCCTGATCGTCGTCCGTCCACCACATATCCCAGTCGTTAACGTAAAACTGTCCCTGCAAGAGTCCGTTATAAGAACATTGGAGAATATTCTTTGCAAACCATTCCCTGCTCTCAGGAATAAAGTCGTCGGAGCAACGTGACACAACACTCGTTCGGTTGAACATACACTCCGAGGGCATACCCATACAGTTGATAAGCGCACCGTCAAAATATTTGTCACTCGCTTTATCTATGCCGTTCTGTATCGCTCTTGCGCTCTCGCCTATGGGAGCGACGTTCTCGTATCTTTGGTGGAACCCTTGGTTATCTATCTTAACGAAATCTCCGCCCCATTCTTTGACACGTGAGCAGAGATCGTCAAAATAGCGTTCTGCTTTCTCTTTCTCGGGAGCGACTATTATCTGTCCGTTTGAGAGCGTTACCGTATTGTCCTTCTGACGCTCCGCTTCGCTCTCATTCGGTTCAAGTCCTGCCCAATAGCCTGTGGTTGGAAACCAAACACCGACTGCGGGTATTCCCTCTTTCTTCAAGTCCTCGATAGCCTCTTTCATTCCATTGGAAAATCTCTTTGGATCTCCTTCAAATGAACGCATTTTGCTTGCGTGCATCATACCTACCATTTTGCCAAAATCGGCATCGGCAGGTATTTCATTAAGATTCGGAACGTCTGCCCACATGTCGTCAATGATGGCGAAATGAACGGGAACGTTCTTTTCTTTAAGCTCCCTCGCCTTTTCGAGAAGCCCCTCGTGATTGACTCTTATCTGCATAGAGTCCCAAGAGCACCAGCCGAGATAGTTGAACACCTCGGGAACAGTCTTTTCCTCGCGGAGCTTCAGCCCGTTGTCAAGCAGATTGCATACTTCTCTCGCGCCTTCTTTCATAAGCGCAAGAGGCTCTTTTCCTTCAAGACAAATGAAAGCTAGCTGGTGATCACATTCCGTTACTGTGTTGCAATTTGAATATGTATAGAATTCAAAGCCATTCTCTTTTCCACGGATAACGGTTTTAAAAGTGCTATCGCATACGGGAAGATAGTAGATATAGCTATCTCCGTTCTTTATGAGCAATGCCTGTACCATTTCGGGAAGCTCGGAAAGAGATTTGCCCCAAAATGGACGGCACCAGAAAGGCGAATGATTTTCTATCGCCATGTATTCCGAGGTATCCTCGATATCCAACGAATACACAAGCTCTCCGCTACCGCTTATGTAGCAAGCAAAGCCGCCGTTTATATTTGCTTTATTAAAAGTTATGCTCGTATTCTTGCTTTTCATTTTCATAATAAATTCAATCTACCTTGATATTTTCTGCCCAATACGCCGCCATCTTCACCCATTCCGCAATAGCAGGATTATTCCACTGTTTATTCCCCAAATCTGTTATATGATTTGCAAGTGCCATTCCGTGAGGTCCATTTGGGTACACATGCAATTCATATTCAACCTTTGCATCTGTATAAGCATTAGCTAAACATAGAGAATTTTTAATATCAACAATTTGGTCGTTCGCGGTATGCAATACAAATGCGGGAGTGCTGTCGGAATCAACATGCTTCTCCAGAGAGACAGAGTATAAATCTTTGTCTGTCGGTTGCTCCTTACAAAGAAGATTATTAAACGAAAAATCATGATAATCGGTAGAAATAACAGGATAAATCAGCATAATTCCAGCAGGCTTATTATATCCGAATGGCATGGATATGCTTTCATATATTTTTGTGTGTTTCCAAAGAATTCCCGCGCATCCTGCCAAATGGCCACCTGCCGAGAAACCTACAACAAAAATTTTGTCCTTTGAAATTCCGTATTTTTCAGCATTGTCTTTTATATGTTTAATAGCCTCGGCTACCTCAATAAGCTGAGTCGGAAACGGATGCTTTTTATTAACCGTATAATGCAAAACAAATGCGTTATATCCGTAAGGGATAAACGCCTGCGCTATCGGCTCTCCCTCCCTGTCAGAACATACTCCCGAATAGCCACCGCCTGGAATAACAAGGATAGCTTTCCTCTCTAAGCCATCTATTTTATCCGAAATATATGCGTCAAGATAAAAATCACTTTTATATTTATTCAGAATTATTTTTTCAACTCTCATATTTTAAGTCTCCGACTTTGTCTTTCTCTTATATGGTAAAGATATTATTACACCAAATGCTACTAGGCCAGTCCACACAAGAATAAGATTACCCCAGCCGATAGCCGTAACTGCATTCGCAAACACCAGATTTGCCACAGCCGCCGCCATATAGCTCAGGAAATCCAAGAAGCCCGTGACCGTTGATACCATTCCCGTGTCGCGAAGTCCGGGACAGTATCTTGACCACATCATCGTGGAAACGCCCATTGAGGACATTATTGCTATAACGAGTAAAATTATATTCAAAACCGTAGCTTTTACAAAATAAACACTTACAAAGGCTACGAAGGAGATTGAAAACAACAACAGTATCGTCATATCCATATTCCGCTTCAGGCGCTCGTACACGAATACCGTTATAAACGTTATGGTCGCCATAACGAAAGTCACCGCCGAGAATATAGCCGCAGACGATTGCGATGAAATTCCAAGATACTGAGTAAGATATGTTGGAAGCCAGAAAACGACCGATGTTCTCACAACTCCCGTAAGTATTGCTATCAAGCAGAATTTTACTATCTGATGCTTAAACAATATCTTAATCTTGCCTTTTCCCTGTTTTGCGGCGGAATACCGTCCGTACGAGATTATTCCCTTTCTTTCAAATGCAAGGAATACGCAAAACGCAACGCATCCCATAAGGAGCAATACTACGCTATTTGACATAAACACTCCCTGCCACGATAAAAACACTGCAAGTAATCCCGCAGATGGAGAGCCAAGGAATGACGCAAGCTCATATCCAATGCTACACCTTGGAGCATATATTGGTTCTACGTTCTCCGCCACGACCTTTGTCATCGGCCCGTATATCATAGCGAGAAAAAATCCCATCATTCCGTAAACTACAATCGCACCGTATTGATTGTCTGCTATCATAGGAAAAATAAAATTACAAACACCCGCGAGGATAAGTCCGAAACTTATCATATATCTTGCCTTTATCTTCTCGCCTATAAATCCATTTATCAACTGCCCTATAGCGTAAACTATAAAATATACCGAGGATATTTTTCCTATATACCCTTCGGTAAATCCACCCTCAAGCATTTGCGGAGTTACCGCGCTGAGTGCATTTCTCGCTATGTATACAGCGAAATAAGAAACGGAGCACAGGGTTCCAACAAATATAGCTATTCTTGCCTTATCGCTTATTCTCATAATTATCTTTTAACCTTTTTCTATCGATTCAATTTGAAAATTTCTCCCTACGCTTGCGTATTTAGCACCTGCAAGCGGATTGTAGTCAAGCTTTTCCCACGGGCTGTCGCCTACAATTTCCTCTATTGCCTTTAAGTTTTCTTCCGTGTCCGTTATATTAGGTATAAGAGGAGTACGGAAGGTGTGCGGTATTCCGCTTTGTTTAAGGTATTCGGCGTTTTGGAGAATGATCTTGTTATCAACGCCTGTATATTTTTGATGTTGTTCTCCGTCGGCAAGCTTTATATCCATATAGACGAAATCGCAAAGGCTTATGACCTTTTTGAAATCCTCGCTCTTTGCGTAGCCCGACGTTTCAATGGCTATATGTACTTGTCCTTTGAGTATCGAAAGCAATTCAACGCAAAAATCCGCTTGAAGCAAAGGCTCACCGCCGGACAAAGTTATACCGCCGCCCATTGTGTCAAAGAAATTCTTGTGAGCAAGCAGCTTGTCTGCAAGGTCTTTTGCCTCCCATTCCACTCCCGCAACACTTATGAGATTTTTGGGACAAACGTGTAGGCATCTGCCTATCTCTTTACATTCCTCATGGTCGCAAGGAATACTGCATCTGCCGCACCCAAGACAGCCGTTGAACTTTTGGTATAGCTCTTTTTGGGGAGATAGACCCTCGGGATTATG
>JAFTXE010000008.1 GCA_017461745.1 Clostridia bacterium | reverse complement strand
TTCGAGAAAAGCTCCGCAAAAGCTTTCTTGCAGGGTTGTAGCCCTTTATAACAATTATAAATCTAAGAATAGCTTTAAGGGCTACAACCCTGCAAGGAAGTTTTTTGCCAAGCTTTTTTTCAAAAAAGCGGAAATCGCATCTCCCCGCATCCCCGATAAATCATAATTTACCAATACCGCAAAAACACCAAAAAAGGAGAAACTTCATGCTCAGCTCTAAGCAAAAGCAATATCACATAAACGTCAGCGAAGGCGACGTAGGAAAATACTGCATTCTCCCAGGTGACCCTGGGCGTTGCGAGAAAATCGCGGCGCATTTGGAGAATCCTTATTTCGTCTCACAGAACCGTGAATATACCATATGGAACGGCACGCTTCTCGGAGAGACCGTGACCGTCTGCTCAACGGGCATAGGCGGTCCTTCAACGGCGATAGCGGTCGAGGAGCTTGCGGCTTGCGGAGCGACGCATATGATACGCGTCGGAACTTGCGGCGGCATATCAACGGACGTTTGCTCGGGAGATATCATTATAGCGTCGGGAGCTGTCAGACAGGACGGAACGTCACACGAATACGCACCGCCCGAGTTCCCTGCCGTATCGGGAACAAATTTCCTCATCGCCCTCATAGACGCGGCGAAAGCGTTAAAGCTCCCTTACCACGCAGGCGTAGTACAAAGCAAGGACTCCTTCTACGGTCAGCACTCCCCGTCCCGTATGCCGATCGCCACCGAGCTTAATAATAAGTGGCGCGCGTGGAAAAGACTTGGAGTGCTCGCGAGTGAGATGGAAGCGTCAACGCTATTTACAGTCGGAGCAACGCTCGGTCTTGAGTGCGGAGCGGTATTTCTCTGCGTATGGAATCAGGAAAGATACGCCGCGGGACTTGACACCGACGACAGCGAGGAGCACGATACCGAGCGCGCTATAACGACCGCAATCGACGCAATTAAACTGCTTATCCAAAGAGAAAACGGTTAAGCGCAAAAATCGCAAAAAGTTTTTTAAAAAACTTTATTTTTTCGCTTGACATATGTCATAGTAATATGATATAATAAATATGATATAGATTGGGGAAAATTAAAAATTCCGTTTGGGATTTTTTACCTATAAGAATTTTAAAATAAAGAGGAGAAATAAAATGAAAAAAACACTTGCGATTTTCTTGGCGCTTATAATGATTCTTTCCGTTGCTCTCGTAGCTTGTAAGAGCAAAACCACATCAAGCAATACTAACGAAGAGGAAGAAAGCAACGAATTCGTTCTTCAGAACAAGAACGATACCTCTGATACGAGCGATGGTACAGATGATGAAACCGAAAAGACAGGTGTTTGGGTAGCGGCAAATTACACGATATACGCAATGGGTAACGGTGTAAATATTCGTGCAGAAGCAAACACGGGTGCTACCAAGCTCGGTTCAGTTAATATTGGAGATTCTCTTACCGCAACCGAGACGAACGGTGAATGGTATAAGATAAACTATAACAACGCTACCGCTTACATAAAAGGTGTTTTCGTAACTACCAATCAGAACGAATCGATTTTTGAGGATTGTGAGCCTACCACTCTTAAAATTAAAGAGCAAATAGTTGACGAAAAGGCTACCGAACCTACAAAGAAATACGCGGCAATTACACTTCGTACCGATCCCGTTTTTACCGACCCTGCTACCGCCACCAAGCATGTTCTCATTTATAGTGATACAGCTAATGAAGAACTTGTAAAAGTTGGACAGAACAAAGCTGGTAACTGTTATAAAGTAACCTATAAAGGTGGAACTTACTATATAGGCGGTGGAACATTTAAGTTCTTGGAAGGCTACACAGACACCCCCGGTGGTCTTGGCTAATATTAAACAACTGTATATTAACGGCTATCGCACTGCGATAGCCGTTCTTGTATCCTTGCGCATTTAACGATAATACATGATATATATAACTTCAAATTGTGATTTGTCGCAGAATGTTTTTTATGAGTTCTCCGTAGCTTCACCTCAGAGTGTCATCCTGAGCGGAGTCACAAAGAAGGAATAAAATTGCTGTCGTCTTATTTTTCCTTGTGACGTAGTCGAACTTTTTGGGAGACGAGGTACGAGTCGAGCAAAAAGCGACGAACGGAGCATAAGCGGAGTGAGGAAGGGATCTAATTCGATTTATTGCTATCCCTTTTGTGCTTGAAAGTTACATTCCCTCAACAATATAAATGTAACACTTGCGCAAAGAAGGTTATCAAAAGCCGTTAGTAGATCCCTGCCTCGCGTTGCTCGTTGCTTTCCGCTCGGTTCGGCATACCTCTCCTCACGGAAAGTTCGACTGCGTCACAAGATATTATTAATTCGCTTCAATAAAATCCGCGCGTTGTGACTCCGCTCAGGATGACACGCTGAGGTGAAGATAGTGCGAAGCCGTAAAAAACAAAATAAAAAATCTCCTCTACAAATCATAATTTGAATCACTGCATTCACTCTCTCCCTCTCATTGCGGGGAGATTGCGACCGCGGCAATCTCTAAAGCCACTTATTATAAATTCACTTTAATTAAAAGCAAATATAATTTTCAAACCAAAAATTCGGCAAAAAATTATTAAATACTCGTTTTTTTGCTGATATTGCCTTGAAAAAGTTTTTATTTCATGGTATAATAAGTTAAGTTCGTTTTTTGAGAGGAGTTTTATTCATGGGGGCTTCAATGTCTTTTGAAGAATACAAGAACAAAATCAAGCGTGTAATTATCACTGAAGAAGAAATATCAAAGGCTATAAAGCTTGCGGGAAAGCAGATAAGCGACATATACGACGGCAATCCTATTTTGCTCGTAAGTATACTCAAGGGCGCGTTCGTATTCATGGCGGATCTTTGCCGCGCGATAGACGTTCCCTGCGAGATAGGCTTTATGTGCGCTAAAAGCTATTACAGCGGCACGGTTTCCACGGGTAAGGTAAATATAACCATGGATCTTGAGCAGGATATCAGCAAATACCACGTAGTAATCGTCGAAGACATAATTGATACGGGTAGAACGCTCAACGATATAGTAAAGCTTTTGAAGCAAAGAGAGCCTCTTTCCATCAGAGTAGTTACTCTGCTTGACAAGCCCGATCGCCGTCTCGTTGATTTCAAGGCGGATATTTCTCTTTTCACTATTCCCGATCTATTCGTTATAGGCTACGGTCTTGATTGCGGCGAAATTTTCAGAAACCTTCCCTACATAGCGGAATACAATACCGAAGAATAATAATATTTTTAATACAATTCTCCGTTTTTGCTAATACTAAGCAAAAACGGAGAATTATTTTTATGTGTACGGCAATCACCTTTAATTCGGATAATTTTTATTTTGGCAGAAGCATGGACGTTGAACAAGGCTTTGGCGAGCGCGTCGTTATCACGCCGAGGCGCTTTCCGCTATCGTTCGCAAGCTCAGGCACACTCAGCGAGCATAGAGCTATTATGGGAATGGCTACGGTAATAGACGGCTATCCCCTCTATGCCGACGCTTTTAACGAATCGGGACTCTGCATGGCGGGACTTCACTTTCCCGACAACGCGCATTACTTCCCTGCCGCGACTGTGGGAAAGCGCGCCGTCTGCTCCTTTGAGCTTATTCCCTTTATACTCGCAAGCTGTAAAAGCCTTGCCGAAGCGAAATCGGCTCTTGAAGGCATAACCGTAACGGATGCGCCCTTCAACGAAAGCACTCCCGCAACGCCGCTTCATTGGATAATCGCCGACAAAACGGGAGCGCTTACCGTCGAGCAAACGAGTGACGGTATGCATATATACGAAAACGACGTCGGTGCGCTCACAAACAATCCCCCCTTTCCCTTCCACCAAACCAACGTCACGCTTTACGCAAATCTTTCTCAAGAGCACTCTCTCTCGGGTGTTTTCTCCGATTTGCCTCCGCTGAGCCTCGGACTTGGTTCTCACGGACTTTCGGGAGATTTTTCTTCGCCCTCACGATTTGTAAGAGCGGCGTATCTCCTGAGGACCTCCGAGGGCTATGACGACGCTGACGAGGAAGCAAAGGCGGCTCGCTTTTTCAATATTCTCGCGGCGCTTTCCGTTCCCAAGGGAGCTGTGCTTGCAAGGGACGGTCGTCCGCATTTCACTCATTACTGCTGTTGTATCAACACCGACGCTCAGATATATTATCATAAGCGGCACGACCGTCTCAACGTTACGGCTCACGTAATGACTCAGTCCGATATACTCGGAAAGGAGTTAAAAGAGCTTATTTGACTTGATTATCATTGACATAACGGCAAAAATATGGTATAATCATAAAAAATATCGCAAGGAGACCGCCATGTCTGAAATATACGACTCCGCAGAAGCGTTGATTGGAAAAACACCCCTTCTGCGTCTTGAAAGAATAGAAAAGCTTTTGGGGCTCAACGCCCGTCTTTTAGCCAAGCTTGAATACTTCAATCCCGCAGGCTCTGTCAAGGACAGGGCTGCAAAGGCTATGCTTGACGCCGCCGAGCGCGAAGGACTTCTCCGCCCCGACTCCGTTATTATCGAGCCTACGTCGGGGAACACGGGTATCGGACTTTGCTCCGTAGCCGCGGTACGCGGATATAAGGTCATTATAGTCATGCCCGACAGCATGTCCGAGGAGCGCAGAAAAATAATGAAGGCGTACGGCGCTGAGCTTGTGCTCACTCCAGGGGCTCTCGGTATGAAGGGCGCTATAGAAAAGGCTGACGAGCTTGCAGACTCAATTCCCCACAGCTTTATTCCGGGGCAATTTGTAAATCCCGAAAACGCGCGCGCTCATTTTATGACCACGGGTCCTGAGATATGGGAGGATACCGACGGTAAGATAGATATATTCGTCGCGGGTGTAGGAACGGGCGGTACGGTTACGGGAACGGGAGAATATCTTAAATCGAAAAACAAAGACGTTAAAATAGTAGCCGTTGAGCCTGCGTCATCACCGTTTTTATCAAAGGGCGTGGCGGGAGCGCATAAAATACAGGGCATCGGCGCGGGCTTTGTCCCCGAGGTACTGAACACTTCGGTATACGACGAAATAATAACGGTTGAAAACGACGCCGCAATAGAGGTCGCAAGGCTTATGGGACGCCGCGAGGGCGTGCTCGTCGGATTTTCCTCGGGCGCGGCTATTCATGCGGCAATAGAGCTTGCCAAGCGCCCCGAAAACGCGGGCAAGACGATAGTCGCCTTAGCGCCCGATACGGGTGACAGATATCTGTCCACGGAGCTTTTTGAATAGGAGAAAATTATGCTTGAATACGAAATACATTCGGTCGAGGACCATCAGCTTCCTCTCTGCCTTGAGGCGCTTCACTCCGCTTTCGGAGAGATGGCAAAGCGCCTTGGATATACCAAAGAGACCTATCCTTCGAGCGCCGCGTATATAACACTTGAGGAATTGCAGGAGGCGAAGGCCTGCGGCGTTCATATGTACGCCGCCTGCGTTGAAGGCGGCAAGGTTGCGGGCTACGTTCAGCTCCAGAAGCTTGAAACGGGAATATACGCATTCCGCCGCTTCGCCGTATTACCCGAATATCAGAAGCTCGGAATCGGACGCGCGCTCGTTTCCCATTGCCGTGAGCGCGCCGCTCTCTACGGCGGCAAAAAGCTTACGCTTATTATGATAAACGATAATCAGAAGCTAAAGGATTTTTACATAAGCAACGGCTTTAAGGTAATAAGCGTCAACAAAGACGACACCTGCCCGTTTGAATATTCCGTAATGGAATTGGAGCTGTAAGCGAGGACGCGGGGGGACGCGATTTACGCTTTTTTGAAAAAAAGCTTGGCAAAAAACTTCCTTACAAATTTTAGCTCGATTATATACATATAAGAATGGCTTAGTCGGACTACAATGCGACCGCGCAGAACAATTAAACAAAAGCAAAGGTGGTTGAGTCAAGTAATGGCTCAACCACCTTTTAATATTATATATCAGCGTCCTTCATATACTCATTTCCGTGCTTGAAGATAAATTCCTTACGCGCGGGGAGATTATCGCCAAGGAGCGTGTCGAACATCTGCTCGGTAAGCGCGGCGTCGGTAGGCGTTACCGCAATAAGACGGCGGGTCTCGGGGTTCATCGTCGTCTTCCACATCATATCGGGCTCGTTCTCGCCAAGTCCCTTGGAGCGCTGAAGCGTATACTTTTTGCCCTCAAGCTTTTTAAGTATCTCTGCCTTTTCAAATTCATTGTACGCAAAAAGAATATTTTCCTCGTCCTTCTTTCCCTTTACCGTTATTTCAAACAAGGGAGATTCCGCTATGAATACCTTGCCTTCCTTAAGAAGTGTGGGCAGAAGTCGATAGAACAGCGTCAGCAAAAGAGTACGTATCTGGAAGCCGTCCTCGTCCGCATCGGTACAAATGATTATCTTCGACCAACGGAGTAAGCTCATATCGAACGTAGTAAGGTCGCCCTTGACCTTGCCGTTTATCTCAACTCCACAGCCTATAACTCTCAAAAGGTCGGTGATGATATCACTTTTGAATATCTTCTCGTAGCTACTCTTCATACAGTTGAGTGTCTTACCTCTTACGGGGATTATAGCCTGATATTCGGCGTTTCTGCCAAGCTTACACGACGTCAGCGCCGAGTCACCCTCAACTATATAAAGCTCACGGATATTGGGATCCTTGGAGCGACAGTTGACAAACTTTTCAACTCTGTTGGCAATATCGAGAGTTCCCGTCAGCTTTTTCTTTATGTTCAGTCGCTCGGACTCCGCTCTCTCGCGGCTTCGCTTGTTTATAAGAACCTGATTTGCAAAGCTTTCAGCCGCCGTGGGATTTTCGATAAAGTATATTTCAAGATTGGTCTTTAAGAAGTCCGCCATCGCCTCATAGATAAAGCTGTTGGTAATGGACTTCTTAGTCTGGTTCTCGTAGGACGTCATGGTAGAGAAGCTGTTTATTACGAGGCACAGACAGTCCGCGACGTCATTGAAGGTTATCTTGCTTTCGTTCTTGTTGTACTTATTCTGCGCCTTCATGTATTTGTCAAGCGCGTAAACGAACGCTACCTTGACCGCCTTATCGGGCGAGCCGCCGTATTCAAGAAAGCTGGAGTTGTGATAGTACTCCGTCATATTCGCCGTATTGGAAACGCAGAAGGAAAAGTCAGCCTTAAGCTTATACTCGTCCTTATCCGCGCGGTCGCGTCCCTGCGTCTCAAGATGCCAGAGCACAGGCTGAGTTATACTTGTTTCTCCCGCAAGCTCCGATATATAGTCGGAGATACCGTTCTCGTAGAAAAACTCCTTATTGTCAAATCCGCCCTCGTTGTTCTGATGCTCAAGCACGAACTTGATGCCCGCATTGACTACTGACTGACGGCGCATCGTCTCTTCAAAGAATTCTTTGGGGATATTTATGTCGGTAAAAACCTCTATATCGGGACGCCAATGTATGACCGTTCCCGTTCGTCTTTCGTTTTTACCCAAGGGTCTCGTCTGAAGCTCGCTGACAGGCTCTCCCTTGCGGAAGCTTATCTTATGCTCGTTAGTTCCGTCGTACGAATAAACGTCCATAAACTCCGAGCTGTACTGAGTTGCGCAAGCGCCCAGACCGTTAAGACCGAGAGAAAATTCGTAAGCAGAGTCACCGTTGTTATTATCATACTTACCGCCCGCATAAAGCTCGCAGTATATAAGGTCCCAGTTCCATCTTCCCTCTGCCTCGTTATATCCGAGAGGTACTCCGCGACCGTGGTCGTCCACCTTTATAGAACGGTCGTTATAGGCGGTAACCTTTATTTCGCTTCCGTGACCCTCACGCGCCTCGTCAACAGAGTTTGAAAGTATTTCAAAAAAGGAGTGCTCACAGCCCTCAAGTCCGTCAGAGCCGAAGATAACGCCGGGGCGCTTTCTTACTCTGTCCGCTCCCTTGAGCGCTTTTATGCTTTGGTCGTTATATTGAGTTTTCGCAGCGTTGTTCTTTGTTGCCATCATTATCTCCCTAAAAAATATATACATATTTATTTTATCATAAAATTTCCGTTTTGAAAAGGTCTTTTTCACTTTTTTACATAAAAAACACGAAAAATTGAAAATTTGTACTTGCATATTCCCGCTTTGAGACTTATAATATATATCAGAGACACTAAACGCTACGGAGGTTGAGTAATGCCAATCAAAAAAGACGGCGATCTGAAAAAATATATAGGCGGCAGAAGCTGCGCCTTACTCGGACTCGGAGTATCAAATACACCGTTGGCTGAATATCTTACAAATCAAAAAATACCTCTTTCCGTTTACGACAAAAACGACGTATCGCTTCTCGGAGAAAAAGCAGCGGAGCTCCACGGAAAAGGCGTTGCCTTTCACAAATTTGACGGAGAGCATACGCACATTGAGGGCGAGCTTATATTTCGCTCCCCGGGAATACGTCCCGATAAAAAGCCAATTGCCGACGCCGTCGCAAACGGAGCGGAGCTTACCTCGGAGATTGAGCTTTTGCTAAAGCTCACCCCTGCAAAAACCTTCGCCATAACGGGAAGTGACGGCAAGACGACGTCAACCACTCTTACGGGTAAATTCCTCAACGAATACTCAAAGCAGCTCGGATCTCGCACCTTCGTCGGCGGAAATATCGGCACTCCCCTGCTTACGCTATGCCCCGATATGAAGGAGAATGATTTTACCGTGTTGGAGCTTTCAAGCTTTCAGCTCATGACCGCTTCCGACGCTCCCGAAAACGTGGCTATAACCAATATTTCCCCCAATCACCTTGATTGGCACACGGGAATGGACGAGTACGTACACGCGAAAAAGAATATAATAGGAAACGGCACACGGCGGCTTGTCACCAATGGAGAATGTAAGGCGACCATGGACATAGCGCGTCAGTACGCAGGACGCAAGGGTCTGCAAACGGTGATATTCTCATCTGAAAAAAGCTCCTTTGCGGAGATATACGACAGCATTGAAAGCAAGGGAAATGCGCTTGCCATATACGAGGCGGACGGATACATAACGGTTGACGACGGAAACCGCCGTGAGCGTGTTCTCAAGCTTTCGGATATTATGCTACCGGGCAGACACAACGTTGAGAATTACATGACGGCAATAGGGCTGACGTACTCCTACGTACCGAATGAGATATACTCAAGTGTCGCAAGGTCCTTCTTTGGAGTTGAGCATAGGCTTGAGCTTGTGCGAACTCTTGACGGAGTCAGATATTACAATTCCTCAATAGACTCCTCTCCCACGCGTACCGCCGCCGCTCTGTCGGCGCTTGAGGGTGAGCGCATCGTGCTTATCTGTGGCGGATACGATAAAAAAATTCCATATGCGCCCTTAGCAAAAGCCATCTGCGAGCACGGCGGCGTCCATACCGTATCGTTAACAGGTGCTACGGGTGAAAAAATCAAGGCTGAAATAGAAACGTACGCAAGGGAAAACGGACTTACAAGCACTCCGCTTCTTAATTACAGCGCAGATTTTGCCGACGCCGTAGCGTTCGCGCGTGAAAGCGCAAAAAGTGGAGACTGCGTCCTTCTTTCCCCTGCTTCCGCAAGCTTCGACTGCTTTAAAAATTTTGCTCAACGCGGAGAATTTTTTAAAAATTTAGTATGTGCTGAGTGAGAACGCGAGGACGCGAGGACGCGATTTTGGGGTCTTTCTTTCGGAGAAAGACCCCATACCCCAAAGAACTCGAAACAAATAATATATTGGTTGTTGGAATTTTGTGTTGTGCTTAATTGGGAGTACGGTGCTTTCTAAGGTGGAAACCCGACGAACCTGCTACGGTTCTTACAGGTTTCTTTTTTTATTGAAAGGTGAGGTTTGGATACCTCTCCAAACGGTCGCCCATACCGCGATGGTTATTGACATACGCACTCACCCTTGTAATTGCGAGGGAGCTTGCGACCGCGGCGGTTGCACTCATCTGAGTATAGCTTACTGAGAGGTCTAACAAAACGCTCTTTGAGCATAATCTATAATTTTTTCACAAAGGTAATGTGCAATAGGTAGAAAAACTCGTTAATCTAAAATCAGCTCTTGACAATCACGCGACCATGTGTTACAATGATATCGTAAACTACTCTCGAAAGGAGCATACATGAAGTACGATAGAAACGACAAAAAGAAACGGCAAAAAGCCGAAGTCAGCAAAATCGACCCCGTTCCCCGTTATCGCTCCTACGGAGTGACAAAAAAGGAAACGTGGCTTACAAGATTCAACAACCACTTTGCCGACCTTTTAATATTTATATCCTTAAGCTTATCATTGGTTCTTGTGGCATTGGGACTATACGCCGTTATTTACATGCTCGGCGCTACGGGTATTCTCATATCCGTGCTAACCGTTGCGGCGATGATATATTTTCTGGCTCTGCGCACCTACAGAAAGCGTCTGAAATTTCTGCGCAAGCTCAAAAAGCAATGCAAGAAATACAAATACCGTCTCAAATTCAAACGCGGCTTTTTCAAGGGACTCAAATACAACGAAAAAGGGCTTGACTTCACCGTGGAAACGGGTAAAAAGCTTTGGTGCGTTCGCTTTCTTGCCGTTCGCCAATATGAATCCTCTATGATATTTCACAGCAACAACGCCATAGATATAGTCTCTCCCCCAAGAGAGCAAAGTCTCGGAGCTACGACAATAAGCACAAACATCATCACGGGTACACGAAGGCGCACAAGGCTTTCACTTTTCTCATCATTCGTCCCAAAAAAGAAAAAAACACTTGATTTTGTTTTTGCCGAAATTGAGCCGACAATAAATAACAAAACGGCAAAAAGAGCGCTTATCGTCAATCCCGTTCCCCGCAGTATGTTCAAAAAGCTCCCCGATGGAACGGTAACGCCTATAGGCACAGGAGAATATATTAACGGATATACCGTTTTCTCAGGCTCGGGATTTCTTGAAACACTCTTGCGCGAGGATGTGTAAACCAAACGAGAAAGGAAAATATCAATATGAGTAAAAAAGAAAGAACCAACATTGCCGAAAGCTATCTTACTCAAAAGGCTGTCACAAAACTTGACATTGTGTCAATAGTAATAATAGCCGTCGGAGTCCTGATATACATCTTCGGCTACGGAATAGGATATTTGGGTATTCCTCTGACTCTCATTGGCGTAGTCATCAAAATATTTTCCACCTCCGCAAAGGTCAAGGACAGCGACTACGACGAGATACTTGACAGAATAATAAACGCCAACTACATAGATCTAAAAAAGCCGCACACACTTATGGCTTACGACCTTAGCTCCGCTCCCGTGACCGTGGGCAAGGACAAAAAAGCGCGAAGCGGTATTTACTGTATTTCATCATTTAACTTTGGGGAGGGAGAATGCACGCTTGATATATGTACCGTTGACATATGTACCAAGCAGATCGACCGAAAGAGCTTCAAGTTTTCTTTACCCGTCTCCTGCGAGCTCGTGGAAGAAGCCTGCGCCTTGCCCGAAAGAAAGGCAATGCGCCTGAAAATAAGCTCTTCGGATATCCCCCCTATCCCCGTCAATAACGCATCCTACGACTTGGACGTCATTATGCGGGAATTGCAAAGGTAGGCTATTTACACTGAACATTATTCGAAACGCATAGTCAGCTTCGGTCAAACGTATTTCGGAGGTATTTTATGAATCAACAATTATTCAGGAAAATGGTTAAGTGGTTAGGGCTGCTGTTATTAGCGCATATTGCGGCAACGCTTGTATTTGTGATGCTTTTCTCAAGGTCGATTCCCGATATGTCCGGGGACGACCCGACACGAGCTCATATGACTATCTTAGTCTACGATGCCGTATTCAGCGCTTTGTTTTTAACGTACAAGTCAAAGGTCGATACGTCCTATATCGATTACAGAAAATCCATAAAGGATGACCTCAGAGCCAATAGCTTTTCCGTAATAAAGTATCTGGAGCCAAAGGAGCATTTGATCAAAATTGCCATATTTATGGCTTTTCAGATCCCCTTCGTGATTTTCTATTCCATTTGGGGAATGTCGCTGCAGCATCCTATAATTTTCGAGCAGTTTTACATAATGGATGCAGGCAGCTACCTTGTGACAGATTCCGCAATTCTTGGAATACTGCTGAACACAATTATGTTTGGCACGGTCTATTCCTTGATAAAGACCTTGTTTATCATTATAACAAAGAAAAATATCCAAAAGGATATGATCTCTTAGTATATTATAAAAGCTCTCGGAAGAAAAAATCTTCCGAGAGTGTGTTTTTTCATCCACGCAGGTCTTTTTCGCAAAAGCACTTGACAAGCACTGCAATACGTGATATAATAATCTAGTGGCGTTCTACGCTACAATCAAATATCGAGGTGTGGCTCAGCTTGGTAGAGCGCTACGTTCGGGTCACCATCACCGTTCTCGGCGTAGATTTTTCGGAAAGTGCCGAAAGCCCTTGAAAACACTGACTTTTTCGGCACTCCCGATTGCCGAAAATTCGTTAAATCTTTGGTCTGACCACATGTTTGACCACTTACAAAAAAATCGAATATTTTTACCATTTCGAGGTGTAGCGAAGGTGGTATCGCGCATCGTTCGGGACGATGAGATCGCAGGTTCGAGTCCTGTCACTTCGACCAAAAAACAGCCGAAAACAAGCTATTTTGACTTGTTTTCGGCTGTTTTTCTAT
>JAFTXE010000054.1 GCA_017461745.1 Clostridia bacterium | reverse complement strand
GGGAGAGTTTTTAAAGTATAAAGAATTACCCACCTAAGTTAGTTGTTGCCGCTTGGGCGGCAAAGATCCTTCGAATTGAAGTTCAGTGCTCCCAATAAAGTGCATACGCTCAGGATGACACGAGGTGAGTGCGAACATAGCAGACAGTACGATAATCGCCATTTGTTCCTATAAGCTAAAAGCAAAAACCGCAGGGAATTGAAATCCCTGCGGTTTTTATGTTCAGTGGGGGTTAAATTACTTAACCTCAACCTCAGCGCCAGCCTCTTCGAGAGTCTTCTTAACGGACTCAGCCTCGTCCTTGGAAACGCCTTCCTTAACTGCCTTAGGAGCGCCTTCAACCATTTCCTTAGCTTCCTTAAGTCCAAGACCGGTGATCTCACGAACAGCCTTGATAACGTCGAGCTTCTTAGCTCCGAAGGACTTAAGAATTACGTCGAACTCAGTCTTTTCTTCTGCTGCTGCGGGTGCTGCTGCGCCTGCTGCTACTGCAACGCCAACGGGAGCTGCTGCGGATACGCCGAACTCTTCCTCAACTGCCTTTACGAGGTCAGCGAGCTCAATGATAGTAAGTGTCTTGATTTCTTCAAGAATGTTTGTAATCTTTTCAGATGCCATTTTAATGTTCCTCCTTAATGGAATGTTTTAATAAATTTTTTTGTGCGTGTCTGAATTCACGCTGTTTTAGTTCGCAGATAATAGCTTAAGCCTCTGCGGGAGCTTCTGTAGCAGCCTCTGCTGCTTCGGGAGCTGCCTCTCCGTCCTTGTCCACAACAGCCTGAAGGGCGTATGCGAGACCGTAAAGGGGAGACTTGATGCTGCCCAGGAACTTTGCGATAAGAACTTCCTTTGAGGGAATGTCGGCAAGCTGCTTAACTGTTGCTTCGTCAACAACCTTGCCATCAAGGTAACCTGCGAGAATCTGGAAGGACTCTATCTTCTCAGCATATTCCTTGAGAACCTTTGCGGGAGCAACTGCGTCGTCGTTAGCGATAGCGATAGCGGTCATACCTGTGAGGTACTGCTTCATATCGGAAAGACCAACCTCGTCACAAGCTCTGCCCGTAAGAGAATTCTTCATAACCATGTAGCTTACGCCTGCTTCGCGGAGAGCTTTACGCATCTTTGTGTCGTCTTCAACGGTGATACCCTGATAGTTAACGACAACACCCGCGGGAGAATTCTTCATCTTTTCGGCAAGGTCTGCAACTACAGCCTGCTTCTGCTCAAGAATCGATTTGCTTGGCACTTTAGTTTACCTCCTGTGAAATTTTTGCAGGAGAAAGAAAAAATCTTTCTTACGGGAAGGCATAGCTTCATCCGAAGAAAGACACAAAATCACACAATATAAGTATTGAATAAATTGATGTCGCTCCTCGGCAGGAGAGCATGAAGCCTTTACCGTAAACCTGCTGTCTTTGGATAACAGATGATATTATATCACACCGTTCCTCATTTGTCAAGAGATTTTTTTAAAAAATATTAAATTTTTTTATCGGACGCATAACGACAACTTTTGCGGAATATATATGGTAGAATATGTTAGTAAAAAATAACGGAGGTATAAAATGGCTAAAAATAATTGTCAGCTGCAATTGCGTATGGAAAACGATACGCTTATTGCGAGTCTTTGCGGAGAGCTTGACCACCACGGCGCTGTGGCTGTCAGAACTCTAATTGACACGGAAATACGCCGTCTCTCACCTAAAGAGACCGTTCTTGAGCTGTCAGCGCTTGAATTTATGGATAGCTCGGGATTGGGGCTCGTTATGGGCAGATACGCGCTTATGCAAAAATTGGGCGGCGAATTCCGAGTCAGCAATCCTAACGAGAGGATAATGAAGATATTCAGGCTTGCGGGGCTTGAACGCATGGTGAAGATAGAAACCGCGTCGGGCTCGCAGGGAAAGGCAAACAAGTCAAGGGAAAGGAGAACTAAAAATGAAGCCAAAGGGAAGTAAGAACAGCTTTACGGCGCAGGCGCTCAACGTTATGAGCATAAAGCTTCCGTCGCTTTCGGTGAACGAGGGAATGGCAAGAGCCGCCGTCGCGGCGTTCTGCGCCCAGCTTGACCCAAGACCCGTCGAGATAGCCGACATCAAATGCGCCGTTTCCGAGGCGGTTACCAACTGCATCGTCCACGGCTATAAGAATACGGTTGGTATTATTTACATAACGGTAAAGCTTTGCGAGGGCGGAATAGTGAGAATAGACATCAGGGACAAGGGCTGTGGTATCGACGACGTAAAGCAGGCGCGTATGCCGCTTTATACAACGGACGCTGAGAACGAGCGGAGTGGCATGGGCTTTACCGTAATGGAAAGCTTTTGTGATAAAGTGAGGGTATATTCCAAATGCGGAAAGGGTACGACGGTAACGCTGTTCAAGCGGCTTCAGGGGAAATGAGCGCTGAGCGAGAGGCGGTGAGCGCTTCTTATACAAGTGATTTTTCGGATAATATCGAATTGATAAGAATAGCGAGGGAGGACGGCGGAGAGAGCGACGAGGCAATGCGCGCCACGTCCGAGCTGATTGAAAAAAACAGAGGACTTATAAAAAAAATAGCTCTGCGCTTTTGCGGCAGAGGAGTTGAGCTTGACGACCTGATGCAGATAGGTACTATCGGCTTGATAAAGGCAATCAGGAGCTTTGACCTCGAGCGAGGAACTCAACTGTCCACCTACGCCGTGCCGCTCGTGTTCGGAGAAATTCGCAGGCATATAAGAGACGAAGGTCCTATAAAGGTCGGACGGTATTATAAGCGACTCGGTGCTATGCTTATCAACTGTAAAAATCGAATTATGTCGGAGGAGGGGAGAGAGGCTCATATATCCGAGCTTGCCGAGCTTTGCGGCGTCAGTGCCGAGGAGGCGGCTATGGCTATCGACGCAACGTCGCCGATGGCGTCTCTTTCCGATAATGCCTACGGAGATGACGAGGGACCTCAGCTTGAGGATACGCTGACCGATGAGGAAAGCCTGACGGAAAGCCAGCGTATTATAGATAAAATAGCTCTTGCCGAGGCTATAGCGTCAATGCCACCCGTGTGGCAGAAAATAGTCACGCTCAGATATTATAGAGGAATGACGCAGCAACAGGTCGCCTGCGCCCTCGGTCTCTCTCAGGTCAAGATTTCAAGAGAGGAAAAGAAAATAATGGAGCATCTTAAAAATGAACTTAGTTAGTATGGGACGCAGTTGGACGCGATAGGACGCAGTTGGACGCGGTTTCGGGGGCTTTCTTTCGGAGAAAGCCCCCATACCCCCAAAGAACTCGTAAAAATAAATATTATGGTTGATGAAATGTAGTGCTGTGCTTAATTTGGAGTACGGTAGTTTTTAAGGTGGAAACCCGACGAACCTGCTGCGGTTCTTACGGGTTCCTTTTTTTAAAAGTGCGGTTCGGATACTGCTCAAATATATTATATGATATAAAGAAAAATGCTGTCCTTAAACTCAAGGACAGCATTAGTCAAAAACTGCGCAAATTAATTTTTATTATTTGAACATCCCTTGCAGTGTTCGCCGCACGAACAGCTATCAGGACATCCGATGCATTTTTTACCGCTCTTTTTCGCTTTGACAATGTAAGCGGACGCTCCGCCTATTATCAGCACGATTACGGCAATAACTATAATATCTGCTAACATATACCTTACCTATTAAACGTTAACGGTTTCCTTGGCGCTTGCTTTAGCGGCAGCGCTGAGCTCATACTCAGCCTTAAGCTGCTTGTTCTTTCTGATAACAAGTGTAGTGAGAATAGCAGCGAATAGAGCGACGATAGCCCAACCGACTACAGGCATCCAAGCTGAACCGAAGTTTTGTGTTGTGAAAAGTGTTCCAAAGAAATATACGAGGAATCCTACCGAGTAGCCGACGCCGAACTGAAGACCGATGCCCGCGAAGAGCCACTTCTTGCTCTTTATTTCGGCGTTCATAGCGCCGATAGCCGCAAAGCAGGGCGGAGAGAAGAGATTGAACATAAGGAATGCGAGAGCCGCAACCTTGGAGATAGCGAACACGGAAGCAACCTCAGCGCCCGCGCCTTCCATAAGAGCAAGCTCCTCGGTGTCAATGAGGTTTTCAAGTCCGACAAAGCAGACTGCAAGAGTACCTACTACGTTTTCCTTTGCGATAAAGCCCGTGATTGACGCCGCTGCCATCTGCCAAGCGACGACACCGATAATGGGAGCAAAGAGGTAAGCAAAGGGAGTAGCAATTGTTGCGAGAATGGAGTCGCTTGCACTTTCGGCAACGTGGAAGCTCCAATCAAACGTCTGCATTACGTGTACTACGAAGTTACAAACGAGAATGACCGTTCCTGCCTTAACTATGTAAGCCCAACCGCGCTGACACATGGAAACGAGAGCCTTTACAAAGCTGGGTACTTTGTACTCGGGAAGCTCAATGATGAAGAAGGATTTTCTGTTCTTATTTCCGGTTATCTTATTAACAAGGAGAGCGCAAAGGAATATAAGGATAATTCCTACGAAATACATCGAAGCGCCTACCCAAGGAGAATCGGAGAAGAATGCGCCTGCGAAGAGCGCGATAACGGGAAGCTTTGCGCCGCAGGGCATAAAGGGAGCGAGCATAGCGGTCGCTCTGCGCTCACGCTCGTTACGAATGGTACGGCAAGCCATGACACCTGGGATAGCACAGCCCGTTCCAATAACGAAGGGAATGACGGATTTACCCGAAAGACCGACCTTTTTGAAGATGGGGTCAAGCACGACGGTAGCGCGCGCCATATAACCGCAGTCCTCAAGAAGAGCGATGAGGAAGTACATGACCATAACGAGAGGGAGGAAGCCGATGACCGCTATAACACCGCCAACGATACCGTCGACGAGTATAGAAGCCCAGATGCTGTCGGAAGCAATAGCTTCAGCGAGCATTTCCTGACCGCCCTCAAGAAGTCCGACCAGCCAATCGGCGAGCCAAACGGCAGGTCCTGCCTGAGATATCCAGAAAACAGCGTACATAACAAGCGCAAATATCGGAATACCGACCCACTTGTTAGTAAGTATTGCGTCTATTTTGTCCTGCGCGTTCTTATTCTTGGTAAAAACCTTACGGGATTCAACGTCCTTAACGATGCCGTTAACGAAATCAAAGCGCTTTCTGTCAGCTGCCTCGACCGCCTTCTTGTCCGTAAGGTCGATATCCTTCTGAACGTAGGGCGCAGACTGAGCTTTTCCAAGAACGGCTACGGCAGCAGCGACCAATTCCTTGATACCCTTTCCTGCGGTTGAGGTAGTCTCAACAACGGGACAGCCGAGCTTTGCCGAAAGAGTAGCCGCGTCTATGGTCGTCTCCTTTTTCTTGTTGACGTCGGACTTATTAAGAGCGACGACCATGGGAATACCAAGCTCAAGGAGCTGCGTCGTAAAGAACAAGCTACGGCTGAGGTTTGTAGCATCGACTATGTTTATGAGGGCATCCGGGGTTTCGTTCTTTACGTAAGCGCTGGTTATGCTTTCCTCAGAGGTAAAGGGTGACATGGAGTAAGCTCCGGGTAGGTCTACCACGATAAGCTCCTCACTGCCGCTGTACAGACTTTTTTTGATTGGATGCTCTTTTTTGTCGACGGTGACTCCCGCCCAGTTTCCAACCTTTTCGTTCTTACCCGTGAGGGCGTTGTACATTGTAGTCTTGCCGCTATTGGGGTTTCCCGCAAGTGCAATTCTCATTTGGATTCCTCCTGTTTGAAAAGTAAAATTTATTTTCACAGTTTTACTGTTGAAATGCGTTTTTTGCTGGTTAGTTGCGGCTAACCACACGCCAAAAAAATAATCCGCGGATTATTTTTTAAAAATCAGACGATTATCGCTTTAGCTAAAGCGTTATCGATATTGTATCTTCCGTCCTTTATGGAAACGACACAGCCGCCCTTCTGGCGAGAGATAACCGTAATGGGCTCACCGCTGTAGCAGCCGAGAGAGAACAAAAATGCGTCAAGCTCTTCGTCGTCGGTCTCGATACGCTGAATGATATATTCTTTTCCTTCCTCAGCAGCGCGCAAATTCATAAGAATACTCCTGAAAGTTTTTATAAGACTCCGAAACCGTAGGGCAATAGAGTCTTTTAACTCGGTTAGTCTCTGCTAACCTACTATATTATAACGCTATTTTTTTTAGATGTCAAGCGATATTTACGAATTTAGTTAAGTTTGGCATATGTTGCTATTTGCCAAATAAAAAACAAACGGATTTTATGCATTTTACCTATTGTAGCCTAAGCCTTCAAATTATGATTTGTCGGGGATGCGAGGGGACGCGGGGGACGCAATTTCCGCTTTTTTGAAAAAAAGCTTGGCAAAAAACTTCCTTGCAGGGTTGTAGCCCTTAAAGCTATTCTTGGATTTATAATTGTTATAAAGGGCTACAACCCTGCAAGAAAGCTTTTGCGGAGCTTTTCTCGAAAAGCGACAACGC
>JAFTXE010000053.1 GCA_017461745.1 Clostridia bacterium | reverse complement strand
TCTTGTGCTTCAAGAAATCTCCCAATAACTATGTCGTTAGTTGCTCCTTCGTCGCAAAGATTCTTCGCACTGTTTATTAGATACACCCCCTAAGTCTCATCTGCTCAGAATGACACGGAGAGAGTGCGAACATAGTGCTAAAGATGTATTTACGTGCGTTTTAAAGTTACACTATCGCAGAGATTGCCGCGGTCGCCCCTACCGTTTTGAGAGGTATCCGAAGCACACCTTTCAATAAAAAAGAAACCCGTCAAACGTGCAGTAGCGTTTGACGCGGTTTCCACCTTAGAAAATACCGTGCTCCAAATTACGCACAGCACAATATTCTAACAATCCTAACATCTATTTTTTCACAAGTTCTTTGAAGGTGTCGGAAACTTTCTTTCAAGAAAGTTTCTGACGAAAAACACTAACGCTCCCACAAACTAACTCATATATTGCAGGCTTGCAACCGTTGTATTCGCTTCCAATTGATAAAGCCGTAGAGGTCGTTGACGAGGAAGGTTGCGAAGCATATAACGACGGAGATATACGAGATATCCGACATTGAGGCGAGCACCCATAGGACGATAAGAATGACGTCGTTAGCGGCATAGGCGAGGGCAAAATACGGAGAGCGTCTGAACGTAAGATACGCCGCCATAAAGCTGGTAGTCACGGATATAACGCTCGGCACGAGATTTGACGTACCGAAGGCGTTCAATATAAAATAAAACGCAACGGAGACTACGGCGGTCAATACCAGCATAAAAACCGTTTCCTTTGCCGAAACACGACCGACCTTAACCTGTGTTTTGTCCTTTCCGTACGGATGCCTCAGCCACGAGACAAGAGAAAACACCGCCATTGGCGTCGTCATGCCGAGATAGGTTATCACCTCGCCGTAATAACGGAATGAAAACGATATTATCGCGTATAGCAGGCCGAATATTATCATCAGCATCTGCCCGAATGGATTTCCCTTTGCGCAGAAGATAAGCGAGGTAGCTCCGATAAGCGACGCCGCCAAGGACAGATAGCTGCTTCTGTCAAATACTAAAAACGAAAACAATATAAGCCCCAGCGAGCCAAGCCACAGCGCAAGCTCGCCGCGTGAGAAATACGGACGTTTAAGCTCCTTCAATTTTTATTACCTCCAAAAAACAAGCATTCGCAAGCACGTCTTCTAAGACCTAACGACGCGCAAACGAATGCTTTTTGCATTTCACTACCCGGTGGCAGTACGTATTTTTATTTTTCGCTATGATTATACCACACCCTACGGCAAATGTCAAGTATGTAAGCCTACAATAACGTAAATCTGTTTTTATCGCACTTGATTACGCCCTCTCGTCTGAGCTTACTTATCTCCGCGGACAGTCCGCTTCTGTCCACCTCAAGATAGTCGGCAAGCTCCTGACGGTCAAACGGAATATTGAAGCTGTCGCTACCCGCCTTTTTTGCTTGAATCGCAAGATAGGTCATCAGCTTTTCGCGGGTGGTTCGCTTTGAGGTTACTTCTATTCTTTGGTGAAACAGAATGGTTTTCTTGGCGAGGTCCTTCATGAGATTGAAAATAAGCTGCTGGTGGAAGCCGCAGTTATTCTCACAGGTGTGAAGAATGTGAGAGCAATCAATGAGCATGACCTCGCACGGCTCGTTGGCAATGACCGTCACGGGAATTGAGGATATCTCGGCGCAGGCAAACGCCTCGGCAAACACCTCAGCCGTGCCCATTTCCGACAGAATACTTCTGTTACCGTAATAATCGACCTGAACTATCTGAACCGTGCCCGAAAGCACGATACCGATATATTTTGCGGCAGAGCCTTCGGCGAACACGGTATATTTTTTGTCAAACGCCGCTACTTTTGCGCCGAGACAGGTGAGCATTTTTATCAGCTTTTCGTCATCAATATCGGCAAAAAGAGCGCACTTTTTTAGAATTTCCAAATATTTTTTCACGATTTTCTCCTTTTGTTGAAAATTCAACATACTTTACGCTTTAATTATACTATAATATTATCATAAAATCAAGGAGATTTTGAAAAATGAGATTTGCTTTTTTTGATACCAAGCCCTACGACAAGCCTTCCTTTGATAAATTCGGAGGAGAGCATGGGGTAAAATTCAAATATTTTGAAACCAAGCTTAACGAGGACACGGTTGAGCTTGCAAGCGGATACGACGGGGTTTGCGTTTTCGTAAACGACGTTGTAAACGCGGCGGTTATCGACCGCTTGTGCGAGCTGGGCGTCAAGGTTGTTGCGCTGAGGTGCGCGGGCTTTAACAACGTGGATATGAAGCACGCCTTCGGAAAAATTCACGTTCTGCGCGTTCCCGCTTATTCTCCCTACGCCGTTGCAGAGCACGCTATGGCTTTACTTTTAACGTCTATCCGACGCATACATAAGGCGTATATTCGCACCAAGGACTTTAATTTCAGCTTATCGGGAATGACGGGCTTCGACCTTCACGGCAAAACGGTTGGAGTTATAGGCACGGGACGCATAGGCAGAGTTTTTATAGACATCTGCCGAGGATTTGGAATGAAGGTGCTCGCCTTTGACAAGTATCACGCCGAGGGGCTTGAGGACGGGGACAGGGTAAAATACGTCGGACTCGACGAGCTTTTTGCCAACAGCGATATTATTTCCCTTCACTGCCCTCTGACCGAGGAAACGTATCATATCATCGGCGAGGACGCTTTGGCAAAATGCAAAAAGGGCGTTGTGATAATCAATACGTCCCGCGGCGCTCTCGTTGACGCAGAGGCGCTTCTGGCGGGAATTAAATCAAGGCGCGTAGGCGCGGCTTGCCTTGACGTTTACGAGGAGGAATCGGAGCTGTTCTTCGAGGACTTTTCGGGACACATAATAGAGGACGACATTCTCGCGCGTCTTATCTCCATGCCTAACGTCATAGTTACGTCCCATCAGGCGTTTTTGACGGAGGAGGCTCTGTCCAATATAGCGGAGACGACGGTAAAAAATATAGTGGAATTTTTCAAAAATCGGCAATGCCCCAACGAGCTTTGCTACAGGTGCGGCGCAGCTGAGGATTGCAAAACGGGAAAATGCTTCTGAATAACGGAGGTGAACTATGTTAAGAAAGATAATAAAAATAGACGAAGAAAAATGTAACGGCTGCGGAGCTTGCGCGGCGGCTTGCCACGAGGGAGCTATTGAAATGATAGACGGCAAGGCAAAACTTACCCGCGAGGACTACTGCGACGGACTCGGCGACTGTCTGCCAGCCTGCCCGACGGACGCGATCTCCTTTGAGGAAAGAGAAGCGCCCGCTTATAACGAGGAAGCCGTTCGCTTATCGAAAATAAAAAAGCGCGACGTAAAGCTTCCCTGCGGTTGCCCCGGGACGCAGTCCAAGGCGCTCAGGCGAGAGCCCTCAGCTCCCGCGTCAAAAATGACAGCGCCCACGAGTCAGCTTATGCAGTGGTCGTGTCAGATAAAGCTCGTTCCCGTGAACGCTCCTTATTTCGACGGCGCAAATCTGCTTATCGCCGCAGACTGCACCGCTTACGCATACGGCAACTTCCATCAGGAATTTATCCGCAATCATATAACTCTCATCGGCTGTCCAAAGCTTGACGAGGGCGATTACGCCGAAAAGCTGACGCAGATAATATCTCTCAACGACATAAAGAGCGTAAAAATAGTACGCATGGAGGTCCCTTGCTGCGGAGGAATCGAAAACGCGGTCAAAAGAGCGCTTCAGGCAAGCGGTAAGTTTATTCCTTGGCAGGTAATAACCGTATCTACCAACGGAAAAATTTTAGAATAGTGTTTATTTATTCAAAAATATGTGTTATAATTATTATATAGTATAAATATACCGTGACGGAGGAAACAGAAAAATGATAATAACCAACGACATAAAGTATATCGGTGTCAACGACCGAAGGATAGACCTTTTTGAAGGACAGTACGAAGTTCCGAATGGTATGTCGTATAATTCCTACGCTATAATAGACGAGAAGATAGCCGTTATGGATACCGTTGACGTAAATTTTACTCACGAGTGGCTTGATAACATTCAGAACGCTCTCGGAGCAAGACGCCCCGACTATCTCATAGTTCAGCATATGGAGCCCGACCACTCCGCGAATATCGCAAACTTTGTGAAAACGTATCCCGAGGCAAAGCTGGTCTCCTCGGCAAAGGCGTTCGCCATGATGAAGAACTTCTTTGGAACTGATTTTTCGGAAAATCAAATAGTAGTTGGCGAGGGAGATACTCTTTCTCTTGGAAAGCATCAGCTCACCTTCGTTACAGCGCCCATGGTGCATTGGCCCGAGGTAATAGTAACCTACGACAGCACTGACAAGGTGCTTTTCTCCGCTGACGGCTTTGGAAAATTCGGCGCTACGGACGCCGACGAGCCTTGGGCAGACGAGGCAAGACGCTACTATATCGGTATCGTCGGCAAGTACGGCGCTCAGGTGCAAAGCCTGCTTAAAAAGGCGGCGGGACTTGAAATAGAGAAGATCTGCCCCCTTCACGGCCCCGTACTTACGGAAAATCTCGGATATTATCTTAATCTTTATAATACGTGGTCAAGCTATCAGCCCGAAACTGAGGGTATTGTGATAGCGTATACCTCGGTATACGGAAATACTAAAAAGGCAGTGCTTGCGCTTGCGGATAAGCTTAAGGTAAACGGCTGTCCCGAGGTCGTCGTTCACGACCTTGCGAGAACGGATATGGCGCAAGCGGTCGCAGACGCCTTCCGTTACAACAAGCTCGTTCTTGCAACCACCACCTATAACGCCGATATCTTCCCCTTCATGAGAGAGTTTATCGACCACCTCACCGAGCGTAATTTCAGTAACCGCACGGTAGCTCTCATCGAAAACGGAAGCTGGGCGCCTCTTGCCGCTAAGGTGATGAGAGGAATGCTTGAAAAGAGCAAAAATCTTACTTTCACCGATACTACGGTGAAGATTTTGTCCGCTCTTAACGAGGACAGCTCCGCTCAGCTCAACTCCTTGGTTGAGGAGCTGTGCCGTGAGTACCTCGCTTCGCAGGACGCTACGGCAAATAAAAACGACCTCTCCGCTCTCTTTAATATCGGATACGGACTTTACGTCGTTACCTCAAACGACGGTAAGAAGGACAACGGACTTATCGTTAATACGGTAACTCAGGTCACAAATACCCCCAACAGAATTGCCGTTACAATAAATAAGGAGAATTATTCTCACCATATAATCAAGCAGACGGGAAAAATGAATATCAACTGCTTGACGGTCGAAGCGCCCTTTAAGGTATTTGAGGCGTTTGGCTTCGTAAGCGGAAGAAACGTTGATAAATTCGCAAACTGTGAGCCCCTGCGCTCGGATAACGGGCTGGTGTTCCTGCCGAGATATATTAATTCCTTTATGTCGCTGAAGGTCGAGCAGTACGTTGACCTTGATACGCACGGAATGTTCATCTGCTCGGTGACTGAAGCAAGAGTAATGTCTGACAAGGAAACCATGACCTATACCTATTATCAGAATAACGTAAAGCCCAAGCCCGAGGTCGAAGGTAAGAAGGGCTACGTCTGCAAGGTCTGCGGCTACGTCTACGAGGGCGACGAGCTTCCCGAGGACTTTATCTGCCCCCTCTGCAAACACGGCGCGTCCGACTTTGAGCCGATAAAGTAGGAAATTGAACTGAATAGTAATTAGTGTTGAGTATAGGTTTTTTGGGGTCTTTCTTTCGGAGAAAGACCCCATACCCCAAAGAACTCGTGAAAAATAAATATTAGGGCTGTTGGAATTTTGTGCTGTGCTTAATTGGGAGTACGGCATTTTTCTAAGGTGGAAACCCGACGAACCTGCTGCGGTTCTTACGGGTTTCTTTTTTTATTGAAATATGCGGTAGGATACCTCTCAAAGCG
>JAFTXE010000052.1 GCA_017461745.1 Clostridia bacterium | reverse complement strand
TTGCTTCCGTTCTTTTAAATCACGGGAATATTTGGGAATATCCCTGAGTGCGCACAAAATATAAGCGAGCGTCCCTTCCGCAACCGATTCCGCAAAATAATCGTTAGCGGATATTACTTTTATTCCGCGTTCCCACATTTCCTCGCTGACAAACGGCACGACCGTACCGCCGAGATGTGTCAGTAGCTTTAGATTGGGAGCGCTTTTCAGTATTTCGGAATCAAGACGGGGGGAGCCCCATAAGGTAACGTAATTCTCACAGTCGTGAATACGTCTCGCGACCTCCTCAGCCGTTATGCACTTCTCACTTGTATTCCATAGCGTTTGACCCAAAGAGTTTGTAAGCTCTATGTTATCCTTATCAAAGAAAGTATCAAACGTGTTTCCTTTTGCCAGCGATATAATTGATTTCATAATAATCTCCTTATCAATGATTCCCCATCTCATAGATCTCAATTTCCGCAATTACGGGAAGATGCTCCAAGGGATATTTGCCATTTTTGATATTATGCACAGCGGAATAATACTTGGTGTCTATCGGATCATGGGAATTGAGCTGCACCGCACGAATTTTATTGCGCAGTGTTGGTCGAAGACACAATCAATCGAAGTTTTTCACCGGGATAGATCTCAACTATGTGTACATCGTTTCGCCTTGTGACAGTTCGTCCGTCCTCAGCTATAAGCTCGCCGTGTGCACCGTCTATACGAACGGTCAGCGGCAAATCGTAAACATCTGGATCAAGCCCTGTGTCAAGTGTGAGAGTAATTGCACCGACATCTTCGAACAGCACAAGGCTCGCCGCACGAAGCTCCTCACCGTAAAGAGCCGCCTCATCGAAACTCGTTACGTAGATTTTTCCCTCGCCAAGGCGCTTACCGATATGCGCAAATAGGCGAGAAGCCTCTGACTTTGAGACTGTCAGTGTCGATGCTTTATCTTTAATATTGTGAAAGAGATAAACGATCATGCCATGCTCGGCAATTGCCGTCTCCGTATAGGGAATCCAATCCTCGGCACTTTCACCTCCGCGAACCATATAGCTGCGGATATTGTAGGGGTCACGAGGCGGAATACTTTCAACACCGCCGCCCGTATTGCGCATCGCGACGTAGTAGCGCTTGATAATCTCATACGCTTTTTCACTTATCTGAATGCCGCTCTTATGCCGACCGAAACCTGGCTTGACAAAAGCACGCACTCGTTGGCTCGGGAAAGCGGCGCGAAGCAGCTCCCCCGCATCTCGCACCTCGCGGGTAATACAGCCTGCCTCACGGTGATAGGGGATGCCATCTCCTCCGTCGTCGATCAAACCATCCTCCTCTTCATCGGTCAGTCCCCAGAAGGTATGTGTGCGCGAATGGCAGGATATCGAAAATCTGCCACTATCAAGAAGCCCCTGCCATTCAGCAACCGCCTCTGTGTTCAGCTCATCACTCGATGACTTGGTTATTCGATCTGCCACCATAGCAATCGTGCCCGAAAGTCCGTTCTTCTCGTATTCGGAAAGCAGAAATCGGCAGGTAGGAAGATCTCCGTCGTCGTGTACAATGACAACTGTCGCATCAAGTCCTCCGCGTACTTTTTCAAGTGTTGCTTTCATAATATTTCAATCCCCACAATTACAAGTATATTTATATATGTTATATCATTCATACTTATTCTTCAATAACGTCTTATCTCTGCTGCTGAAGATCGAAGTGAACGTCGTAAGCCTTCTCCTCGTCGGTGAATCTGCGACGGGTATTGATGACCTCTCCGCCGTTTATCTTTCTGTCCTCAACATCCTCTGTCGTTCCCATAACGGTTACATTTACCTGTCTGCGACGGGCAATAACGTGATCCCAGTCAATAAAATATATATGGGCGAACAGACCGAGGTCGAGCTTGCCGTCCTTGATGGTGAGGGTCTCGCTTCTACCGAAGAATACGGAGCGGAGATGTCCGTCGGTGTTCATGCTGGAGTAGTCACCGGGCTCGTTTACGTATCTGCCGTACTGAGCGTGAATAGGACCGGGGTGACGGTACTGATGCTCCTCAGCAAAGTCGGGGATCATTTTTCTCATTATGTCGAGAAGGTCGTGCTGTAAGTATTCGAGGTCGAAGCTGTCGATATCGTGTGAGCACTCCTGAACCATAACGGAGCAGGTGGTGTGGTGGGATACGATAGCAACCGTTCCGTTCTTTACGCCCGATGCCTCAACTATGTCGAGTATTTCCTTTCTGATATCGTGGAAGGTGGGTATCCAACCTCTGGACTGAAGCTCGATTTCCTTTTGTACTACTTTGAATTCCATAATAAATTTCTCCTTATTTTATATTTACTTTTTTAATTTAATTCTGTTTCTTCCTTACGCTTTTTATCCAAGCGTACCATTGCGACGATTATCGACATTATCGTAAACGCATCGCTCAAAATGCCCGCAAGTGAGAACACTATAACGTCGTATATCAACCATAAGGGATTGATTATCAGATTTAATATCCTTAACGTCTTTGGGTTGGCGTTTCCGTTTGCAACCGTGGAAAGTATTTTAGCCGCAATAACCAAAAGACTTACCGCTCCGTGCCAGCTCAAAATTCCAATGACCGCAAACAGTACGGCAAAGGTAATCTGAAATCCCAGAACCTTTTTGCCGCGTTTTATTCGCTCACGGTAAATACTGTTAGTCACGCAGCTTGTAAGATTCGTCGCCATTCCCGTATACGCGCCGAGAAGGAAATACTGCGCGGCAAACACGAATTCACTCGCTACGCGTATCCAAATTATTTTTTGGTATGACTTGCTTTGGAAGGATATTATAGATAAAAACATTCCAACAAAGCCTATAATCTGGATCACAACTCCATTAGTAAAAAATTCGATCATTTAATTCACCATCTTGAAATTAGTTATGCTTATTATTAAGTCTTTCCCCAACTGCTCCGCCAGGGTGGATAAGAGCGAATTGCTCGTTTTGGTAATCGGTTTCTTCTATAAGAGCCGTTTGAAGTGAGTGGAATATCATACACAGCGCTGTCGAGGAAGTAGTTCCCTGCGCATTGTATTTATCCGTTTCTCTGTTTACGTACTGCTTAAGCACTACGTCAGCTCCGAGAGCCAAGGGAGACTCAAGATTTTCGGTAACGGTTATAATGCTTACTCCCTTTTTCTTGCATATCTCCATTATGGGCAAAAGCTCTGCGGTCTTACCGCCACGGGAAGCAAATACCATAACATCACCCTTTTGCAAAAATCCCGTACCGCCGTGTACGGCTTCTGCGGGAGAGATAAACTTTGCGGGCTGTTCTATGCAGTTGAGCAGATGCACGAAGTGCTGACAAATGATGCCCGAATGACCGCAGCCACTCGCTCCTATGCGCTCTGCGTTCTTCAGCAGTTCAACCGCATTTGAAAACGCATCTTCATCGAAGTATTTGGTCATTTCTTTTATACACTCGTACTCTATCTCATAGGCTGCCTTTGCCGCTTCAAGACTTTCTTTCTTCATATCTTACCTCACGGGTGAAGCTCGTCCCAAGCCTTGCGGAGATTGTATATCATCTCCTCGACCATGGCGTAAGGAGCAGCCGCCTTAAGTATTCCGCTGGTTGAGCCTGTTGCTTGAGCGCCCAGCTTTATGGTGTTATAAACGTCCTGACCATTGGATATACCTGCGCCCTGAAGCACCATAATATCGGGATTTATCTCGTTTACGGTCTTTATGGTCTCTATAACGTAATTAGAATCACTTGTTGTTCCCGTACCGATAAGGTCGGTGGGCTCTGCAACGATAAGGTTAGGAGCCATGTGAGCGATTCTCTTGACGTCCTCAACGGTGTCAGCGCAAACGATAGTCGCAAGTCCAACCTCGTCGGCTCTGCGAATAGTCCTCTCAAGCGTTTCCATATCGAGGGGCTTTTCCGCGTGATTGAGCATAACGCCCTTCGCTCCCGCTGCCTTTACAGCTTCGGGGAGTACGCTTCCAAGTCCTCTGCCGGGTGTCAGCGCGTCCATGTGCTGTGCGAATACCAAAATCCTCTCGGTATTATCCGCCAAGAGCTTTATATCCGTGTACTGAGGTGTGACGATAATATCAACGTCGTACTTCATTGCCGTCTTGTCTATGACCTTGGCAAGCGCGAGCATTTCCTCGCCCCATATTATCGCCTTTGGTCCTACCTCAAAGAACGGCGGCTTTATGTTGAAATTCTTTAGCATCTCTTTACCTCAACTCAAAAATCTAAAATAGTCTTCTCCCCGTAAACGCCCTGCCAATCCTTGTCGAAGCCTTGTATTGCCGCGTCGGTCATGGGATGGGAGATAAGCAGCTTCATAATGTCGTCGGTAACAGTCACGCTATGACAGCCGACAGACGCGCACTTATGTACCTGCTCCGCATTCTTGAAGCTTGCCGCAAGTACCTTGCAGTCCATTCCGTATATCTCAAGCTGGTTTACTATCTCGGCGACCACCTCAGTTCCGTCGCCTATGATGTTGTCAAGTCTGTTGACGTAAGGAGCTACGAAATCCGCTCCCGCCTTTGCCGCCATAAGCGCCTGTGTGGGTGTGAATATAGCCGTCATAGTAACGCCGATACCCAGCTTGTGAAGCTCCATAGTCGCCTTTAAGCCTTCCTCGCCTATCGGAATTTTGACGTAGAACTCTCCGCCAAGCTCTTTCTTTAAAAGCTTTGCTTCTTCTACTATCTTTTCAGCCTTGGTCTGCGTGGTCTGAACGTGGAGCATCTTGTCCTCACCAATGATGGCTCTTATGTCCTTGACAAGCTTCCAGAAGTCAGTCTTTGCCTTTGCAATTATAGAGGGGTTTGTGGTTACTCCCGCGAGGGGGTAAAATTCATTACAGTGCTTTATTGCCGCAAGGTCGGCGGTATCAAGAATGTATATCATAGTTTTTTCCTTTCTTATCTCAACAACCCCTCCGTCTCGCTCGCGCGAGCCACCTCCCCTTACACAGGGGAGGCTTTTCAGCAACTGCACATACGAAAAATAATATTCGGTGCAACTAACTTCAAGGCTCCCTTGTGCAAAGGGAGCTGACGCCGAAGGCGGCTGAGGGATTGTTTTACAATGAAATTTTTTCTGTTACAATCCCTCCGTCTCGCTCGTGCGAGCCACCTCCCTTTACACAAGGGAGGCTTAGTTTGTGCGTTAGTTGCTGAGGAATTGTTTCCATATTTTAAATTTTACAATTGGCTATTACAGATATTTAACTTCAATTCCAAGGATAGAGCAGAGGTTTGCTATTATCTCTCTGTTATCTCCGTAGGATATAATATAGTGCTGGCAGGCAACGTTGTCAGCAAAATTCTCTACGCTGGGTATCTCTATTTCAAGAGCCGAAAGCTGAGGCGCGGGGGCGTCCCAACCGCACTCCTCCCACTTGGGCGGGTTCTTTCCGTTGCCGAGGATTACGTGCATGATATACTTGCCGTCCTTGTATACAAGTCTTGACATAGTGAGCACACCTGTCTTGACCTTGGATACGTTGAGTATTCCCTGACTGAGCATACCGAATGCCGCAGGAAGAACCGTATAGATATCTCCGTCGATCATATCACTTGCTATAAAGTCGGGAACTCCCGCAAGCACGCTGTTCTCAAAGAACTCATAGAATTCAAGATAGCCGCCAAGCTGTCCCGTGAGTCCCTTTATCATAAGCTGGGTTACAGCTCCGAGGGAATCATTCTCGGGAACGGTGGTATATCCGTCCTCGGAGAGAAGCATAAAGATAGGTGCTGGGGGAAATCCGCAAAGCTTCTTCATTCCGTCCACGTCCTTTAAGGATATGGACTTATAGCTTCTCTCGTCTGCTATTGCCTTAACAGCAAGATAATATCCCGCAGCCTTCATCATAGCATCGTCGTTAGCGGGCTTGAGGAAATTCCACTTAAGTATTCTGTTGTTTACTATATCTCTCTTCTCTTCCTCGGAGAGCTTTTCGTATCTCTGCTGTATCTCAAGCATCTCGAAGGTCTCTATCTCAATACCCGTGGTCTTCTTAAGTGACATACCGTCATAGAGAGTACCGTAAAGGTTCATATCGCGGTAGCCCGCCATACCTACCTTATCAACAAGCAGCTGCTTTGCTACAATAGCTGCCTTACAGTAGTTTGCTACAACGTCGCTTCTGGTCTTTTTACCGATGATATCGTAAACATACTTAAACTTATATCCGAGTCCCTCAAAGGTACCTCTAAGTCCCGTCGTTCCCGCTTGGTCGGCGGTAGTTACAAGTCTATCTCCCTCATACCAGCCGCAGAGTCCCCAAAGCACCATAGGAAGATGTCTGTAATGCTCGGTTACTTTAAGTACAGCGTGCGTGGGTATCCAACCTGCGATGCATACGACAAGAGCGTCAAAGCTATCCTTGGAAAGTGCTTCTACTGCACTCTTTACCTGTATCTCCTCATAGTCGTCTGCTACGGGATATACGGATACAAGGTCAAGCCCTTCTGCCTTAAGTGCTTCTTCTGCCGCCTTGCATTTTCTAATGATTACGTCTACGGGGGTATTTACCTCACCGAAGCCCACAAATCCTATCTTTGCCATTTATTTAGTCCTTTCTTACGTTCAATATATTGTCGTAATATTTATATCTTTCATAGCACTCGGTATAGTCTGTACCAAGTGATTCATACGCTTTGTCAAGCTCTATTGCCTTTGCCGCTTTCTTTACAGACTCAAACGCGCCTATACCTACTCCTGCAAGTATGGCAGTACCGAGGCAAGCTGTTTCCTTGTTTTTGAGTGTTACAAGGCGCTTATCCGTCATATCCGCCATCATCTGACACCAAAGCGAGCTGTTCGCTCCACCGCCCATGGCTCTTATCTCGTCTACGTCAAGTCCGAGATATTCGAGATTGGCTTTAAGCATACAAGCAACGGACTCCATAACGCTTCTTATGAAGTGACCTCTGGTATGCTCTGCGGTAAGACCCGTAAAGCTTCCTCTTGCATCGGGATTGTATTTAGGCATCGTAGAGCCGCAGAGGTAGGGCAAGAAGGTAAGACCGTCGCTTCCCGCGTTTACGTTCTCGGCAAGAGTATCTAACTCTGCAAAGGAAAAGTTCTCACAAAGAGCGTTTCTGAACCATTTGAGAGCCATACCTGCCGTGGGTGTCCAAGATAATAGACAGTATTTATCGTCGTAATTATAGTGGCAAGGAACGATACTCTTTTCATCGTATTCGGGAACGTTGTCCGACGGCATAAATATGACCATCGTCGTTCCCGTCATAACGCTGACGATTCCCTGCTTTACCACACCCGCGCCGATAGCGCCCGCTATCTGATCGATAGCACCCGTGACTACCTTTATGCCGTCGTACTCTCCCACAAGCGTTGCGCTTGAATGGAGTGCGGGAAGCATAGATTCGCTTACGCCGATAAAGTCAAGCATTTCGCTCCACCACTGACCTTTGTGTATGTCAAAGTAGATGGTAGAGGATTGAAGCGTTTTTTCGCTTATGAACTTGCCTGTGAGCTTATAGAGTATCCAATCTTCAAGTAAGAATATTCTCTCTGTCTTTTCCCATATCTCAGGTCTGTTTCTCTTTACCCACAAGAGCTTACAGGCGGGCCACGTTGCCGTTATCTCGGGCTGTCCCGTTACCTCGTAGACCTTCTTGTGTCCGAAATGCTCGGCAATTATCTCGGCTTCTTTTGTTGCTCTGTTGTCAAGCCAAACGATAGCGGGACAAAGAGGATTTCCCTCTTTGTCCGTTAAAATAAGCGTTTCGCACTGTGTATCCACGGCAAGGGCGTCTATTTTGCAGACTGCCTTTGCCTTTTCTATCTCGGCTTTGACTATAGTCCAATAGCTCTCGGCGTCAAATTCAACTATGTCGCCGTGTGTGTCAAGCGTATAGTCTGCCGTGGAGCTATGTAAGCATTTTAGCTTATCGTCAAATACCGCCGCCTTTACTGACGTCGTGCCGATGTCGATTCCAAGTAGATTCATTTTATTCCTCTTCAAACATTTTGTTGATTTCCTCAACAGTCTTTCTGACGAGGATATCTCCTCCCTCGTGTCCCGTAACACCGCTGGAAACGTATGCGGAATAATGACCGCCACGCTCTGCCTTTTCGGTGGGAAGATATCCGTTAGCACCGCAAGCCAGCTGAATCAAAAACGTCTGCTGCGCCTTACTTCTCGCTCTTATTATGTTTCCAAAGTCGAGGAAAAGCTCAAAGGAGCTGGTCGCAAAGGCTATATTTCCAAGTCTTGCAATATGTACCTCTACGGGATATATATCGTGAGCCTCTTGCGCCGTGTATCTTGCAATAGTTCCCGCATAAACGTGCATAGCCGCGTTATCCGCAAAGCTTATTTCTCCCGCCTTTTTGGCAAATTCCTCGATTTTACGTTTTGCCGCCTCGTACTCCTTGGGAGTTACTCTGCGCACGGGCATATCAATCATCATAACCTTATGGCAAAGCATACCCTCGGACTGCAATTCCTCTTTGTTTATATCGTCGTATACGTCGATTATCTCTCTGGAAATTCTCTTTCCTATCTTCCAAGTTCCCTTAACATCGTACATAGACGGATCGGCTTTTCTCAGAATTACGTTTTCTCTTATAACGTTGGGGTCCTTGATAGGAGTTTCGGGGTCAACCCACCTGATAAGGTCGCGGGGACACTGATCGCCTGCGGGAGAGCAAAGCCCAAGCACGTAGAGCTTTTCACCGAAAATTTCTCTTAAGAGTATCTTTACCTTGCCCCAATAATCCGAGGATATAAAGCTTCTCTGCTCAAGCACCTGAGACGGACAGGCAATATTTACGACAATTCCCGTAAGCTCTTTGCTTTCGTTAAAGGTATATATAAGCTCCATACCCGAATCGTTTCCGCCCTCAAGCTCGGTGAACGTAGCCGTATTGGTGTCTCCCCACATTTTTGCGCTTCCATCGTTGTAACAAACTCTGCGGTTCATTCCGACGGCTGCTCTGCCGAACTCATTGGTATAATACGCAGGACTTCTGTTTTCCCACGCAGTCTTTGCTGCTTCGGCAATTCTATCGGCGAGCCAATAGAGCGCATCACGCTCGTCCATAACGTCATGATCAGGCTGAGTAGGCTTCTCGTTCTTCTTGCCACTCGCCTCTGACAAAAGCTGCGCCAAAATACCGAGTGACGCACCGAGGTCTATTTTTCTTTTACTGTAATAATCTATTGAGGTATGCGAATGTGTCGCGTGTATTATAACGCTATTGGGATCAAGTCCCGTGACGTCCGCAAGTCTCTTGCGAGTCTCCGCTACGAGATTGTCGCCTATTCCCTCAAGGTCGCACGAGCAAATAACCATCTGAGAGCCATCCGCTTCAATAGCCATGGCTGTAACGGTTATCTCTGTTTCAACATATTCGGAAATTCTTTCGTAAAACTGTCCCGCAAGATAAACCTTTTTTTCGGGAGTTATACTTACCTCTGACCAACCTAATTTCAAGCTCATAATTTCTCCTTATATTACCACTCCGTAACGGAGCCGTCCATAATTTTGTATTCCCCGCTTTTTAATATCCGAACGAGGTCATCTTGTTTATATTTTAGTCCTTCATTGCAGTATGTCTTTCTTTACTAAATTATTCATCATTCACCGCTTCTCTTACAACCTCGGCTAAATGGTTTTTATTCAAGTCAAGATATCGTATTACCTCAATGGAATCCATATTTATTTCAAGGGTAACGTCTAAATCCCTTGCTTTCTTAAAACACTTTTCATACTCACTATCGGAACGCAACGTCAAATATTCATTTTCAAGAGAATACGGCGCAGCCCTTATATAATAAACCTAAACTGTCAATTACCAAATACGTTTTCTGCTTGAAGACCGTCTACATACTTCATATCATCAAATAGAAGAATTTTGGGATAACAAAGCTCTCCTGTGTTGTTTGATTGCTTAAGCACTGTGATTGAAGTATTTAGTCAAGAAAGTTTTTATTTTTAATCATTTCTACGAGATGTCCAGACGTTACTATGTGTGACTCGTATTTTGGATGCCCGTCTCCGCCTGCGTTATTTCTGGTTGTTTGCATGATATAAAGCCCATTTGACTCGCCGCCAAGTTCTTCAAATACTTCTTTGAGCCAGCCGTTTACAGTGGTATCAGATTTCGTCATCTGACCGATTATCCATACGATATTGACATCCTTCCCGTGAATAGCACGAATATCGGAAATCAATGCCTTCAGATCCGCCTTATAGGCTGATTTGGTTGCTCCGTAACCGTTGTCGTTTGTGTTTAGGTTTACTACTACAAGGTCCGCCTTACGTTCGGGTGCGTATAATTCTCTTTCATGTCTGTACCATGTGTTGTATTTGTAGAAATCTCCTATAGTTTTACCACTGTGCTGCTCGGTGCTTTTGTTGACTCCTATTCCGGAAATTGCAACCATGGAATAATCCACGTCAAGCTCGCAAGCAGTAAGGTAGGCAAAGGTTCTCGAACCGTCCTTCTTTGAGTCATTTGAAACCGAGCCGTAGCCACAAGTAATGGAATCGCCAATGAACTCAATAAATTTTCGCTGTTCCTGCCACTCGTGTATCTCTCCTGTTAATTCAACAGTCTTGAGTGTTGCCAATCCGTCCTTAACATACTGAATTCTTACAAGACGAATATGCGCAGTGGTTTTATTGTCAGCCTTCGTTCCGGGAAGCTTTTTTATCTCGTAGGTACTACCAAATTTTACTACCCCTGTATCTTTCCCGTTTACATAAACGCGGAACTGTACATTATCGCCCGAGGTCTTTCCCGAAACGCTAACGAATCCCGTGTAAGTAGCGTTAAATTCTATTCCCGACGAGGACCAATCAAACGACGCTCCGTCAATCGTATCCATGCTTCTGCCTTGAATATGTATTCTGTTTTTATTCGAAATTATGTCATATTGGACAACTTCATTTGAAGCTTTACTTTCGATACTCTCACTCATAGATTCACTTGTCACATCTCCCTGTTTTTCGCTTGTCAGATGTCTTTCGCAAGACGAAAATACGCCTAAAATCATAATCAATGGCAATAGAACAGGTAATATCTTTTTCATGTTTTCTCCTTATATTACCACTCCGCAACGGATCCATCTGCATGATGCCATACGGGGTTCTTCCAGTTATGAGGAGTCTTATTCTCCTCAATCACAAGCGCCTTGTTGACCTCAACGCCAAGTCCGAGAAGTCTGGGAAGCTCAACAAATCCGTCAACAAACTCAAAGTCCTTCTTATTCTCAACGTAGTCAAGCACCGTCTTACCAACGTTATAGTGGATACCTATGCTCTGCTCCTGAATAACGGCGTTATAGCTGGTTGCGTCTACGTTAAGGCAAGCCGAAAGTGCGATAGGTCCGAGAGGACAGTGAGGTGCGAGAGCCACGTCGTATGCCTCTGCCATCGCCGCTATCTTCTTGACCTCGGTAATTCCACCCGCGTGTGAGAGGTCGGGCTGTATTATATCCACGCCGCCACAGCTAAGAAGACGCTTAAAGTCATACTTTGAAAAGAGTCTTTCACCCGTTGCAATAGGGATATTGCAAGCTGCCGCTATTTCCTTAAAGCTCTCCATGCTTTCGCAAAGCACGGGCTCCTCTATGAACATTGGGTCAAATTCCTCAAGCTTCTTTGCAAGCACCTTTGCCATAGGCTTATGAACTCTGCCGTGGAAATCGATAGCTATGCCGAAATATTTTCCGCAAGACTCTCTTATAGCCGCAACTCTCTCAAGCACCGCATCAATTTTATCGTAGGAGTCTATCATCTGAAGCTCCTCTGTTGCGTTCATCTTGATTGCCTTAAAGCCTGCGTCCTGCTTTTCTTTTGCCGCTGCTCCTACGTCCGACGGTCTGTCTCCGCCGATCCACGAATATACCTTCATTTTATCGCGGCATCTGCCTCCCATAAGCTCGTATACGGGCGCGCCGAAAAACTTTCCCTTTATATCCCAAAGCGCCTGGTCTATACCCGAAATTGCGCTCATAAGAACTCCGCCTCCGCGGTAAAATCCCGCGCGGTACATAGTTTCCCACAAGTCTTCGATTCTCGAGGGATCGGCGCCTATCAGATAATCCTTCATCTCCTGAACGCAAGACAGTACTGCCGAGGCGTGTCCCTCGAGAACCGCTTCTCCCCAGCCCGTAAAGCCATTATCCGTTACTATCTCAACAAAGCCCCATCTGGGTCTGACAAAATATGTATTTACCTGTGTAATTTTCATTTTCTCGCTCCTTTTTTACTGCTTTAAGTAATTTGCCACATTGGACGCTATCGGCAAAGACTCTTCAAATTCATCTCTCCAATATGCGCGAGTATTCGCCGTTCTGCCGAATTCGTCCTCAACGGTAAAACGCACGAACACGTCAATGTCCTGTATGGGAAACTCCGCATGCGTCAGCTTTTCGTCCTGCGAAATTTTAATTGACGCTGCTATTACTCGGCGACCGCTGTTTGAAACACGGATCTTCACCGAAGGAGAGCATTCTATATGAAACGTACCGTTCTCATACCAAAGATTTTTTATTATTGGTCCTCGGGACGCATAGTAATCTCCGTTTTCAAGAGCCGATATAACGGACTTGTGTTCAAGTGAGTCCGAATAAACCATCGTAAATCCGCCGAACATATCGCACTCGTCGTGAGTATCGTCAGTGGCAATGCAACCGATACGCTGTCCGCTTATGAGCATTTCGTCGTATATGTATGGACAGTAAGCGTCAGCGTCGAACGTCGTGCCGTGGTTGTATATCTCCATAGCGTAGAGTCCCTGGAACCCCGTGTAAATATCCGAATTTTCTCTTGACCACATAGGGTGATTATAGCTTACTATAAATCCCGCGTCACGCGCCTTGGAGATAAGTCTGTTCAAGCCTTCTGCCGAGTATTCCTTGGGCTCTTTGCCGTCACCGTCATATACCGCCTTGGATACGTCGGGAACGTTATCCAGCTTCATCATGTCCGCCTCATTATAAAACGGCATTACGTTGTTCCCTGCATCCTTAGGATAGAGATTCAAGTGACAGACACGGCGCAATCTCTTTGGCAGCTCCATGTCTCCGTATATCTGAATCTCATATCCGGGAATCGTTAAGAAATTCTCGTCGTTCAACTCGTTATGCAACGCTAACACTTCGTGGTCGGTATAAGCAAGTATCTGATACCCGCGAGCCTTATATTTACTTTTCAATTCCTCGGGAGTCATACTTCCGTCGGACACCGTACTGTGACAGTGAAGATTTGCCTTATAGCAATTTTTTCTGCCGTCTATAAGATACACACGGTTATTTTCCATAAACGTCTGCCTCTCGTTATCTCTGAACTCGTCCCGATGCATTGCCGCCCGCAAGCGCTTCAACCTCAGCTACGGATACGAGGTTAAAATCGTGCTCTATGCTGTGCTTGAGGCAGGACGCCGCGACTGCAAAGTTTATTGCCTTCTGCTCGTCATAATCCGAAAGAAGCGAATATATAAGTCCCGCACCGAAGCTGTCTCCGCCGCCAACTCTGTCTACTATACGCACGTTATATTTTGGGGAGAAATACGCCTTTCCGTCACTGTAAAGCATAGCCGCCCACTCGTTGTCCGATGCGGAAATGCTTCCGCGAAGCGTAATAGCCACCTTCTCAAAACCGAACCTTTCGGCAAGCTGACGCGCTACGCTGATATACCCTTCGTGATTTACCTTGCCCGCATTAAGGTCAGTGTCCTCTGCCTCTATACCGAAAACGTCCTTTGCGTCCTCCTCGTTAGCGATGCACACGTCAACGTAAGGCATAAGAGTTGACATAACCTCGTTTGCCTTTTCATTTGACCAAAGCTTTTTTCTGTAATTGAGATCGCAGCTTATCTTAACACCAAGCGCCTTTGCCGCCTTACAAGCCTCAAGGCATATTTCGGGAAGCTCTCCGCCAAGCGCGGGAGTAATTCCCGTAAAGTGGAACCAATCCGCCCCGTCAAATATTTTATTCCAATCAAAATCCGAAGCCGTTGCCTTAGCGATAGCCGAGCCTGCTCTGTCGTAAATGACCTTTGATGCTCTCTGTGACGCGCCCTTTTCCACAAAATAAAGTCCGAGTCTATCTCCGCCGCGAACCATCATACGGGTATCTACGCCAAAGTGTCTTAATTCATTAACTGCGCACTGTCCTATCTCGTGAGCGGGAACCTTTGATACGAACGCCGCGTCCATTCCAAAGTTGGAAAGGGACACTGCAACATTCGCCTCTCCGCCCGCATAGCTTGCCTCAAACTTGTCCGCCTGAACGAAGCGGCAGTAGCCCTCCGGATTGAGTCGCATCATTATCTCACCGAACGTAATTATTCTTTTCATTGTTTTTCTCCTCTTACAGTGAATTTATATTCTCAACGTATTTTTTAGCCTCAGCAGTGATCTTGTCAAATTCACCGTTCTTTATCCATTCCTTATTAACGAGGTTACCGCCGACACCTACGCCCACGGCTCCCGCCTTCAAAAAGTCTGCCGCGTTGTCTGCGTTAACTCCGCCTACCGCCAAGAATTTAATATGGTTAAATGGAGCGCATACTGCCTTAACGTATGCAGGGGCGTTACCGACGCAAGGAAACAGCTTTACGAAGTCCGCACCGGCATTATACGCTTGCTTTGCCTCTGTGGGCGTATACGCTCCGGGCAAGGATACCAAGCCAAGCTCTCTCGTCGTTTTTATTACCTCTACGTCCGTATCGGGAGAGATTATGTACAGCGCTCCCGCATCTGCCGCAAGTCTTACAAGCTCGGGACTCGTGACCGTTCCCGCGCCTACAAACATCTTGTCTCCCATCTCTTCCTTGATAGCCTTGATAGCTTCGGCAGTGTCAACAAAGGTTTCAGGCTGCTTTTGGTTAAAGGTCACCTCAACCAAGGTTATTCCGCCCTCATAAAGAGCCTTTGCCGTCTCTACCGCCTGCTCTTTATTAAGACCTCTCATAATCGCTATGAGCTTTTGCTTGGTAATCTCTTTTATTACTGCTTCGCGCATTTTATTTTTGTCCTCCGTGTTTAATCTATAGGGATTATATCAACGTAGCAAACGTCGTACAGCTTGAGCGTTCCGTGCCACTCTGCGGTTTGCGCGCCGTCTACTATCATTTCAGTTATAGGTTCAGCATAATTATTTGCATCCGTTCTATATACGGTTATCTTGGTCTTGCCCTTCAATCCGTTCCACGAAAGCTCAATTTTCTTAGGATCGGTAGCATCGTCATCGTTATAGTGAGTCAACAAGATTCCGTGACGCTTGCCGTCGGTAGCCGCCACGCAGTAAATATTTTCACAAGACTCAATCTTTACCGCATTACCAAGATCGGCAAGATTAGCAAACCAATAGAACGAATAATAGGTTTGCAGAGGAGTTTGAGAAAGATGCTCAAACACACCGTTAAAGATAGCCCCCGGACTCAAATCGTAATACATCAACATATCAAGCGGTGCATACTGACAAGTAGCCATAACTCCGCCTACGTAGGATGCTCCCTTTATTCCGTTAATAGCTTCAAGGCTATACACGAAATGAGAGCCCCATCCCTTTATGTACGCCCACTCGTTAAGTATGCTTTCGGTCTTTTCATATCCCGCATCGTCAAGACATTTTCTTACAAAGAAAACACGGTCCATAACGTTTTCAATTTTACAATCGTACTTATGCCACGAGAAGAAATCCAAAGGAACGCTTCTGTTTTTCATCTCATTTATAAATTCCGCCATATACCCTCTGCTTCCAACGGCAGCAGGTCCACCGATTTTGAGATTGGGGAAAAGTGACTTCAAATGATTTGCCGTAATTTCGTAAAGGTCAAAGAACTGCTCTTTAGTTCCGCTCCACGTGGGCGAGTTATTATCCTGCTGAAGATCGGGCTCGTTCCATATCTCCCAATATTCGATACCGTGATAGAAACCGTCAGCCCATCCCTCGTTGTAGTGGCGGATAATATGCTCACAAATAACCGCCCACTTTTTAAAATCCTTCGGCGGATGGATATAATATTTTTTTGGAGCGTGCTCTATAGTCTGACCAAGACGATAAAACACCTTTGCTCCAGCGTCCATTATATTCTGCAAATATCTGTCGGTCAAATAGAAATCATAAGATTCGGGAAGATTGGGATCCGCATCAAAATCGGGAAAAACTCTGAATATATCTACAACGTGAGGTCCACCGTACGCAGTGGAATCATCGGAATCGTGAGTTCTTGCGTAAGGAAATCTTGCGTCCTTATAGTACTGAAAATTTCCGCGAGTCTGCACCGCCGCCTTACTTTTAGGACCGTTATTTACGGCGTTCATAGGCTTTATCGCACCTACGGTATTCAAAAAATCAATCTTAACAGTATTCATTACAGTCCTCCAACATTATTTTTTCTTAAAATCAATATACATCTATTTTGGCTAAAACGGGTAAATGATCCGACGGATACTTTCCGTTTTTGATATTATTTACGACAGTGTAATATTTAGTATATACCGTATCGGTTGAAACGAAAATATAATCAAAAACAAATCTATTGTCTCTGTCAACGAAACCGTTTACCAGCGTTCCGCCGGTATCATTCTTGGTTTTTGCAACCTTTGAGGTCATACCCAAATTCGGATTATCCGACATAAAGTGGAGAATAGCGCTACCGGACGTCGTCTGAGTGGTATTAAAGTCACCGAGAATGACCAAGGGAAGATCATTCTTGTTAAGCTTTTTGACAAGCGACGTAAGCACGTCTATCTGCTTGACTCTGACTTCCTCTTTTGCCTGATAATCAAGGTGAGTGTTGACGAAGAAAAATTGCTTACCTGTTTCCTTGACCTCGAGAATGACGTAGGTCATAGTACGGTAATGGTTTGAACCATCAAATTTTGATCTTTTCTCCGGAGTATCACTTAGGAAATAATAGCCCTTCTTAATGACGTTGAATTTATCCTTTTTCCAATATATGTAATTTCCCTCGTCGCTGTCGCCCTTTTGAATATCGTAGGTTTTAAGATTTTCGATAAAGAAATTGCTATGATCCGCACCGTCCTCTTGCGTTCCGAGAACGTCTACGTCATTTTCAAGAATGGTTTCAACCATTCTTGTTCTGCAATCCGAGCGTCTACCCTCTTTATCCATATCAAACAAAATATTATAGGTCATCACGTTAAGAGAATCATTATTGAGCTTTGGGAATTCATAGCCCGATATAGAAATTTCTTTGCTTCCTTCCGCTTCCGTTGCTTTTGCAAGGAAGGCGTCAATAACCTGACACAGAGCGCTGTAATTAGCGCCCAATAAAACTATCTTCTTTTCGGTAGCGCCTATCAAGCCGGTAGGATTTTGATCGTACGCCTGTTTAATTTCTGCGTCGTTACCGCTAAAACCTATCAAGATCTCGTATCTATCCTTGCTTGACAGTTCCCCTTTAAGCGTAATTCCGTAAAGCTCTTCAAGCTTTTCATTTAAATACAATAGCGCTTTTCCTGCTCCGCTGATAGTTTGGTTGCTGCAAACCACGGTGTAGTCTTTGAGCGCAACGCCGTTGATAGTCAAGGGCGACGTTTTGGACGGAGCTTGAGTTTCTGTATCCGTTTGATTTTTGTTATTACAGCCAAATAATGCAGACACGAGCAAAATCAACGCTAATGCAAAGCATAAAATCCTAGACTTTTTCATTGTATTCTCCTATTTTTATAGTTTTTATATGCCAATCTGTTATTGGATGCCTTAGACGTTTCCAATGACAGATGAATTTTCAAATTTTAGTGTTTAAAATATAGTTTGAGGCAAATCTTTAATAGAATAACCTGATACAGAGATAAACTCTACTATTGTAAGCCTGATTTTTATTTTTAATTTTCGCTAAAAGCTACTACTGCACAAGTCCGCCTTTGACGGACTTGTGCAGCATTCTGTTGTTTCTATTTTTCTAACAGCATATCACACGTCGCGAACGGTTGATACGTTTATAGGTTTGTCAAATTTTAAAAAGCTTTCAAAAATTACTCGTCCTTCTTCTTTTTGACGGTCAAACCGAGCATTCCAACAGCAGACGCCGTGAGGAGAGCTGCTCCGCAAACAGTGACAGACGCGCCGCATCCGCCTTTCTCTTCAGCAGCCTCGGTCGTTTCGGGAGCTGCGGTAGTGTCAGCCTCGGTTTCCTTGGTTTCGGTTTCCTTGTTGGTGGAATTGCTTCCTGCGTTCTGGTTGGGAGTTACGTCACCGCCATTATCTTCTTTATCCTCAAGATCCTCAGGAGCTTCAATGTCGGGAAGTGCAGGAGCTGCAAGATTGTGAGACGTGATAGCAAGTCCCTTGTAAACGCTCATATCGTAACATTCCATATATCCATACTGCGTTGCATTGAGTCCGTCACGGAATAAACGAAGCACGAACTCCCAGTCACCCGAGCCCCAGTTTAACGCATTCTTAAGAGCGGTAGCGTTTGATGACGTATCAAGGGAGAATATCTTAACCCACGCGCCGTCCTTTACAACGTAAAGGTTGTAAACGGTGCAGTTGTATTGGAACGTCGAATGGTCGTTGATGTTGCCTGCCGTACCCTCGTCCTTGATCTCGATAGCGTAGGTCTGTGTCAAAGACTTGGTTCCTTCATACGTTCCTGTAAAAACAGTCTCTGCCTGGTAATCCTTAATGTATCTGAAGCTATCCTTTCCGGGAGTTATAGCAAAGCCTGTTTTCCAGTCAAGTAAAAGCCCCATTTCCTGATCCTCATCCTCAGCGTTAAGGGTAAACACTACGGTATAGGAGCTCTGAAGCATACGGAACTTGCCGTCCGCATTCTTGTTATCCTCAGCGGGCAACTCAGCGCCCCAGACGTTAGCCGTTCCATTGTTACCTTCGGGAATCAAGCGAACCGACGTTCCATCCTCTGAGGGATCTGCGGACATACCCGCCCAAGCAGCCCCAGGAGTCCAGAAGCCCTCAGTGCCGTTAAAGTCTACCTTGTAGATAAGCGCGCCATCTGCAACGTCAGCGTAGTTTGCGGGAAGTGTGTCCGCGCTTGCCTGAATTGCCATAACGGGTATGGTCATCATAAGTACCAATACCAAAGCCAAAATTTTTCTCATTGTTTTTTTCATAGTAACCTCCAAAATTTTAATTTTTTTTATTGTTTTTAATTAAAAGGGTCAGATTTCCAGTTATCTTGCAAGTCGTATCCCTCACGCGAGTTATTCATAATATCACTCGTTTCTAAAGCTACGACACTTAACTGCGGAACAACGTATTTTTTGTTTTTTTCCATAAATTCATTCCTCCTTTCATTCTGTCGCACTACAGATAAATTTAGCAATAACCGGCAAATGATCCGATGGATATCTTGTGTTATTTACGTCGTTCTTGTTGTCAACCACGGTATATTCAAGAGCGCCCATATTTTTGTATAATACGTAGTCGTACAACCACGTTTCGCGTTTTTTGAAATACAAATCAGGTTCGCCCGCATCATTGTTAACGAGCGTACCGCCAACATCGCTCTTGACGAGTGCGGTGTCTCTTGCGTAAGTCAAGCCGCCGTCGCTAAGCGTGCTACCAAACTCGCTTGGAGTATAATTCAAATCTCCAATAACTATCTGATTTGGGAACTCTGTTTCCATACTTTCGAGCCACGCGCACAAGAGCTTTGCCTGATATTCACGAACGGCACCGTCGCTGTCCGAATCTCCGTTGTGTAAATGAGTATTTACAACGAGGACCTCAACACCGTCAGTAGTTTCCAATACAGCGTATCGGAAAAATCTGCCTTTTTCATCGAAAAGCTCCCAACTAAAATCTCCCTTTTCATCGAGGCTCAAATCAGCGCCGTCAGCCGAAACTTCGGTATATTCCTTCGCAAGCTTCTTATAAAGCATCGTGCCGGTAACAGTACACTCCTTAAACTTGTCCTTCTTATAGAAGATATCAAGATATTCGTTACCGTTGTCGTTACCGGTGAGACGGTAATACGAGGTATTGAGAGCTGATACATATCCGTTCAAGTACGAATCATCCTCTTGCAAGCCAACGACGTCGGGGTTTGCAGCAGCAATCGTATCTATTGCCTTTGAGAGGTCTCTGCCTTCAGCCTGTGCATTACCCGGTATCCTGATATTATAAGTCATCACCGTCAGGGAACAAGATGTTATTCCTGTTCCCCTTGCCCAAAAAAACTTCCAGTACTTCTCTGTTCTCATAGGGGCTGTATTTCTTAATTCCACCCTCGAGTGTTACCTCATACTTATACGTATCGTCCGAGCTGTCCTTCAAGTCCTTGTAAGCAGCCTCGGCAACCTCTGCGATACTTCTTGAGTTGTCTTTCTCATTATATTCGGAATATGCAACGATTTCTCCGTCTATCTTTATGTAAAGTCTTGCGGAGAACGCTCTGTCATAGTTATCTTCAAGAACGTTTGCTATGACGCAGTTAATCTTATAATAGTTGCCTTTATCCACCATCGCATCAGCGTCAATTTCAAGATATGCAGGATCGTGGGCTGTATTGCCAAGAGCTTGCTTTGTAAAATCAATGCCCATAAGATAATCCGTAGGAGTGATGAGCATTCCCACAGTTACGTTCTCTGTATCGTATTCCTCTTTGAGTTCAGCAAGGTAAGCCTTGTCGATAGCGCCCGTAAAGCGAAGTCCCGTAGGAGTGCTCATACGAACGGACGCGCCGTCTGCAAGACCGAATTTCGGGAAGAAATCGTAACCGTTGTATATCTTTACGTCGCTTACCGTTACGCTTCCGGTGTTAGAATAAACATCTTCTTCAATTTCCTCGGATATACGGGCAAAGTGAAGCATAAGCTCATAGTCGGTAGTATTCCAAGCTATCTTTTGACGGGTCTCGGCGTCAAGCGCGCAAATCAACTGCCATACACCGTCCTGCTTAACGTAAAGATTGTATACGCTACATTCATATTTTCCATCGTTACCAGCTTCCGAACCGTTCGCAATTGAGATTGCATAGGTCTGAGTCAAGGAGCCTGAACCCGGGTAAGTCGTTTCAGCAAGATATTTATCTATATCAGCTCCATCATTGCTACAGTGTCCAAGTAAATACTTGTTCTGACCGGGTTTTACAAAGAAACCGTCTTTCCATTTTAGGAACAAGCCCACAGATTGATCTTCATCTTCAGCAGTTACGGTAAAGACTACAGTAAAGGCTTTGCCCGGTGTCTTCCACATTTCTTGAGAATTGTCCACTTCAAAGCCCCAAACGCCGCCCGCAACCGACGGTATTTTATCGGTATTGACTTTGAGTTCAGCGCACTTTCCGTCATCGGAAACCGTCTCGTCCAAACCGTCGTAGGACTCTTTATCTATCAAGCTCTCTTTTGTTTTGAAATTCACGTCAAGCAGAAGCTTTCCGTTAGTATCTTCGGGTGCAGGCTCCTGAACCAATTCTTCAAAGGTAACGTCACCGATAACAACGGTAGGAGAACCGGAATGGTCAAGACCTTTAATTGCAATAGCAATATACGAAGCCTCTATTCCCTCCAACGCGATACGGTGTCCAACGTGCGTATAGCCGTGGTGCGTGAGCACGTGATAGCCGTCTTCACCCTCCGCGGGGAAGCCTTCACCTACGCTAAAAGAGTTTCCGTTATTAACTCCGCACATATTTTCAAAAGACGCTTTAACCGTCCAAGTATCACCGTCAGTGCTATAAAGTATATCGTATGCATCGTTTATACCCCAATTGTTTGCGGGAGTTTTCCATTGATCAGCGTTATCACCTGCCAGCCATATAGTCATACTTTCAAGTGAAACTTCAGAAGTCAACTCAAACTTTGCGTATCCGTAATAATCATATACCGAAGAAGTATCTCTCACAAATTTACCGTCAACGAGAGAGTAATACTTTTTATCAGCCTCAATGTGTTTTGACTGATAGTAGCGCTCTACGGTCGTTGGATCACCCGCGTCTCCGTCTATCATTCCTGCAATAGAACCGTAGGCACGTTCGTTTTCATCGTTGGTTGTTCCCGACGTAAGTGTTATTGACGCGCTCTTGATAAGACTGTCTTCCGCGCCAACGGTAAGCAGTGTAAAGGGTATCGCCAATGCTATCATCAACACTGCAAGGCAGATTGATAACATTTTTTTCATCGCTGTCCTTTTCATAATTATCTCCTTTTATTATTTTTTAAACAACGTCTTTCTTCACGCTATTTGAAAACAACTGTATTAAGCGGCATTCGCCGCAGCTCGGTTTTGCGGGATTTAGAAATTAACGCTGTTTATCGTCTTGAGTTCCTTGTTAATGGTATTCTTATCTCTAGTTAAGTACCACTGCAGATTAGAACGTTTATCCATTATCATGTAACGAGGAATCATATACGCCGTAGTATCGAATACGACGCCTATGTCAGTCATTCTTGAGTCGTATATCAAGTCAACGAGTTCAGTATCCCCCTCGTCGTCAATGTATCTTAGCTTCAACACGCTTTCATAATAGAACGGTCTCAAAATTTGATTTCCAAGACTTGCCATCAGCTCAAACGCCGCGCCCGTCTGGTCATACTTTGCAGAATTCGTATGAGGTATTGCATACAAGGTTACGATATTATGAATATATGAATAATACTCTTGCTGCTCTACGTCGTATTTAGGATAAGGCAGAGGCGCGAAGCCGTCCGTCATATTCGTAAAATTCCTTGCGGTATAGAAGTAACCGATAGAGAACAGCATCTCTCCATCCGCAAACTTTTGAACAAGTATGGGTGAGTGCTTGCTATTATATAGCTGAGTCGTTCCCGCATTGTTTCCGTAATCACTTGCGCCATCAAGGTGCATAAGATTATACAAACGCCCCATTACGTTCACCGAACGCTCGTCCCCCATAGTAAGAACTGCCTTGCCCGAGCTGTCACGCTGAATAACCGTACCGCCTGCTCCAAAATACCATCCTACAACGTGGGCGTCACTACAAAGGAATCCAAAGCGATCCTCAATGTCTACAGTAGAATCGTTATTCAAATCCCTATACATATCCTTTGAAAGCTTAGCAGCTTCATCGATAGTCCACTTACCCTCAAGCACCATCGTTCTGAGGTTTTCATAAGCATCTTCGCCATAGTTTTCGGCAAGTAAATTCTTATTAACAAATATAGCGCCCGTGTTGCTTACCATATCTATGCCAACATCACCCGCCATTACGTAGTTATGTCCGTTCATCTTTGCGGTATCCATAAAATCCTGAGCCCACCACTTGCCTTCAAAATCAAGATACTTGGAATCGTCAAGATCTCTGAACCATCCCTCCATAACGAGCGGCATTCCGTTCCACTGGACAAGCTGATACGCATCAAATTCATCGCTCTCTGCCTGCAAAAGAGGACGAATATCATTTGCCGCATTACTTGATTCCGAGCCCGTGTCGATAAAGTTCAAGTTGACGTTCAAATAATCCTTTACCATTGCGTTTCTTTCGTAAAGCTTAAGAGAAATGAAATCACCGTCTTCCGTAGAACCGTTCATGTCGTAGAAGTACTCTGCACCATTCGTCGCCGTAGTGGTCTGCCAAACGTTGATGTCTTCTCCGTCAAAGCTGACGCCTTTGAGCTTGTCGCTCATCTGCATTCCGTTATCTTCTTCCATCGAAGCCACACCACCGTCGTCATCTTCGTCTTCTTTAGAACAAGACACAACCATCGGCAAGAGCATCAAAATTGCCAGTAAAAGCGCGATTAATTTTTTCATAAAATTCCCTCTCTGTTTTTTTATTTTTTAACAGCGCATTTTATTGCGCTATAAAAGCCAAAGTAATCCGCAGAAATAGATCGCAAATATTTCCGCTATATAATTTTACCATGATTTACACTCGTTTTCAACAAGCAAAAGATACCAAATATACCAACAAAAGTGACTTTGGGTGTACAAATCTTCTGAATGTTTTTTGTGGATATTTACTATTTTATAGTTTGCTATTGACAAATCATAACCAAAGTTGTATAATTGATATGTGCAGCTTCCATGTATAATCAGCCATTGGGGGCAATACGTTAAGTTTAGGGAAAATACAAAATGAAGTTCACTCACTATGACTACAAATGTATATATCACACACCGTCGGATGATCCCGAGAAAAAATATAACATAAATTTTTTCACTGCAAGCAACCGTTCGGAAATAAACGTTAACCTTGAATATCATTCTTCGTCTATAGCTATCTATTCAGAGGACAAGGAATTTGAAAAATTCAATCTCGGGGTCGATTTTTCCCCCCCGGATTCTCAACTCATAAATAGATGCGAGGACCGTTTGTTCTTAAATTTCATTATACGAGGCAAGGGTCGATTCAACGGCGAGCCGTTTTCTGCAGGTCAGTTTTATTATACTCTTCCCCTCCAAACTCATACAGTTTTAACCGATCATGACGAGCCCTTCGTTTCCGTGTGGATTGCTATCAATGGGATGTATAGTCAGTATGTCGTCAACGAGCTGAACAAAATAAGCCAAAATAGATTTATGCGGATTGAACACAGATCTGATGTATTGAAGCTAACTAAATTGCTCTTGTATGAAACCAATTTGGGTGAAACGTCTACCTCCTATCTGCGCTCACTTATCAATATTTATCTTTCGTATATTAAACCCGGTAACGATCTCGATTATCCCGAGCCGTTATATACGGACAATATAGCGCATTTGGTACGCGAATCGAAAATATACGTTAGAAAAAATCTTAAATACGTCACGGTCGCCGATATGGCTGCCGCACAGAATTATAACGTAAAATATTTCTCCCGTGAATTTACCAAGGCTATGGGTATGACGCCACTGGAATATATCACTGATTGCAGAATGGAATGGGCAAGAAACTCTCTCATTCACTCTGAACTTTCTATCATGGAAATAATGGAAACGATAGGTTACGAGCACAGAAACGGCTTTACCATCGCCTTTAAAAAGAAATACGGGTGTCCACCTGCCGAGTATAGAAGAAAAATGAAAAAAGATTAATCTCTTAAAAATCGTAAAGCTGCGTTTTCGCGGTTTATTGCAAAACAAGCCCCCGATCCATCAAAATTTACAATTAGGAGGAGCATAAAACAAGCTATGCCAAACCTAAAAAATGATTTTTTAAAGGTAATGTCCTATAACGTTTTATTTAATTTTGAAAAAGAAGGACGTGACCCAAGCTTCACAGTAGATCTTGCGGCTACTATCAGAGAACAATCTCCCGACATTTTCGGTACGCAGGAGAATACCGCCAAAATGCACGAAAAGTGTCTTAGCAAATTGGAGGAATACACTTGCTTCAAGGGGGATATATATATCGATTCCGATGCCAGAGGAAACTACGTTTATTGGAAGACCGACAAATTTAATGTGATTGAGGCGGGACACCGCTATATGAGTGATACTCCGACAGTAAGATCCAAGTATGAAAAATCAAGAGAATACCGCGGATTTAACTATCTGTTTTTAGAAACCAAGAAAACGGAAAAACGGTTTCTCTTCCTCAATCTCCATGCGGATTACCGAGCAGATGATGGCACACGCGCTTTACAGCTGAAGTCTGTAAATACGTTTTTGAAGGATGAGAAATGGAAGAACGTTCCCGCTATTGTCGTTGGTGATTTTAATTCCACTGCCGAACAGACAAGCATCTCCTCCTTCCTTGCGGACAACCCCCGCATTGGAATGACCTCGGAGATTGCAGAAGTCAAAGGGGATATAGGTCCAACCTTGGTAGAGGGCGCATTCACTCAAAGAATTCCCTACGTCTTCGATTACATTTTTGTCACAAAAGATCTTATCAGCACAAAGTATTATTCCGCTATAGATAATGTCAAAAACGGAAAATATCCTTCCGATCATTTGCCCGTGCTTGCCGAAATTGAGATATAAAAATGTTCGGTAAAGGAAATCAATAATGAATATTTGTTTTTCAACACTTGGTTGCTGTGACAGAAATATAGACAGTATTATTTCACTTGTAAAGCTATATAAAATGAATGCCGTTGAAATAAGGGGTATAGGCGGCGTGCTTGACAATAGAAATATTCCCGATTTTTCAAGTGAAAACATAATTATAACCGGTAATAAGTTAAAAAATAACGGTGTGTCCCCATTGATAATAGGCACGTCGTGCATGTTTCATAATCCCGACAAATATGACGCTGCTCTTGATGAAGGCGCAAAAAGTATAGATATAGCAAAAGGACTTGGAGCAAAATACATAAGAGTCTTCGGAGATAAATTCAAGGGAAATAGAATCGAATGTACTCAAAAGATAATATCGGGGCTTTCATACCTTTGCGAGTGTGACAGAGAAATAGGCGTGCTCCTTGAAGTGCATGGGGAATGTAACACAATTGAAGCGCTGTCTCCGATAATAGATAAAATGTCTATATATGAGAATTTTGGAGTTCTCTGGGACATTCAACATTCGCACAGAAGCTATGGAGAAAATTGGAGAGAGTTTTTCAGCTTTATTCGCCCTTACGTCAAGCACGTACATATTAAAGACTATTCAGATGAAAAAGATAAGCTTACACTTATAGGTGACGGAAACATTCCTATAAAGGAGATAATCAATGCTCTGCTGCTGGATGGATACGACGGATATTTTTCGCTCGAATGGGAAAAGCAGTGGCATCCCGAGCTACCCGATATAGAATATGGGTTAAACAGTTTTATCCGCTACATAAATGACATTTAATTGAAAACAAAAAACACTTGCTACCAAACGGTTGCAAGTGTTTTTTCTATAACTAAAAATCAATTCAGGTCGCAGTCAGTAGCAAGCGAACTCTTTCTCCGAGACGAATATCGATCAAATGTACACCGTTTCGCTTGGTTACGGTGCGTCCGTCTTCAGCTCTAAGCTCGCCGTCTGCACCGTCAATTCGGACGGTCAGCGGAAAATCGTAAACGGCGGGATCAAGTCCTGTCTCATCTCGAACCTCACGGGTAATACAGCCTGCCTCACGATGATAAGGGATGCCATCTCCTCCGTCGTCGATCAAACCGTCCTCCCCGCACTTTTTCAAGTGCTGCTTTCATGATGATTCTCCTTTTGTACTTCACAAAACATTATCTTATATCATTACAAACAGCCATGTCAATATCTTTTTCATGATTCAAATAATCTTCTATCCCCTTATACCTCACATCCCAAACATACGTTCAAAATTTGAAGTCCATACTGTCAAGAGGAGACATAAAATTTAGAAATCCGTTTCTTACATTATTTTTAGTCATCATATCCATATCAAACGCGGTCTTTATCTCGCATAGTCCCCTGCTCTTCATTTCATCAAGTGTATCTTTTAGATAAGAGAGAGTATTGACACTAGATACAAAACTTACTATAAGTGCAACTGCGCAAATTATAATGATAATTATCACCGCAATCCAGCCACCTGCTATTATAAGCGCAGTAATTGCCTTTCCCGTCATCAAAGCCGCTTTCAGTGCGGCTTTGATGTTTTTTATAGTTCTATTAATTAATTTAGCAGTTACTTGTAATACCCTTTTAGAAACATCTACAGCTCTCTTACTTCCCTTTTCCGTTATTCTTGGTGTAGTTTTCATCCCTTCTTTTAATGCTTTCTATTTTTGTATATTGATTATATATTTTTTATCAAACTTTTGTCCGTACACTTACATTTTCTTAATGTCTACAAGTCTTAGCAAGCTCTGAATTGTGATATCATCCGTACGGTATCACAATTCTTTTTTATATAGTGAGTTCCCCATACCCCCTGCAAACGCAACTTCTGCGAAAGTTGCATAGAAGTTATTTTTAAAATATTTTCTCATACATTTGTGTTAAATTCCATTCTGTGATAAAATCTCCTTAATAACTTTAAGGAGGATTTTTTATGAACATCACTTACACAGAAAGAATGAAAGAAATACTAAATAGAATTATTTCTTTGCTACGAAGTAAATAAAGCGGAATATTGTATTATTCAAGCAATAACGATACTTTACTTCATCGAATAATCGAAATACTCAGAGACAAAAGCGGTGAATTAGGTATCCCCGACGATGAGATTGAGGCATTAGCGGAAGCTATTCTTCCGGATATTATTGCATATTTTCAAAGCGAGGAAGGAAAACGGGAATTTACCAAGTGGGAAGCGAAAGGAGAGAACAAATGACAGGTGTTATATACGCTCGCTATTCGTCAGACAATCAGCGTGAGGAGTCTATCGAGGGTCAGCTTCGTGAATGCAGTGCCTTTGCGAAGAAAAACGGTATAACGTTACTTGAACCGTATATAGACAGAGCTTTATCCGCTAAGACAGATAACCGTCCTAATTTTCAGAAAATGATTAAAGACAGTTCATCTAAAAAATTCGATGTTGTCATCGTATGGAAGCTCGACAGATTTGCGCGAAATCGCTACGATTCGGCACACTACAAGAGCATTCTCCGCAAGAACGGTGTGCGCGTTATGTCAGCAACCGAAGCTATATCCGAAGGTGCTGAGGGTATTCTTCTTGAATCTATGCTCGAAGGCATGGCTGAATATTACTCAGCAGAATTATCCGAAAAGGTTTTGAGAGGTCTTACAGAAAACGCTCTCAAATGCAAATATAACGGCGGTACTGTCCC